>NZ_SJYZ01000002.1:0-384863 GCF_004337555.1 Microbacterium sp. PI-1 | reverse complement strand
TCCGAACCCGGAAGCTAAGCCTCACAGCGCCGATGGTACTGCAGGGGGGACCCTGTGGGAGAGTAGGACACCGCCGGACTCCTTTTAAACAAAATGGCCACCCAACGCTGGGTGGCCATTTTGCGTTTACACGAAGAGAACAGGGATCATCATGCCGGAAGAGGAAGAGCGCCGTCCGCGTCGCAACGACGACAAGGGATCGCGCAGCAATCGCCCTTCCGGCAAAGGTTCTGATCGCAGTCGTGATGGCGCTGCCCCCCGTAGTGAGGGCGGTGGTTACAAGCGTGATGGTGCTGCTCCTCGTCGTGAGGGTGGCGGGTACAAGCGTGATGGTGCTGCTCCTCGTCGTGAGGGTGGCGGGTACAACCGTGATGGCGCTGCCCCCCGTCGTGAGGGTGGCGGGTACAACCGTGATGGCGCTGCCCCCCGTCGTGAGGGTGGCGGGTACAACCGTGATGGCGCTGCCCCCCGTCGTGAGGGTGGCGGGTACAGCCGCGACGGCGGCGCCCCTCGTCGTGAGGGCGGTTACAACCGCGACGGTGCCGCTCCCCGTCGCGAAGGTGGCGGGTACAACCGTGATGGTGCCGCCCCTCGTCGTGAGGGCGGCGGGTACAAGCGTGACGGTGCTGCTCCTCGTCGTGAGGGCGGGTACAAGCGTGATGGTGCTGCTCCTCGTCGTGAGGGTGGCGGGTACAAGCGTGATGGCGCTGCCCCTCGCCGCGAAGGTGGCGGGTACAAGCGTGATGGCGCCGCCCCGCGTCGCGAGGGTGGCGACCGGGATCGTTCGCGCTCCTACCCCCAACGTGGGGGAGCCGGACGCGAACGTCCCGCGCAGGCGGCGAACGAGCGTCCGCGGTTCGATGAGCCGCAGATCCCGGACGACGTCACCGCTCGTGATCTCAACGGCGCGGCTCGTAATGAGCTGAAGACGCTGAGCAAGGAGAATGCCGAGCACGTCGCGCGTCACCTCGCGATGGCCTCCCGCCTCATCGACGAGGACCCCGCGCTCGCCCACCAGCACGCGCTGGCCGCATCGCGCCGTGCCGGCCGTATCGCGATCGTCCGTGAGACTCTCGGCATCACCGCCTATGCCACTGAGGACTTCGCCCTCGCACTGCGTGAGCTGCGGACCTATCGACGGATCTCGGGCAAGGACGACCAGATCGCTCTGATGGTGGACAGTGAGCGTGGCATCGGCCGGTCCGATCGTGCGCTCGAGACCGGCAGGGCCGTCGATCGTTCGACGCTGGACACGCCCGTCCGCGTCGCGTTGGCGATCGCGATGTCGGGTGCGCGCCTGGATCAGGGCGACCTTGAACTCGCCCTCGGCGAGCTGGAGATCCCGGAGCTGGATCCGGATCGTGCGTTCGAGTGGAGCCCCGCGCTGTTCGCAGCGCGCGCTGCTGTGCTCGAAGACCTCGGCCGCACCGAGGAAGCCGAGTTCTGGTCGCACCGGGCCCAGGTCGCCGCTGAAGCTCTGGGAGTCGATGAGGCCGGTGACGAAGAGATCTTCATCGAAGACAGCATGATCGAGATCGACCTCGACGAGGACGATACCGATGCGCCGGTAGAGCCTGTGCCGGCCGAGCCTGTGCCGGCTGAGCCTGTGCGTGCTGAGCCTGTGTCGGCCGAGCCCGCGCCGGGCGAACCCGAGGCTGCGGAGCCCACGGTCGAGGACGAGGTGCGCGAGCTCCTGGGCGAAGACGAGGCCGACGACACGGACCCGGAGGCGTAGTGGCGCTGTTCTCTCGCCGACGCCCGCTCCGCACGCCTCTCGACGGGGTCGACACCGTGCTGGCTGACCTGGACGGCGTGGTCTACGCCGGACCCGGCGCGCTGCCGTTCGCGGTGGACAGCCTCAACCAGGCGGCGAAGGCCGCACAGCTCGGCTACATCACGAACAACGCGGCACGGACCGATGTCTCCGTCGCGGAGCATCTGAGCAGTCTCGGGCTCCAGGTCGAGGCCTCCGAGGTCGTGACGAGCCCGCAGGCCGCGATGCGTCTGATGGCGACGATCGTACCGGCACCGGCGACGATCCTGGTCGTGGGCGGTGACGGTCTCGTCGATGAGGTGCAGAAGGCCGGCTACACGGTGACGCGCAGCGCGGACGACGCGCCGAGTGCAGTGGTGCAGGGATTCGCTCCTGAGGTCGCCTGGACCGATCTCGCCGAGGCGGCGTTCGCACTCAAGCTTCCCGAAGAAGAGGGCGGCATCCCCTGGATCGCGACGAACACGGACTGGACGATTCCTCGTGAACGGGGAGTCGCTCCGGGCAACGGAACCCTCGTCTCTGCCGTCCACACAGCCATCGGTCGGCTGGCGACCGTCGCAGGCAAGCCGGAGGCGCCCATCTTCGAAGAGGCGCTCGCCCGTTTCGGTGCCGAGAAGGCGCTGTTCATCGGCGACCGCCTCGACACCGACATCATGGGCGCGAGCCGTGTCGGCATCGACTCGGCGCTGGTGCTGACAGGGATCGACCGCCCCAAGCACGTCCTCGCGGCACCGGAAGGCTCGCGTCCGACGTACATCCTCGGCGACCTCCGCGAACTGCACGAGCCTTATCCCGAGGTGACGGAGCGAGACGGTGTCTTTGCCGTGAACGGTGCCGCCGTACGGGTCTCCGGGGCTGACGTCGAGATCGTGTCGGAGTCCGGGTCGCAGATCGATCTGCTGCGCGCCGGCGCCGCCGCCATCTGGGCGTCCGGTACCCCGGTGTTCGTCCTTCGTGTTCCCGAGCGCCTCTACGACGATCCCTTCCACCGCCCCTGAGCGATCTCGCGTGGCTCCTTCGCGCGTCGGAGGGGCCGCGTACAGTGGAACCGTGAGTGAAGAGACGACGAGCGAGCCGACCGACGGCCTGTGGAGCCGTCTGCGCCTGATCGAGGGGCAGCCGCTTCCCGTGCGCGCCGCCGCCTACGCGGCCGTGCACGATGAGCTCTCCCGCCGCCTCGAGAGCGGCGCGAAGCTCGATCCTCGGGAGACTTCGGGATCCCGATGACGCGACTCGACGCTGCCCTCGCCGCCCGAGGACTCGCCCGTTCGCGCAGCCATGCGGCGACTCTCATCGCCGAAGGCCTCGTGAGCGTCGCCGGCCGCCAGGTCGTGAAGGCGTCGACCGCCGTGGACGATGAGGCCGAGATCACGGTCGCGGGCTCCGACCACTACGTCGGCCGCGCGGCCCACAAGCTCATCGCCGGACTCGACGGGTTCGGCATCCCGGTGGAGGGACGACTCGTGCTCGACATGGGGGCGTCCACGGGAGGTTTCACGCAGGTGCTGCGCGAGCGGGGCGCCCGAACCGTGCTCGCTGTCGACGTCGGGCACGGCCAGATGGCTCCGTCCATCGCCGCCGACCCCGGGGTGATCACCGTGGAGGGCTTCAACGTCCGACACATGACGCGCGAGAATCTCGCCGAGGCCACCGGTGTCACGGAGCTCCCCGACCTCGCGGTCGGCGACCTCTCCTTCATCTCCCTCGAACTCGTGCTTCCGGCCGTCGCGGCGGTTGCGACCGCGGAGTCCGACATTCTGCTGCTCGTGAAACCGCAGTTCGAGGTCGGACGGACGGCGGTGCGCGGGGGACTGGTCACCGATCCCGCCACCCGTGCCGATGCAGTCGCGCGCACGGTGTGGAGCGCCTGGGACATCGGCTTGGGGATGCTCGGCATCCTTCCCTCACCACTTCTGGGAACGCACGGCAACGCGGAATATCTCGTGCACCTCGCGCCGGGGCGCGGCAGCAATCCGACAGAATGGTTGGACACCATCAATCGACTGGCAGGAGGACGATGAACGAGCGCAACATCCTGGTCGTCGCCCATGCCGGCCGGGTCGACACCGTCGACGCGGCGCGACGCGTGATCGATGCCCTGCGGGAAGCAGGAGCACGACCGGTCCTGGCCTCCGACGACCACGAGGCCCTCACGGCGGTGGACGCCTTCTTCGCCGGCACCGATGTTCTGGGCCGCTCCGTCGATCCGGCGGACCTCGAGCTCGCGATCGTGCTGGGCGGAGACGGCACGATCCTGCGCGCGGCCGAGCTGGTCCGCGACACGGGAGCGCCCGTGCTCGGCATCAACATGGGCCATGTCGGCTTCCTCGCCGAGATCGATCGAGACGACATGGACAAGGCCGTGCGCCGGGTGATCGACCGCGACTACGAGGTCGAGGAGCGACTCGCCCTGTCGGTGCGCGTGAAGGACGCCGCCGGGGCGGTCGTGTACGAGACCTGGGCACTGAACGAGGCCACCGTCGAGAAGGCCAGCCGGGAGCGGATGATCGAGGTCGTCCTGGAGATCGACGGCAGGCCGTTGTCGAGCTTCGGATGCGACGGCATGGTCATCTCCACTCCCACCGGCTCGACCGCCTACAACTTCTCGGCCGGGGGACCGGTCATCTGGCCCAGCGTCGAGGCGATCGCGGTGGTGCCGCTGTCGGCGCACGCGCTGTTCGCCAAACCGCTCGTCGTCAGCCCCGGCGCCGCGGTCGCGATCGAGATGCTCGAGCGCACCGACGGGTCGGGGATCCTCTGGTGCGACGGGCGTCGCTCCCACGATCTCCCGCCCGGCGCTCGGGTCGTCGTCCGCCGGTCGTCGCGCCCCGTGCGGCTCGCGCGTCTGCACCCCACGGCCTTCACCGACAGGCTCGTGCGCAAGTTCCAGCTGCCCGTCGAAGGATGGCGCGGCCAAACCCTGGGGACGCCGTCATGATCGAGGAGATGCGCATGCAGGGGCTCGGCGTCATCGCCGATGCGGTGCTGCCTCTGGGCCCGGGATTCACCGCGATCACCGGAGAGACGGGCGCGGGGAAGACCATGGTCGTCACCGGACTGGGGCTGCTGCTGGGCCAGCGCGCCGACTCCGGGGCTGTCAGGGCCGGTGCCGCACAGGCATCGGTGGCGGGTGTCTGGATCGTTCCGGAGGGCGGAGACGTCGCCGAGATCGTCGAGGAGGCCGGCGGCGAGTTGGAGCCCGCAGGAGCGGGAACCGCGGAGTTGTACGTCTCGCGCACGCTCAGCGCCGAAGGACGCAGCAGGGCGAGCGTCGGAGGCCGGGCGGCGCCCGCAGGGGTGCTCTCGTCGCTGGCGGAAGAGCTCGTCGTGGTGCACGGACAGTCCGAGCAGCTGCGTCTGCGCTCCGCCGCGGCACAGCGCGACGCGCTCGACCGCTTCGGTGGGACGCCGATCACGGACGCGCTCGCGAAGTACACGGAGTCCTTCGGCCGCTGGCGGGCACTGGACTCCGAGATCTCCGAGATCACCGAGAACCGGGACCGTCGTGCCGAGGAGGCCTCCCGCCTCCGTGAAGACCTGGCACTGATCGAGGCGACCGCACCGGAGCCGGGCGAGGACCAGGAACTCGCAGATCGGGCCGAACGTCTCGCGAATGCCGAAGAACTTCGTGTCGCCGCATCCCTCGCGCACGGAGCGCTCTCCAACGAGGACGGCGAACCTGACGCCTCCGCCCTCGTCGCGGAGGCCCGTCGCGTGATCGAGCGTGCGTCCGACGCCAAGCTGACCGAGATCGGGGAGAGCCTCGCGGACATCGGCTACCGGATCGCGGACGCTGCGGGACTCCTGTCCGCCTACCTCGCGGACCTCGACGAGTCCGGCCCTCATGAACTCGCCGCCGTGGAAGAACGTCGCGCGGCGCTGGGTACCCTCGTGCGCGCTCACGGCTCCCTCGACGAGGCATTGGCGCTCTGGCAGACGGGCTCCACGCGGCTCGCGGAACTCGATGACGACGGCGACCGCCTCGAGCGGCTCATCGCTGAGCGCGATGCGGCACGAGCCGAGCTGGACGCCGACGCGGCGACGCTGACGGCGACACGTACCGATGCCGCCGTCCGCCTCGGCGAGGCGGTGACTGCAGAGCTCCACGCCCTCGCGATGCCCGATGCGCGACTCGAGGTCGCGGTCTCCGAGGGCGCGGAGAGCACCCACGGTCGCGATGACGTCGCGATCCTCCTCGCTCCGCATCCGGGCGCCGAGCCGCGATCGGTCTCGAAGGGGGCCTCCGGTGGCGAGTTGTCCCGGGTCATGCTGGCCATCGAGGTCGTCATCGCCGCGACCGACCCCGTGCCGACCTTCGTCTTCGACGAGGTCGATGCGGGCATCGGAGGCGCCGCCGCGATCGAGGTCGGACGGCGACTCGCCCGACTCGCCGAGAAGTCGCAGGTCATCGCCGTCACCCACCTCGCGCAGGTCGCGGCCTTCGCGAACAACCACCTCTCCGTCGTCAAAGCCAATGACGGCGCGGTCACCGCCTCCAGCGTCCGGCGTCTGGAAGGCGGTGAGCGAGAAGCGGAGATGGCCCGACTGCTCTCGGGACTCGCCGATTCCGACGCTGCTCTCACCCACGCGCGCGAACTTCTCAGCCTCCGCGCCCCCGCCGCCTGATAGGATCGAAGCCCGTGATGAACTCTTCTTCCGCGGGACCCAAGAACGACACGACCAAGCACATCTTCGTGACTGGTGGTGTCGTTTCGTCTTTGGGCAAGGGACTGACGGCGGCCAGTCTCGGCAACCTCCTCA
The DNA here is from genome assembly GCF_004337555.1 of Microbacterium sp. PI-1. NCBI lineage: Bacteria > Bacillati > Actinomycetota > Actinomycetes > Micrococcales > Microbacteriaceae > Microbacterium > Microbacterium sp. PI-1. The sequence goes on along the minus strand of NZ_SJYZ01000002.1, from coordinate 378,328 downwards.
CCGCCCGCGGTCTGCGCGTCGTGATGCAGAAGCTCGACCCGTACCTGAACGTCGATCCCGGCACGATGAACCCGTTCCAGCACGGTGAGGTCTTCGTCACGGACGACGGCGCGGAGACCGATCTCGACATCGGCCACTACGAGCGCTTCCTCGACATCAATCTGTCCGAGGCCGCCAATGTGACGACCGGCCAGATCTACTCGCAGGTGATCGCGCGCGAGCGTCGCGGCGAGTACCTCGGCGACACCGTGCAGGTCATCCCGCACATCACCGACGAGATCAAGCGTCGCATGCGTCTGCAGGCGAGCGAGGACCCGCGTCCCGATGTGATCATCACCGAGGTCGGTGGCACGGTCGGAGACATCGAGTCGCAGCCGTTCCTCGAATCCGCGCGCCAGCTCCGTCATGAGCTCGGACGGGACAGCGTGTTCTTCGTCCACGTCTCTTTGGTGCCGTTCATGGGCGCCTCGGGGGAGCAGAAGACCAAGCCCACCCAGCACTCCGTCGCGGCTCTCCGTCAGGTGGGCATCCAGCCCGACGCGCTCGTGCTCCGCAGCGACCGTCCGGTGAGCGCGAGCAACCGGAACAAGATCGCCCTCATGTGCGATGTCGACGTGGAAGGCGTCATCAACACGGTCGACCTGCCGAGCATCTACGACATCCCCTCCACGCTGAACGAGCAGGGCCTCGATTCGTACATCGTGCGTCGGCTCGGTCTCGACCAGAAGGCGACCGACGTCGACTGGACGCGCTGGAACAAGGTGCTGCACGCCGTACACAACCCCAAGCACGAGGTGACGATCGGCCTGGTCGGCAAGTACATCGATCTTCCCGACGCCTACCTCTCGGTGACCGAAGCGCTCAAGGCGGGTGGCTTCGCACAGGAGACCAAGGTGAACATCCGCTGGATCCCCTCCGATCTGTGCGAGACGCCGGAGGGTGCCCAGGAGCAGCTGGCCGAGCTCGATGGCATCTGCGTGCCCGGCGGCTTCGGCATCCGCGGCATCGAGGGCAAGCTCGGTGCGCTCAAGTTCGCACGAGAGCAGGGCATCCCGACCCTCGGGCTGTGCTTGGGCCTGCAGTGCATGGTCATCGAGTACGCGCGGGACGTCGCCGGCATCGCGGGCGCGTCTTCCAGTGAGTTCGACCCGGAGACCGCCGAGCCCGTGATCGCGACGATGGCGGAGCAGGTGGACATCCTCGACGGCGGCGACCTCGGCGGCACCATGCGTCTCGGCCTGTACCAGGCAGCACTCGCCGAGGGATCCCTCGCGCGCGAGCTCTACGGGGCGCCGGAGGCCGCGGAACGGCACCGTCACCGCTACGAGGTCAACAACTCCTACCGCGATCGTCTCACCGACGCCGGTCTGGTGTTCTCCGGGCTCAACCCGGAACTCGACCTGGTCGAGTACGTCGAGCTGTCGCGTGACGTGCACCCGTACTACATCGCCACGCAGGCGCACCCGGAGCTGCGTTCGCGTCCGACCGCCCCGCACCCGCTGTTCCGCGGGCTGGTCGGCGCCGCGATCGAGCGTCACCGCGCGAGCGAGCTGTTCGACGTCAGTGCCGATGACTGAGTCGGCGGAGTACCTCCGCGACGAGCCTTTCGAGCCGGAGGTCCTCCAGAGCGACCGCGTCTACAAGGGCTGGGTCTGGGACGTGCGCTCCGACCGGGTGCGCTACGGCGACGGGGAGATCGTGCGCGAGTATGTCGCGCACACCGGCGCCGTGGCGATCCTCGCGCTCGACGACGAGGACCGCGTGCTGCTGATCCAGCAGTACCGCCACCCGATCCGTCACCGCGACTGGGAGTTGCCCGCCGGTCTGCTCGACATGGACGGAGAGGCGCCGCTCGACGCCGCCCGTCGCGAGCTCGCCGAGGAGGCTGACCTCGTCGCCGCGCGCTGGGAGCCGCTGGTCTCCTCGTGGACCACCCCGGGTGGCAACAACGAGATGATCCACATCTTCTTGGCCACCGGAGTCGCCGCGGCGTCTTCGGCATACGATCGGGAGGACGAAGAGGCGGACATCCGCGTCGAGTGGGTGCCGTTGGCGGACGCGGTGGACGCCGTCCTCGGCGGACGGATGCACAACGGCATCCTCTCGATCGGTGTGCTGGCTGCGGCGCAGAGGCTGCGCGACCGGGGCTGACGCATGCTGCTGGAGCGCGCTCTCGACGCCTACCTGCGTCACGTCACGATCGAGCGCGGTCTGAGCGAGCACACGATCGCGGCCTACCGGCGTGACCTCGGTGGCTACTGCGAGTGGCTGGCCGGGGAGGGGATCGCCGACACGTCGGAGGTGACGCCGGCCGTGATCGACCGCTTCGTCACGGAGCGTGCGTCGGCAGACCCTGCTCCGGCCTCCACCTCGCTGGCGCGCCTGCAGTCGTCCGTGCGGGGTTGGCACCGGTTCCTGGCCCGTGAGGGCATCGAGGTCGACGATCCGAGCGGGAGACTGCGTCCGCCCAAGGCTCCTCGTCGGCTCCCCAAAGCGCTGACGATCGACCAGGTCGAGAGACTGCTCGCCGCACCGTCGCCCGAGGACCCGATCGGGGTGCGGGATCGCGCTCTCCTGGAGCTCCTCTATGCCACCGGCGCCCGCGTCTCGGAGGCGACCGGGCTCGACGTCGACGACCTCGCCCACGGCGATGTACTGCGGCTGCGCGGGAAGGGCTCGAAGGAGCGCATCGTGCCGATCGGCTCCTATGCACGAGAAGCGGTCGACGCCTATCTCACGAGGGTGCGGCCCGCGCTCGCGGCGAAAGGGCGGGCATCGGCGCGGCTGTTCCTCGGCGCCCGTGGCGCGCCCCTGTCACGACAGAGCGCCTGGCTGGTGATCCGAGCGGCGGCGGAGAAGGCGCAGATCACGTCGGAGGTGTCGCCGCACACCCTGCGTCACTCGTTCGCCACGCACCTGCTGCAGGGGGGAGCCGACGTCCGTGTCGTGCAGGAGCTGCTCGGACATTCCTCGGTCGCGACGACCCAGATCTACACCCACGTCTCTGTCGATACGTTGCGTGACATCTACGCGACCTCGCATCCCCGCGCCCGCTGACACCGCCCATCCGGGAGAGCCCCCTGCCGCGTGCCGAGGCGGCTGTGGAACGGGCCGCCCGGTACAATCGACCAAGCACGAACGGAGCAGGAGAATCGGTGGCTGAGAAAGTGGCGAAGTCCAGGGCGAAGGCGCAGAAGGCCGACGAGACCCCCATGGGACCCACGGGCCGTCCGTATCACGGGTTCCCGACCCCCGAACCGTTGAAGTCCCACGGGCCCGCGCGCATCATCGCGCTGTGCAACCAGAAGGGCGGCGTCGGCAAGACGACCACGTCCATCAACCTGGCCGCGGCGCTCGCCGAGTACGGCCGCAAGGTGCTCGCGGTCGATTTCGACCCGCAGGGCGCCCTGTCCGCGGGGCTCGGCATCCCGACCCACGATGTGCCGACGATCTACGACCTCCTGCTCGACACCAAGCGCGACGCCCACGATGCGATCGTGAAGTCGAGCGTCGAAGGTCTCGACGTCATGCCGGCGAACATCGATCTGTCGGCCGCCGAGGTGCACCTGGTCAACGAGGTCGCACGGGAGACGATCCTCGCCCGGGTGCTGCGCCAGGTCGCGGGGGAGTACGACGTCATCCTCGTCGACTGCCAGCCCTCCCTCGGGATCCTCACGGTCAACGCGCTGACGGCGGCGCACGGTGTGATCATCCCGCTCGAGTGCGAGTTCTTCGCGCTGCGCGGCGTGGCACTGCTCATCGAGACGATCGACAAGGTCCGCGACAGGTTGAATCCGTCCATCACGATGGACGGCCTGCTGGCCACGATGTACGACCCGCGCACCCTGCACTCGCGCGAGGTGCTCGAGCGTGTCGTCGAAGCATTCGGAGACGACGTGCTCGAGACCGTGATCGGCCGCACCGTGAAGTTCCCCGACGCCTCGGTGTCGGGCGTGCCCATCACCGAGTTCGCCCCGGAGCACGCGGCCGCTCAGGCATACCTGCGGCTGGCGCGGGAGCTGGTCGCCCGTGGCGCTGTCGCCTAGCGGAGAGTCCGTCGACCCTTCGGCCATCGAGCGCGCCGAAGACGTGAGCAGCGGATCGGACGAGCCCGTCGGATCCGCGGCGATCGAACCGGGCTTCCGGGTCTCCCTGTCGAATTTCGACGGACCGTTCGACCTGCTCCTGAACCTCATCTCGAAGCATGAGATGGACATCACCGAGGTCTCGTTGAGCGCGGTCACGAACGAGTTCATCGCCTACCTGGGCGAGCTCGAGAACGATGAGGAACTCGATCAGGCCTCCGAGTTCCTCGTGGTCGCGGCGACCCTGCTCGACATGAAGGTCGCCGGACTCCTCCCGCAGGGCGAGCTCGTGGACGCTGAGGCCGTCGCGCTCTTGGAGGCACGCGACCTGCTGTTCGCCCGGTTGCTGCAGTACCGGGCCTTCAAAGAGGTGTCGGCGTGGTTCTCCCGTTGCCTGCAACGCGAAGACAAGCGGCACGTCCGCGCGGCACGCCTCGATGAGAAGCACCGCTCGCAGACACCCGAGCTCGTGTGGTCGCTCACCGTGGACGACTTCGCGGCGCTGGCGCTGCTGGCCTTCGCGCCCAAAGAGATCCCGCATGTCGGACTCGACCATCTGCACGCACCGCTGGTCAGCATCCGTGAGCAGGCGGCGATCGTCGTCACCCTCCTGCGCGGCACCGAGTCGCTGAGCTTCCGCGAACTCGTCGCGGGCGTGAGCGAGCCGGGCATCGTGGTGGCGCGTTTCATCTCGGTGTTGGAGCTGTACCGGCACGCGGCGCTGACCTTCGAACAACTGGAACCGCTCGGCGAGCTCACGCTGCGCTGGGCAGCCGACTCCTGGTCGGACGAGACACTCGCGAGCCTGGGGGCCGACTATGACCGATGACCTGACCGAGACCGAGACCGAGACGGGGGACGACGCTGGGACCGAGCTCGAGGCGGAGACCGAGCTCGACGCTGAGACGTCGGACAGCGGGGTCGGCGTGTCCACCGAGATCCCGCTCTCCGAGCGCATCGAGGCCATCCTGTTGATCGTCGACGAGCCGCTGGGGCTGGTGGCTCTCGCCGCCGCCGTCGGTTCGCCGGTGCCGGCGGTGCGGCAGACGCTCGAGACGCTCGTCGACGACTACGACGGCAACGGCACGGGACCGCGGCGCGGATTCGAGCTGCGCGAGGTCGGCGGCGGCTGGCGATTGTACGTCCGCGAGGAGCTCGACCCGCTCGTGGCGGCGTTCGTCGGCGGACAGGCGCCCGCGCGGCTTTCGCAGGCCGCGCTCGAGACGCTGGCCGTGATCGCCTACAAGCAGCCCGTCACCCGCAGCCAGGTCGCCTCCATCCGTGCAGTGAACGTCGATTCCGTCGTGCGCACGCTGCTCGCCCGCGGCCTGATCACCGAACTCTTCGCCGACTCCGAGACCGGTGCGATCAACTACGGCACGACCGACGCGCTCCTGCAGCACCTGGGCATCAACTCGCTCGACGAGCTGCCCCCGATCTCCCCTCTGCTCGATGACGGCGCAGACGGCTTCGACGAAGGGACCATCCGATGACCGGTTTCGAGGCATCCGCAGGATTCGAGGGTGCGCCCGAGGGTGTGCGCCTCCAGAAGGTCCTCGCCGGCGCGGGTGTGGCATCGCGCCGAGTGGTGGAGCAGTACATCACGGAAGGGCGCATCCGCGTCAACGGCGTCGTCGTCACGGAGCTCGGACGCCGGATCGACCCCGAGCGCGACCTCGTGGACGTCGATGGCACCGCGGTGCAACTCGACGTCTCCAAGCGGTACGTCATGCTGAACAAGCCGACCGGTGTCGTCAGCAGCATGAAGGACGAAAACGGCAGGCCCGACCTTCGCCGCTTCACGGAGCAGTTCGAGGAGCGCCTGTACAACGTCGGACGCCTCGACGCCGAGACGAGTGGTCTCTTGATCCTCACGAATGACGGGGCTCTCGCCCACGTGCTCGCTCACCCCTCGTTCGGCGTGACGAAGGTGTACATCGCGAAGGTCGAGGGGACGGTGCTGCCCCAGACCATCTCGAAACTCACCAAGGGCATCGAACTCGAAGACGGCCCCATCGCTGCGGACAAGGCGCGGCTGCTGGACACCTCGCGCGGGTCGAGCCTGGTCGAGCTGACCCTGCACTCCGGACGCAACCGGATCGTCCGTCGGATGCTCGCCGCGGTCGGTCATCCGGTCACGGAACTCGTGCGCCGGCAGTTCGGGCCGCTCCACCTGGGAACCCTCCCGGCCGGGAAGACGCGGGAACTGACTAAAATCGAACTCGGCGCGCTTTTGACCTTGTCGCGCCGTGATTCCGGTGTCGCCGAGGCGCCAGGCGAGCAGGAGAACGAATGACCGATACGACGAGTGCGCCCACGGCGCGGAGGGTAGGCGCCGTCGCGCCTCGTCTCTCCGGGACCGTCCGCGTCGTCGGCGCCGGTCTGCTCGGGGCGAGCGTCGGCCACGCACTCCGGTCGAAGGGCATCGACGTGGTTCTGACGGATGCGTCGCCCGCACAGCTGCGCCTCGCCGTCGACTACGGGGCCGGCCGCCTCGCCACCGACGACGACACCCCCTCGCTCATCGTCGTCGCCGTGCCGCCGGATGTGACCGCGGACGTCATCCAAGCCGAACTCCAGCGCTTCCCGGACGCCGTGGTGACCGACGTGGCGAGTGTGAAGCTGGAGCCGTTCCGCACCCTGCAGTCGCGGGGCGTCGACCTCACCCGATACATCGGATCGCATCCGCTTGCCGGCCGTGAGCGCGGTGGGGCCATCTCCGCCCGCGCCGATCTGTTCGTCGGGCGACCGTGGGTCGTGTGCCGCGACGAGGACACGAAGGCGACGGATCTCGCCCTGGTCGAAGCGCTCGCGCTCGACGTCGGGGCGATGCCGCTCGAGATGACGCCGGAGGAGCATGACCGTTCGGTCGCGCTCACGTCGCACGTGCCTCAGGTCGTCGCGAGCCTGCTCGCCGCCCGCCTCGCGGAGGCGGAGGAGGGTGCGCTCCGTCTTGCAGGCCAGGGCGTTCGTGACACGACGCGCATCGCGGCCTCGGCTCCCGAGCTGTGGGTGCAGATCCTCGGCGCCAACGCCGGCCCCGTCGTCGAGATCCTCGATGCTCTCGCCGCCGATCTCGGAGAAGTGGCGGCCGCATTGCGGGAGCCGAGCGCGCCCGGAGCGCGGCGCGTGGTCGCCGAGACGATCCGCCAGGGCAACGACGGCGTCGACCGCCTCCCCGGAAAGCACGGCCAGAACCAGCGCTTCGAGTCGCTCGTCGTCATGGTCGACGACACCGCCGGTCAACTGGGTCGCCTGTTCGGCGAGCTCGGCGAACTGGGCGTCAACGTCGAAGACCTCCGACTCGAGCACTCGCCAGGGGCCCAGTTCGGCCTCGCCGAGATCAGCGTCGACCCGGCCGCGCTGCACGGGGCGATCACCGGACTCCAGGAACGCGGCTGGCGGATTGCAGGGAAGACCAATGACTGACACCTCGAACGCATCCACGGCGCCCGCACACGTGGCCGATGCGACGAAGTTCATCGCGATCGACGGACCGGCCGGTTCGGGCAAGTCCAGCGTGTCGAAGGCCGTCGCGCGCATGCTCGGCTTCGGATACCTCGACACCGGCTCCGCCTACCGCGCACTCGCCTGGCACGTGCTCGATCGCGGCGCCGACACCTCGGACCCCGAGGCGGTTCGCGCGGCGGCATCCGACTTCCCGGTGCGTCTGGGACTCGACCCCGACGACCGCACGGTTCGCGTCGGCGACACCGACATCACCGAGGCCATCCGTGATTCTCGGGTTTCCGCCGCGGTGAGCGGCGTGGCGCGCGTGCCCGAGGTGCGCGCGCAGGTCAACGAGCTGTTCCGCGCACTGGTCGCTGAATCCGCCTACCCCGCCGTGGTGGTCGAAGGCCGTGACATCACGACCGTCGTCGCTCCGGATGCGCCCGTGCGGATCCTGCTCACCGCGGCACCCGAAGTGCGTGCCGCTCGACGCGCCGGCGAACTCGCCGGCGAGAACGCGGCTGCTGTCGCCGCGGCGCTCCACAAACGCGATGCCTCCGACAGTGCCGTCGTCGACTTCCTCAACGCCGCGGACGGCGTCGAGGTCGTCGACTCGACGGAACTCGATTTCCCCCAGACCATCGACGCCGTGCTCACGGTGATCGAGCGAATCCAAGGAGCACACCGTGGCTGACGACGAATACGAAGGCGGCCCCGACCAGCTCGCCGAGAAGATGGACCAGCTCGACGAGAATCTCGCCGAGCAGCGCGCGGAGACCCTGCGCGCCGGCCTCTCCGACTACGAGCTGGACGACGAGGACGCCGCGCTCCTCGCGGGTGTCACGCTCGGCGAGGACGGCATCCACTACAGCCCGGCTCTGCCCGTGGTGGCGATCGTCGGACGCCCGAACGTCGGCAAGTCCGCGCTCGTGAACCGCATCCTCGGACGCCGTGAGGCCGTCGTGGAGGACACACCTGGCGTGACCCGCGACCGCGTGACCTACAAGGCCGAGTGGGGCGACCGTCGCTTCTCGCTGGTCGACACCGGCGGCTGGGAGCCTGATGCGCGTGGCATCGACCGCTCGGTCGCGATGCAGGCGGAGGTCGCGATCGACCTGGCCGACATGGTGTTGTTCGTGGTCGACGCGATGGTCGGAGCCACGTCGACCGACGAGCACGTCGTGAAGCTGCTGCGCAAGAGCGGCAAGCCGGTGTTCCTCGTCGCCAACAAGATCGATGACGCCCGGCAGGAGCCGGAGACGGCACCGCTGTGGAGCCTCGGGCTCGGCGAGCCGTATCCCGTCTCGGCCATCCACGGGCGTGGTGTCGCCGACCTGCTGGATGCCGTGCTGAAGAAGCTTCCCGAGGTCTCGGCCGTCGCGAAGCAGGAGATCGGCGGCCCGCGTCGAGTGGCGATCCTCGGTCGCCCGAATGTGGGGAAGTCGTCGCTGCTGAACAAGGCCGCCGGTGAAGAGCGCGTCGTCGTCAACGACCTCGCCGGCACGACCCGCGACCCGGTGGACGAGGTCGTGGAGCTCGGCGGGAAGATGTGGCGCCTGGTCGACACAGCCGGCATCCGCCGCCGCGTGCACATGGCTCAGGGCGCGGACTTCTACGCCTCGCTGCGCACCTCGGCCGCGCTGGAGAAGGCGGAGGTCGCCGTCGTCGTGCTCGACGTCTCGGAGACGATCAGCGAGCAGGACGTGCGCATCATCGACCTCGTCCTCGAGTCGGGCCGTGCGCTCGTCCTCGCGTTCAACAAGTGGGATCGCCTGAACGACGATGACCTCGAGAACGCCGATCGTCGCCGCTACCTGGAGCGTGAGATCGAGCAGGACCTCGCACACGTCGCCTGGGCGCCGCGCGTGAACATCTCGGCGAAGACGGGGCGTCACCTCGACAAGCTCGTCCCCGCGCTGGAGACCTCGCTGGAGAACTGGGACCGGCGCATCCCGACCGGCAAGTTCAACGCGTTCCTCGCCGAGCTCGTCGCCGAGCACCCGCACCCGCTGCGCGGCGGCAAGCAGCCGCGCATCCTGTTCGGGACGCAGGCATCGACCCGCCCGCCGACGTTCGTGCTGTTCACCACCGGGTTCCTCGACCCGGGGTACCGCCGGTTCATCCAGCGCCGCCTGCGTGAGCTGTACTCCTTCGAGGGCACGCCCATCGTGATCAACATGCGGGTGCGCGAGAAGCGTCAGCGCTGATCTGTTCCGACGCGTGTCGCGCCGTGGCGCCACGACCCCGATGCTGTGAAAGGCTGAAGGGGTGACGGTCGTACCTCCTGCCTCTGGTGAGCCGCGTCGCCCGGACGGGCCGCGGAACCCGGGTGATGCCTGGGTGATCGCGGCGTCGGGCGAGAAATACTGGGGGCGTTTCGGCGCTGCCGGTCTTCTCGCCTTTCACCCGGCCCGGGGCATCCTGCTGCAGCATCGCGTCTCTTGGAGCCACTTCGGTGGCACCTGGGGGCTTCCCGGTGGGGCGCTGCACGAGGGCGAGAGCGCGATCGTCGGGGCGATCCGTGAGGCGCAGGAGGAAGCGGGCGTGCCTGATGGGGCGGTCCGTCCTCGGTTCACCAGCGTGCTCGATCTGGGCATCTGGTCGTACACGACGGTCATCGCCGATGTGCAGGTGCCCTTTGACCCGGTGATCAGCGACCCGGAGAGCGTGGCCCTCGAGTGGGTGCCCATCGATGAGGTCGACGAGCGACCGTTGCACCCCGGGTTCGCCTCGGCATGGCCGATGCTGCGGGCGCTGCTCGAGGTGCGGCCGGTGGTCGTGGTCGATGCCGCGAATGTCGTGGGGTCCGTGCCCGACGGCTGGTGGAAGGACCGTGCGGGAGCGGCGGCGCGCCTTCGTCTCCGGCTGGAGGCGCTGGTGGTCCCCGCGGAGGATCTGGATCTCGGCGGAGACGAGTGGTTCCCCGAGGTCTCGATGGTGGTCGAGGGTCAGGCACGGGACATCGATGACGAAGCGAGCACGGTCGCCGTGGTTCGAGCCGAGGGCGCGGGTGACGACGCGATCGTCGCCGAAGTCGAGCGCCGCGTCGCTGATGTGCGCACAGTCGTCGTGGTCACCAGCGACCGGGAGCTCAGCGAACGAGCTGAGCGCGCCGGTGCCGTGAAGGTCCGATCTGCCGGGTGGCTGCTCCAACTCCTCGCGGCGCACGGCTGACTTCTGCTCCAGCTTCTCCGTCATCGTCATTCAGACGAACATCACGCGTCGGGGTGGCGGGTCGACGTAGTCACGCCCCAGCGGACTGTGCCAGGTGACGCTGCCGTCCTTCTCCTGCTGGGCGTTCCAGCGATGCGTGTCGGGGATGTCCGGATGCTTGAGGGTGTGATGGCTGCGGCAGAAGTGGCCGAGGTTGTCGAGGCTGGTCTTTCCGCCCTTGGCGTGATCATGGTTGTGGTCGATCTCGCACCGGTGGGCTGGCATGCGGCACCCCGGGAACCGGCAATGACGGTCGCGCGCGCGGAGGAACCGGCGCATCCCCTCGGTGGGCGTGTAGGTGTCGGTCTCGATCACCATGCCGGACGGGTCGAGGAAGAGCCGGGTCCAGCCGGTGTTACGACCCGCGAGGTCGCGGGCGATGTCGGGATGCAGCGGTCCGTGGCCGTCGAGTTCGGCGGGGTTGTCGTCCGCACCAGTGAGCGTGGTCGCCGAGACCGTGACCTGCACTCGAGCGTGAATGCCGTCGAGGCCGTCTCCGTGCGCGGCGCTGGGGTCTGCGGTCAGGAGAAGATCGGTGAAGAGATCGGCTTCCGTCTGCGCCCACGTCCGCGTGTCGACAAGGAGATGCTCGACCGTGGGGTCGGTCGCGAACATGTCACCGTCGGCGCTTTGGATCACCCTGCTGTCGTACGGGTCGAACGCTGGGTCGTCGAGCGAGAGATCTCCGGGATCGATACCTTCGCCGTCGTCGTCGAACCACCAGGGGAGAGGCGTGACTTCGCGGTTGTCTCGGGCGCGTACGACCGCGCGAGTCATGCGGTTCAGCCTGTCGGCGATCGCGGTGGCGATCCACTCGGGGAGTACGGCGGTGAGCAGCGCCAACCCGTCGTCGAGCGACTTCACCGTCACGCATCGTTCTTCGGCGGCGCGTCGGTGTCTTTCAACCAGCGTCTCGCCGACGAGGGCGGCAGCGACCTGACGTGCATGCGCTTTCGTGCGCGCAGCTGTGTCTTGTTCGGCGACAACGAGAACCGCGGCCTCGAAGAGCTCCATGACAGTGGCATCGACCTTGCGGTTGCGGATGGCTTCGGCGACGACGGCACCCGCCCTCGCGATCTCACGCACATGTTGGACGCTGACGGCCCCACTCGCGAAGGAGGCTCGGACGGCGGGGAGATGGGCCTGCAACGCCTGCGCATCGGCAAAGGCGAATTCCACCGAACCCTTCGAGAGATGGCCGGCCGCGGAGAACTCCGCGACCATAGAGCGGTAGATCGCTTCGCGATGGAACGGACTTGCGGCGACATCGGCGTCGTGGAGGGCGATCTGCTCGACGAGCAACTCTGCTGCTTCGGCTTCGAGCGTGGCGATCCGACGCCTCGTCGCGACCCACGCATCCACGATGCGACGCCTCTCGTCGAGGTCGAGATCGGTCGTGTTCGCCATGCCTCCAGTTTAGAACGTATGTTCGAAGGAGTCGAGGTGTCGGAGACGACGCATGCCGGGATATCAGTTCAGACGGTCGTCGTGGCGACCGCGTAGCTTGTCGATGTCGCGGCGTTCGCGTTTGGTCGGGCGCCCCGCGCCGCGATCCCGAAGGCCGAGGGCGGCCTGTGGCTCGCGTTCGGGTGTCTTGTCCTCATAAGCAAGAGCCGCGAGAGGCGCCCCGACGCGCTTGACCAGGAGCTGGCGGACGATGAGGATCCGGTCGAATCCGGCGATGCGGATGCGCAGTTCGTCGCCCACCCTGATCTGCTGCGCCGCCTTCACCTTGTCGCCGTTCACTCGTACATGCCCCGCACGGCATGCGGTGGTCGCCGCCGACCGCGTCTTGTAGACGCGGATCGCCCAGAGCCAGCTGTCGACGCGTGCGGCGTCCATCACCTGGTCCGCTTCTGCAACGCGATCAGGGCGCCGGCGACGATGAGGCCCTGGCCGAGGGTGTAGGTGAGCATCACAGCGGGGCTGCTCCAAGCCGGGAGCCCCGAGGGGAGGAACAGTCGAAATGCGAGGAGCGTGTCGCTGGCGAGGAAGAACGCTCCGCCGACCGCGATGAGCGGGTGGCAGCGGGCCGAGAATGCTGCCGTGCCGCCGAGCACGAGTCCGTAGACGGCGACCGCGATCAGCAGCCCGCCCGTGTGCGGGCCCACGACCGCAATCATCGCGATCCACCAGCCGACGTAGACCAACGCCCACCACGGCATCCGCCGGCGTGCGAGGTGGCGAGCGAACAACAGGATGTATGCCAGGTGCGCGATACCGAAGAAGAGCAGCATCAGCGGCAGCTCCGGTGCGCCGGGGAAGAGGGCTCCCGCACTGTCGCCGAGCCAGGAGAACAGGACCGCTGCGAGGAGCAGGATCAGTGTCGCCGGAGGCTTCAGCCAGCGCGCGGACAGTGCCACCGGAACCGCCAGCAGCGGCATCAGGAAGAGTTTGGTCGGGCTGGCGAGCGGACTGTCCACCGCGAGGAGCACGACATGCAACAGCGAGACCGCGGCGTACGGGAGGAACGCCCACACGATCGATGAGGAAGGCGTCCGCCGCTGCATCTCCCCATCGTAGGGTCGCGGCGTTGCGGCCGTAGGCGCCGTGTTCTTCACGCGGACACTCAGGATTCGACGGTGACCTGATCGACGGTGTCGTCGACGCCCAGGTGTGCAGCGGGCCAGTAGCCCTCGGGGAAGTGTTCGCCGCAGGTGTCCGTCAGGTGCAGGACCACGGTTCCGTCGGAGGAGGCCTCGATCGTCTCGAGTGCGAGGTCGGCGAAGGCATCATCGAGTTCGTGTGGCTCGGGCTCACCGGTGCTGAAGTTCGTGACCACGGCGTCTGTCGCGAGCCGTCGCAACACATCGAGCCGCGCGATGACCTCGCGCAGACGGGGGAGGAGAGGCGTCACCTCATCGACAGTCGTTCCTTCGAGCATGAGGTCGAGGTCCGTGCCTGCGACCGAGACCGTCCCGACGAACCAATCATGGGTGAGTACGGAGCCATCGATGAGTTCGGACGTTGCCCGGGTGAAGGCGCCGAGCTCGGGGTCGTCGATGGTCGGGTGCGCATCGGTCATGCTTTCACGCTAGTGGCTGGCGAGCCCGCTGCACGCTCATGCGGCGAGGTCGAGCGCGACGAGAGTGCGCCCCGGCTTGAGTTCCGCCCTCTCGGTGAAGCCGGCGGCCAGGAATGTGCCGAGCGTGCCGTGGAACAGGTCGTTGGGGCGCTGCTTCTCGCCCCCGGTGTCGACCGGGTAGCCCTCGATCACGCGAGCGCCGGATCCGCGTGCATACTCGACGGCGGCGTCCAGCAGGATGCGGTTGAGTCCGGCTCCGCGATGCTCTCGCCGGACGACGAAGCACGTGACCGCCCAGACCGACTCGTCGTCGAAGGGCTCGGTCGTCGCGGCGGCGATGATGCGGGTGCGGGGGATCCGTGCTTGGCGGGTGCGGGGGCCGATCCGGATCCATCCGGCAGCCTCGCCGTCGATGTACGCGACGATGCCCGGCGGTGGTCCTTCGTCGATCTCGGCGCGGAACATCTCGGTGCGCTGCGGCGTCGTCGTCGCGTTCCACTCCTTGTTGGTCAGCACCGACCAGATGCACTGGCAGCTCGCCCCGTCGCCGCCGCCCGTGAGCGCGTGCTGGACATCGTTCCAGCGGGGAGCGGTCGCCAGTTCGGTCGTGATCGTCGCCATGCACGTGACGGTACGCGCGACCTCCGACACCCGCAACGCCTCGGTTCGCGGAGGCGGTCGAGATGCGGCTAAGATAGGGGAGTTGCCTGCGCGAGAGTGCAGAACAACGGGCTGTGGCGCAGCTTGGTAGCGCACTTGACTGGGGGTCAAGGGGTCGCAGGTTCAAATCCTGTCAGCCCGACCGAAAAGCCCTGATGAGAAGCAATTTTCATCAGGGCTTTGTCGTGTGAACAGTGGGCCAAAATGGCCAATGTACCCGCAAATGTACCCGCAAGGTTTTTTGCGAACTATCCCGACACTCCAAGCCTGTACGTGGCGCGCTCGCAAGGCAGGTGAGGCGAAGACCCTCGTGATTCTGGGGTTTATCTGCTCGCTGTAGTACTGGATTGCCCGGCGACTGGCCTATCGAATGACGTCTAACCACGGCGCAGAACCTCAGGTTTACATCCAATCGCTAGGCATGACGGTCCTTGTCAGGTGGGCATAGCCCACCTCGAGTGAATACTTGTCATACTGCCTAGGCAGCGCGCGTCCGACACGTAGTCGTATCCCGAGAGATCCCGTCAGATCCTGAATGATCCCGACCGACGTCCTGCGAAGCCCTGCGCGATCCCGAGAGATCCCGACGTATCTTGATCTCCATCCGGACCCTCGATGTGGTCCGCTCCATGAACCTGAGCCTAGAGCGAGGACGAGCTTTGTAGTGGCGACCGTAGCAGGGGGTTAAGCGATGCGCAGCTTCCAGCGATCTCTGGGCTGTCCACCCTGCTGCAGCTTGATGACGCCGGCGAGCTTCAGCCGGTCTACAACGGCTCTCAAGGACTGCGTATTGCCAACCTCGAACGCCTGACCCGCAGCCCCTGCGAATCCGGCGAAGTCGCCGGACATCGAACCGAGGATCCCCATGACCGTCTGCACGCTGATCGAACCAGCCTGCTCCTTCAGTTGCCACACGACATCCTCGTGGTTGCTGACAGCAGCGGCGCTTCGGCTGCTCACGTCAGCGTCGAACGTCGCATTGGCGAACCCGGAGGAACAGGTCTTCAACGCGATGATCGAGGGCTGGCGGAACCAGCAGTTGTCACGCGGGCTCCGCGAGCAAACGATTCGAAATCGGACGGCGACGGTGTCGCGGTTCCGTGATTTCGTGGACAAGCCCCCGTGGAGGTGGACGGTCGCCGATGTGGATGAGTTCACCGCGGAATCGGGCGGACGCACTCGCACGCTGTCGACGATGCGCGCCAATCACGGGTCCATCCGGGGATTCTGCGACTACCTCACGAACCCGTTGTACGACTGGATGGAGATCTGCGACCGGGAGTTCGGTGAGGTCCCGTCCCAGGTGTGTCTGCCGTGGAACACGGTCGCGCACCGGTTTGAGTTCGAGGGGGACGGGAAACGCCGCCCGTTCACGTACGACGAGATCGAGCGCCTGTTCGACACCGCCGACGCTCGCGTCGAGCTGCTCGTGGCGTCGGGCCGGAAGGGCGCTCTCGGGGCGTTGCGTGACGCACAACTGCTGAAGACGGTCTACGCGTTCGGGTTGCGCCGCACGGAGGCGGTGATGCTCGACACCGTCGACCTGCACCACAACGCAAAGATGCGCCAGTGGGGGCGTTACGGCGCGATACACGTGCGGTGGGCGAAGGCTGCAGGAGGTGGTGCGCCGCGGCGGCGGACGGTGCTGCTGGTGCCGGAGTTCGACTGGTGGGTGCCGGGCATGCAGCAATGGCTCGAGCAGGCCCGGGAACGCTTCGCGCCCGGAGTTGACCTTGACGCGCTCTGGGTGACCGAGCGTCGCACGCGTCTGTCCGCCGGGTATCTCGACCGGAGGTTCGCGGAGCTGCGGGACGAGGCTGGCCTGTCGAAGGATCTGACGCTGCACAGCCTCCGGCATTCCTACGTCACGCATTTGCTGGAGTTCGGCTATGCCGATCGATTCGTCCAGGAGCAGGTCGGGCACATGCACGCCTCGACGACCTCGATCTACGCCTCCGTCAGTTCGGACTACAAGAACCGGGTGCTCGCGGAAGCACTGAAGGCCCTCATCGAAGGAGAAGCTGATGACCGTTGAGCTCGACACCGGACGGAATCTCCGCAGAGTGATGGCTTCGCGCGGGATCTTCCAGACCTCCAAGCTGAAGCCACTGCTCGAGGAACGCGGGATCGACCTGTCCAGGGAGCAGGTGTATCGGCTGGTGACGCAACCGCCTCAGCGGGTGCGTCTCGACGTGTTGGCGGCGTTGTGCGATGCGCTGGAGTGCTCACTCGACGATCTCGTGACAATCGCTCGCCGAGAGGCATCGACCCCGGTGGCCGTGGGCGAGGAAGCGACGCGCGGGTCGATCGGTGATCTCCGTCCTGTCCGCGCAACCATCCGCCGTCCGCGTACGAAGTAGCCACGGTGGCCAAGCCTCCGCAGCAGCCGAGAGTCACGGAAGTTATCGACCTCGTGCGTCCCCTCGTTCCCGAGATCTTGCCCGAGCGTCTCGCTGAGATCGTGCATTCGGTTGCGCCAGTGCCCCTCACGCAGCGGCTTCTTGAGCTCGCGCTGATCAAGCAGCCTGGGGTCCTCGAGGGGCGGCATGCGAATGTGCCGGTGACCGTCCAGGATCTGGCCCGCGCGCTGGTAGAAGAAGGAGCAGACCGGGTAGTGCTGCCGACGTGCGAGTCCTGCGGCCGCTCGGTGAGAATGCCCCACAAGACGCCGAGCGGTGGTCGGCACTGCTCTCGTTGCGAGCGGAACGCCAGGTCCGTCTCCTGCGCTTCCTGTGGCCGGGTCCGACCCGTGCAGCGCACGATCGACGGACAGCGCTTCTGCCGCGAATGCTGGCGAGCCGACCCTCGATCGTTCGGTGACTGCTCGCGGTGCAGGCAGCACGCGACCATCATCGTCCGCCGCCCGGAACTCGTCTGCCTGGCCTGTTATACCGCACCGATCAAGACCTGCGGTCTCTGCGGAGAACCTGGCCGGGTCGCCTCCCACCTTGACGGGCGACGGGTATGCGCACGCTGCTATTACGCGATGCGTAGACCGCAGCCCTGTCCCGAGTGCGGGCGCAGGGTGTTCTTGACCGGTTTCATGAACGGTCAGAAGGTCTGCGCCGACTGCGCGGGCGCTCCGGTGACGATGGCCTGCCCTGGGTGTGGCTCGATCGAGGAGATCCGCAAGCATCATCTCTGCGTCGAGTGCCGCCGGCCCGTCGCGATCCAGCAGTTGCTCGCCGACGACGCGGGAGAGATCCGCGCGGACCTCCACCCCCTTGCGGACTATCTGCTCACGCACCACAGCAAAGCCGCATCGTTCGAACGCTGGATGCACAAGAGCAAGTGCGCGATGGTGCTCCGCGAGATCGCGGACGGAACCCTGCCACTCACCGCCGAGGCGATCATCACCCGAGCCCGGTCGGGACAGTCGGTAGCGTTCCTCCTCTCGCTTCTGGTCCGCTCAGGAGTGCTTCCGGAGATCGATGTCGAAGGCACGCGCTTCGACCACTGGCTCGATGGATGGTTGGCGGGCATCGAACATGCCGAGGACCGGCTGGTCCTGCGCCGGTACTGCACCTGGGAGCTCCTCCGGTCCACCCGGGCTTTCCGAGCGGTACCCCGCAGTACATCGAGTCCAGCCGCTGGCTTCCAAAGGCAACGGGCCGCGCTGAAGTACTGCGCCGCGCTTCTTCGAGAGATTCGGTCACAGCAAGAGACGCTGGCAACCTACCCGCAGCGCCGGCTCGACGCATATCTGACTGATTCACCGAGCCAGCGTGACGCGCTGGCACCATTCACTCGCTGGCTACGACGGCACCGGATGAGCACCCTCCGAGTCGAGTTCCGAGCCCATCGCCTCGAAGGGCGAAGCTACGCCTCCGACCACCGATGGCAGATGGCTCGCAAGTTCCTGTCGGATGCCGGCATGGACCCGAAGACCCGGGCAGCCGGGCTCCTCGTACTGCTCTACGGCATCCAGCTGACCCGCATCGTCACGATCACCCGGACACAGATCGATACGAGCTCGCGGCCCGTCACGCTGACCGTCGGGGCCGAGCCGATCGGGCTCCCCGAGATCCTTGGCGACGCCATCAGCGATCTCGCCGACGCCGCGAAGCACCATCCTGAAGGATGGCTGTTCCCCGGCCGGAACCCAGGCAATCACCTCACCCCGGGCCCGCTGAGCCGTCGTCTTCGCGCCGAAGGCCTGCTCGCGGGAAGCGCACGCACCACAGCGCTCATCGAGCTCACCCGGCAAATGCATCCCCTGATCGTCTCGGATCTCCTCGGCATCACGACCTCGTCCGCCGCCGCATGGTCGCGTCTCGCCGGCGGTGACTGGTCCGACTATCCGGCACTCCGTTCCGACCACGCCTGAACGAGCATCACACGTCAGCGCCCGGGCCGGAAATCGCTTCGCGCAACTGCTCGACGGTCGGCGACCCGGCGATCCCAGCTGGCGTGCGGAACATCCGGCAGGCGAGCCCGACGTGGGTACGCTCGTCGGCGAACGGGTCGATGCCGTCGACGAGCACGGTTGGGGAGCCGTGGAACCCGAGGCGCACGGCGTCCTCGGGGGTCTCGACCAGCTGACGTATGACCCTGACATCGGATCGGTCGTTGACTACTTCAGCGAGCCGCTGGTCGAGCACCTCCCAGTTGGGGCAGCCGTTGAAATACTGCAGGATGATCTCCATGATGGTCCTCTCAGTTCTCGTTGCCGCGGATCATCAGAAGCGCTCCGGCGATCGCGGCGGTGACGATCACGACGTCGGCGACGTTCCCGATGAACCAGTTCCCGTAGGCGAGGAAGTCCACGACGTGCCCCTGGGCGAACCCTGGAGCACGGAAAAGCCTGTCGCCGGCGTGGGAGGCGGCGGCCCCGCCAAGCGCGCCGATCACGATCGCCCACCCGGGGTGTCGGACACGGAACGCGAACACGATCGCGGTGACGGTGGCCGCGACGGCCACCAGCGCGAACACCCAGGTGGAACCCTCACCGAAGGAGAACGCCGCGCCGGGGTTGTAAGCGAGTTGCAGGCCCAGCAGGTCGCCGATCAGCGGGAGGCGCTCACTTACTGTGAGCGTGGCCTCCGCCCATGCCTTCGTCCCCTGATCGATCAGGAGGACGAGCCCGCCGAGCGCGAGTGCCCCCGCCGTGAGCCGCCAACGCCCCCTCTGCTGCCGCTCTCCCGACGTCAGCTCAGCATCGGCAGCCGCGTCCGGGGTCATGCGAGGACCTCGACGAGGCGGACGATGACGCCGGAATCGATCAGGATGAACAGGCCCAGGCCGATGAACACGACGGGTACGAGCCAGTGCTCGACGCGTTCAAGCGTTTCGGTGACGGCCTTGTGGGTTCCGATCAGGCGTCCAGCAGCGCACCAGACGGCGACGAGGACGAGGAACACCGCGATCATGACGACGACGTCGCCGGGCGAACTGGTGCGGAAGATCGGCGTGTAGAGGGAGATGTTGTCGGCCCCGTTGGCGATCGTGATCCCGGCGACGCCCCACAGCCCGACCGCGGTGATCTTCTCGTCGTCGTCATCGTCGTCACCGTTGCGTCGCAGGCCCCGCACGAGGGTCCAGATGCCGATGCCGAGCGGGATCAGGCCGAGGAAGCCCACCCATTCGTCGGGGACGATGGTCAGGCCGAGCGCGGCGATCACGCTGATCACGACGAGGGTGATGAACCCGAGGTACTGGCCTGCGACGATCTGCCACGGTCGCGGCTTCCCTCGGCTGGAGGCCAGGAACAGCACGGTCAGCACGACGATGTCATCGATGTTGGTCGCAGCAAACAAGCCGATCGCTGAGCCGATGGTCGCAAGCATCAGCTCTCCAGCCGTGGGGTACGCGTGCGGGCGGCGCGGAGTCCGTTGAGGATCACGACGACCTCGGCGATCTCGTGGACCAGCACCACAGCGGCGAGTCCGAGGACGCCGAACAGCGCGAGCGGCAGCAGCGCGGTGATGATCAGCAGCGACAGGACGATGTTCTGGTTGATGATGCGGCGTCCGCGGCGGGCGTGGTCGAACGCGCGCGGGATGAGGCGGAGGTCGTGGCCGGTGAACGCGACGTCGGCGGACTCGATCGCCGCGTCCGAGCCGGTCGCGCCCATCGCGATGCCGATGTCCGCGGCGGCCAGAGCGGGGGCGTCGTTGATGCCGTCGCCGATCATTGCAACCGACCCAGCCTTTGACAGCTCCCCGATCGCGGTCGCTTTGTCTTCGGGACGCAGTTCCGCGCGCACGTCGCTGATACCGGCCTGCGCTGCCAGCGCCCGTGCCGTGCGGGCGTTGTCGCCGGTGAGCATCGTCACCCCGACGCCCTGCGCCGCGAGAGTCCGCACCACTTCGGGGACCTCGGGACGCAGCTCGTCGCGGACGCCGATCGCGGCGACAGGGGCCCCGTCGCGGTGCACGATCACAACGGTCATGCCCTGCTCCTCCAGGCCCGCGACCTGGTCGCCGAGCACCCCGGCGTCGAGCCAGCGGGGGCTGCCGACGGTGATCCGAGTCCCGTCGATCTTGCCCTCGATGCCGTGCCCGGCCTGCTCGGTCACGCCCTCCGCAGCCTGGGCTCCGGGGGCTGCGGCGGTGATCGCCGCGGCCAGCGGGTGCGTGCTGTGCTGCTCCAGCGCAGCCGCCCAGGCCAGCGCCTGGGCGTCGGTCACGCCGTCCGCGGCGAGGACCGCGGTGACGGCGGGCTCGTTGCGGGTGAGGGTGCCGGTCTTGTCGACGGCGACGTGGCGGACCGTGCCGAAGCGCTCGAACACCGCGCCGGACTTGATGATCACGCCGAACTTGCTCGCCGCGCCGATCGCCGCGACCACCGTCAGCGGCACCGAGATCGCCAGCGCGCACGGGGAGGCGGCGACGAGGACGACGAGGGCTCGGGTGATCCACAGCTCCGGGTCCCCGAACAGCGAGCCGACCAGGGCGACCAGGGCCGCGAGGACCAGCACGCCCGGGACCAGCGGGCGCGCGATCCGGTCCGCGAGGCGCGCTCGCTCGCCCTTCTCCGCCTGCGCCTGCTCCACCAGCTCCACGATGGTCGTGAGCGAGTTGTCGGTGCCCGCCGCCGTCGTCTCGACCTCCAGCGCACCGGCGCTGTTGATCGCGCCGGCCGACACGGCGTCGCCGGGCTCGACCTCGACCGGGATCGACTCGCCCGTGATCGCCGAGGTGTCCAGGCTGGAGCGCCCCGCACGGACGACTCCGTCGGTCGCGATCCGCTCGCCGGGACGAACCACCATGACCTGCCCGACCGCGAGGTCCTTCGCCGCAATCTCCACCGAAGCGCCGTCGCGGCGCACGGTCGCGGTGTCGGGGACCAGCTTCAGCAGCGCTCGCAGCCCGCCGCGGGCGCGGTCCATCGCCTTGTCCTCCAGCGCCTCTGCGATCGAGTAGAGGAACGCCAGCGCCGCAGCCTCTTCGACGTAGCCGAGGACGACTGCGCCGACCGCGCTGATCGTCATCAGCAGCCCGATGCCCAGCTTGCCCTTGAACAGCTTCCGGATCGCGCCCGGCGTGAACGTCGACGCGCCCAGCAGCAAGCCGACCCAGAACAGCACCAGTGCCGGGATCTCCATGCCGGACCACTCAAGGATCAGACCAGCGAGGAACGCGACACCGGAGAAGACCGGCACCATGATCCCGCGGTCCCTCCACCAGGGCCGCTCCTTCTCCTCGCTCTCATCGACTGCCGTGGTCGTCGGCTCGTGCTCGCAGCCGCATGCCGCGCTCACGCGTCTGCTCCCGCTCCGCAGCAACCCGGAACGGTGCACGACGAGTCCACGCACGGAGCGTGCTCGTCGACAGCCAGAGTCACATCCACCAGCGCGATGAGAGCGGCCGCGAGGTGCGGATCAGCGATCTCATACCTAGTCTGGCGACCCTCCGGCTCAGCGACCACGATGCCGCAGTCGCGCAGGCAGGTGAGGTGGTTCGACACGTTCGAGCGAGTCAGCTCCAGCTCACGCGAGAGCACCGCCGGGTAGCTCGGTCCCTCGAGCAGGGTCATCAGGATCCGGGAACGCGTCGGATCCGCCATGGCCCGGCCGAGCCGGTTCATGACGTCGAGTCGAGAAGCAATAGTCAGCATGCACTGAACTATACAGCACAGGCTGATCAATCGCCGGATGCATCAGCCTCCGCCACAAGGCGAAACAGCAGTCGACATCTGATGAATACGCGACTCAGCAACAATCGGTGCTACCAGTACGTGCCAGCTCCTTGTGGAGCGCTCAAGCCCAAAATCCATGTACCCGCAAATGTACCCGCAAGCTCCGGGCTTTTGCCGGTTTTGACGGGATCTGACGGGTTGTGGGATCTCCCGACTTGCCTACTCCCGCAAGGGATCTACGGCTATCAAGCGTGACGGAGGGAGAACCCTTCTTCGACTCAAGGGGTCGCAGGTTCAAATCCTGTCAGCCCGACCAATGAGAGGCTCGGAATCGCGCGGACGTCGCGAGGTTCCGAGCCTCTGTCGTATCCGCCGCCGTGCTGTGGTTGTCCCGGCGCTATGCAGTTGCTCGGGACCAACCGGCAGGCGCTACTGCCAGAGCCGGGACCCGCTCGGCCGGTCTCCGCGAGAGTTTACGGGTCCGTAACAGAAACGTCTTGTCAGCGCGCGCCGCCCAGTTTACAGTGTGATTACTGGAGGTAATCGACCTGATTACCAGGAGAGAGGCACAGCCTGATGGACGACAGCAATCTCGGCGCTCGTGTGCGGGAACTGCGCACGTTACGACAGATGTCCACGCGCGAACTCGCCCGCCGAGCGTCCATCAGCGCGGGGTATGTCAGCCAGATCGAGAACGGCCAGGCCAACACCAGCCTGGATGTCGTGCGTCGCATTGCCGCGGCCTTCGGCATTCCGTGGACCGAGTTGTTCAGCGCCCAGCCCGCGGTGGGTACGGTCCTGCGGCGTGGCGAGCGTCCGATGCTCGCATCGGGCAATTCCGTTCGACACTTCCGCATCACGCAACCGCCGCTAGGCAACGTCGAGGTGCTGACCTCGGAATACGAGCCCGGCCACGGTGAAGGGGGCGAGAACTACACGCACGGCGACTCGCAGGAGGTCTGCGTGATCCTGCGAGGAAGCTTCCGCTTCAATCTCGGCAACCAGGAGTTCATCCTCGAACCCGGGGACAGTATCGACTACCGCACGTCGACCCCGCACAGCATCGTGAACGTCGGCGACTCCGTCGGCGAAGCGCTCTGGGTGGTGACCCCACCCTCCGCGGCCCCGCCCGTCACCACCTGATCCCGGATGCGGCACCGATGCCGCACCCCTGCACGCCCCGCTTCGTCGTTCGACGGCAGCGGTGTTCGGCGATCCCGAAAACGTTCCACCTTCACTACCGCTCCACCCGAACCGCACCACCCCGACTATGCGCAAGGAGACACCATGAAGACCATCCGGACCACCGCGGCAGCGTTCACCGCTGCCGCGATGATCGCTACTCTCGCTGGCTGCTCGACCGACTCAGGCAGCGCTGACGACTCGACCGACGCCCTGACGACGGTCGAGTTCGGTCTGCCCACGAACATGGGCGCCAACAACTCGCCGATGGCCGTAGCCGAGGCGCTGGGCTACTTCCAGGACGAAGGGCTGAGCGTCGACATCGTCGTCACGGGAGACTCGACCTCGATCGTGCAGGGCATCGACTCCGGCTCCTTGAACATCGGCAGCACACCCCCCGAGCCCATCTGGCAGGCGATGACGAAGGGCAGCGATCTGCAGCTCGTCTACAACTACATCCGCAAGCAGACCGGTTCGCTCGCTGTGCTCGAAGACAGCCCGATCACGTCGCTCGAGGACTTCGAGGGCGCTGTGATCGGCCAATACAGCCTCGGCACCTCGAACATGCTGCTGTCGGAGGGGATCCTCGCCTCGGCGGGACTGGAGCCCGATGTCGACTACACGCATCTGGCCGTGGGCACGGGCGCCGCCGCGCTGCAGGCGCTGACGACCGGCCAAGTCGATGCGCTGTCGCTGTGGGACACCGAGTATGCGGCGTTCGAGGCTCAGGGCACGCCTCTGCGCTACTTCACGACAGACGAGGTCGCGTCCCTGTTCTCCACGACGTACTTCTCCAATGCCGACTTTGCAGCGGACACCCCGGAGGTGATCGAGGGATTCGGGCGCGCCATGGCCAAGGCGACCTTGTTCACGGCGACCAATCCCGAGGCGGCGCTGCGCATCATGTACGACGAGTACCCCGACACCCTCGTGGCCGGCAACTCGATCGACGATCAGCTGAAGGTCGACCTGGTCGCCCTCAATGCGCGGATCGCGCTGCTGACCGCCGGCGACCCTCAGGCAACGCAGTCGTGGGGCGCATACGACGAGTCCGCGCTGAAAGCCTGGGGCACGTTCGCGCTGGATGCCGGCATCATCGACTCCGCTGTCGACACCGTCGCCGCGGCACCGAACACCTTCGTCGACGCGTACAACGACTTCGACGCCGACGCTGTCGTCGCCGAGGCAGAGAACTGGAGCGCCGAATGAGCACCCTGACCTTCACCGACGGCATCCCGGCGGTCGACCACCACTCCCATGCCGGGTACATACGCCCCGGCGAGCGGTTGGAGGGAATCGACTCCCTCCAACGTGAGAACGCGATGGGGTACCTCGAGGCGAATCTTCCCGTCGACGTGTTCGATGCGTTCGTCGCGGCGCGGGCCGCCGGAGACACTGGCGAGCTCCACCGGCTGGACACCCAGCACGGCATCCGGGCGCTCTTCGACGAGAGCAGCATCTTCCAGTCGACCTCGGTCTACGGCGTCTCACTCGCGGAGGGCACCCGTGCGCTGTACGGGGAGCTCGATCACGAGGAAGCCGTTCGGGTGAGCGCTCAGCAGCGAGAGGACGACTTCCCCGGCCTGTACGACCGGGCGCTGCAACTGTCTGACACGGCCTTCGTGCTGACCGACATCCCCGCGATCGATGCGCGTTCCTGGTCGCCGGAACGGTACAAGCCGGTCGCACGCATCGACCCCTACCTGTATCCGTTCGGTCATCCGGCGTTCGAGCGCCGTGGCTCGGATACTCCGCGATTCCGCCGGGTCTTCTCCTCGATCCTGCGGGACCTTCTCGATGCCGAAGGTGTCACCCAGCCGCCAGCGACACTCGGTGCCTACGTCGAGTTCGTGCGTGGCTCGATCATCCGCCGACAGGAGAGCGGGTTCGTCGGTCTGAAGATCGCCTCGGCTTATGTGCGTTCACTCGACTTCACGCGACGCTCGCGTGAGGAGGCCGAGGCGGCGTACGCGCAGTTGCGAGATGAGGGCGCGCTGGAGACCCCGGCGTACAAAGCTCTCGCGGACTACCTCGTGTTCGCGATCGCCGAACTGGCGGTCGAGCGGGAGTTGCCGGTGCAGATCCACACCGGCATGGGTCACTCCGAGCCGGGACTGCTGCTGTCAGGTGCCGACCCCCGCCTGCTGGAGCCGCTGCTGTCAGATCGGGCGCTGAACCGCCTGCGGGTGATCCTCATCCACGGCGGGTTCCCGTACACGTCGCACCTCGCCGCTCTCAGTCAGGCGCACGGGAACGTGTACCTCGACTTCTCCTGGATGCCGTATCTGCATCACCACGCACTGGAGCGGATGCTGCAGGAATGGCTCGAGCTGCTGCCGGCGGACAAGGTCATGTTCGGGACAGACACCGGGCAACCGGAGTTCCACGTCGCCTCGGTGGCCCGCGGACGCCTGCTGCTGGATCGGGTCCTCGGATCCGGTGTGGCGGACCGGTTGTGGACGACGACGCAGGCGGAGTGGCTGGCCGGTCGTGTGATGAACGGCAATCTCTGCCGTGTCTATGGGTTGGAGGCGTTGTGAGCGAGCTGATCGAGATCGAAGACCTGTCGAAGGTGTATCAGACCCGGACCGGGGATGTGACCGCGCTCTCGCATGTGGATCTGGGGATCGGTGAAGGCGAGTTCGTCTCGATCCTCGGGCCCAGTGGGTGCGGTAAGACGACACTGCTGCGGATCCTCGCGGGACTGGAGCAGCACACGGCCGGAGCGGCGACGATCTCCGGCGTACCGATCGGAGCCCCGCGCGGGGAGGCAGGGATGGTGTTCCAGAAGGCGACGCTGCTGCCATGGCTGAACATCCTCGACAATGTGCTGCTGCCGCTGAGCCTGAAACGGCGCATCACGGCGGACGACCGTATCCATGCCACGAGTCTGTTGACGATGGTGGGGCTCGCGGAGTTCGTGTCCAAGCATCCGCATGAGCTGTCGGGCGGCATGCAGCAACGTGCCGCGATCTGCCGGGCGCTCGTGCACGATCCGGCTGTGCTGTTGATGGATGAGCCATTCGGTGCCCTGGACGCGATGACCCGCGACGCGCTGAACGTCGAGCTCAACCGCATCTGGCGCGAGACGACGACCACCGCGGTGCTCATCACTCACAGCATCAGCGAAGCCGTGTTCCTCGCCGAACGCGTCGTGGTGATGACCGCCCGCCCGGGGAGGATCGCGGAGATCATCGACGTCCCCTTCGGAAAGACCCGCACCCCGGAGTTGCTCGGCGACCCCGAATTCGCCGCACTCACCGCACACATCCGTCGACACTTCGAGGTGGCAGCATGACCGCGCCCGCGCAGACCGCACCTATGCAGACTGTGGCGGCCAGACGGCCGCTCGTGAATACCCCCATGAAGCGCACTCTCGCCTCCTTGGGCGTGTTGGCGGCGCTGCTGCTCGTGTGGCAGTTCGTTCCCGGATGGACGCACACGCCTGAGTACGTCGTTCCGCCGTTGAGCGATGTCCTGGCGGCCCTGCTGGATCCGGCAGCCTTCCCGCGGTACATGGAGAACGCCGGCTCGACCATGTCGATCGTGCTGCTCGGCCTCGTCATCGGAGTCGTGGCGGGGCTGGTGCTGGCCATCGCGCTGGCGCAGTCGCCCACCGCCTACGCCGTGGTGTTCCCATACATCGTCGCGATCGAGTCGATTCCGAAGGTGGCGGTCGCCCCGCTGTTCATCATCTGGTTCGGGTTCGGGATGCCGTCGAAGGTCGTCGTCGTGGTGCTGCTGGCGTTCTTCCCGATGCTCGTGAACTCGCTGCACGGATTCCGTGGCGTCGACCGTGACCAGCTGGATCTGTTCCGGGTCAACGGCGCGAAGCCGCTGCAGATCCAGACCAGGCTCATGCTGCCCGCCGCGCTCCCGCAGATCTTCTCCGGGCTCGAGCTGGCCGTGGCCAACTCGATGATCGGCGCGATCGTGGCGGAGTTCGTCGGGGCGCAGAAAGGGCTCGGCGTGCTGATCCTGCAGGCGCAGGGACGGATGGAGACGGCAGCCGTTTTCGCACTGCTGATCATCCTGTCCGTGCTCGGAATCCTGCTCAATCTGGCGGTGCGGGTGCTGCGGAAGATCGTCGTCCGCTGGGAGATCACGGCGCGCTGAGCGCCACCTGCGGGGGCGGCAGGAGGGTCCGCCCCATTCGACGAGAGGGACGACATGACTTTCAGTATCATCGCCACCGACCCGGCCACCGGCATGGTGGGCGTGTGCCAGGGCACCGGGTCGATCGCGATCGCGTCGCGCTGCCCGCAGGTGGCGGGCAGCGTCGCGGTCACCAGCCAATGGCACTCCGACTGGCGTCTCGGTCAGCGCGCGTGGGATCTCGGGCAGACAGGGATGGAACCGCGATCGATCATCGCGGCGCTGGAGACCGCGGACCCGCACTTCCGCTACCGGCAGGTCGGCATCGTGATCGACGACGGCCGCGTCGCGGCCCACACCGGAGATTTCGTCGAGGGCGATCTGTACGCCGGCCATGTCGTCGGCGACGGCTACGCCGCACTCGGCAACGGCGTGGTGGGCGCTGGCGTGCTCGACGCCATGGCCGCGCAGTTCGAGTCGTCGCCCGGTCTGCCTTTCGAGGAGCGGCTGATGCGGTCGTTGGAGGCGGGGCTCGCGGCGGGTGGCGAGGGCAGGCGACATCTCTCGTCGGCGATCATCACGACCACGCGCGGTGCGCGGCGCGCTCGACTGGACCTGCGGGTCGACATCGCGCCCGATGGTGCGGACTCGATCCACGAGCTGCGCCGCATCTTCGACGAGTACGCTCCGCTCGTGGACTACTACGCCGACTACTGGCTCGACCACCCCGAGGTGACGAGCGATCAGTGGTTGGAAGCCGGAAAGCCGCTCAGTCGGTGACGCGGCATCGCTGATGACAGTGCGCGCCGCAGCCGCAGGCGCCGCCCGACCGCTGTCAACCCCCTTCGCGGTGCGAGGGCGCGCTTCGTACCGTGGCGTCATGGCGATCGAACTGAACAACCCCGCACTGCGCCACGCCCGCCAACTCGTTCGGGCCGGAAAGGTCGTCCGAGACGAGCGAGACGACTGGTCGGAAGCGGCGCCCTCGGCGGATGAGGAGAACGCCTTCATCGAGGAGAACGGCTGGACGGAGTTCTCGCACTGGCACCTCGGCGTCGACAAGACCGAGAACTCCGAGACGAAGCAGGCCTACAGCTTCCCGTTCGGCGACTTCCGACGAGTCCACCGCTCGGGCGTGATCTCGGCGGAGAGCCGAGCGGGCCAGTATGACCACACTGAGATCAGAGATGCGCTGAAGTCCCTTCTCGCGCTCATCGACGAGAAGGACTGACCGAGGCAGGTCTCCATCCGCACTCGCCCGGGCGCGAGCCCGAGAAAGGGAGGCAACCCCGTATGCGAGAACAACAGATACGGCAGCTCGACGCGTGGTGGCGTGCTGCCAACTATCTCAGCGTGGGACAGATCTATCTTCGTGACAACCCGCTGCTCCGCCGCGAGCTCGCGGTCGACGATGTCAAGCCACGCCTGCTCGGCCATTTCGGGACCGTTCCCGGGCTCAATCTGATCTATGCCCACGCGAATCGGCTGATCCGCGAGCGCGATCTCTCCGCCCTGTACATCGCAGGACCGGGCCACGGAGGCCCGGGGATGGTCGCCAACGCCTGGCTCGACGGGACATACACCGAGCGCTATCCCTCCGTGACCCGTGACGTGACCGGGATGACCCGACTCTTCCGCCAGTTCTCCGCGCCCGGAGGCATCCCGAGCCACGCGGCACCCGAGACGCCCGGGTCGATCCATGAGGGCGGCGAACTCGGCTACTCGCTCAGCCACGCGTACGGCGCCGCCTTCGACAACCCCGACCTGACGGTCTTCTGCGTCGTCGGCGACGGTGAAGCCGAGACGGGTCCGCTCGCCACCGGGTGGCACGGGAACAAATTCCTCAACCCGGTTTCGGACGGTGCAGTGCTACCGATCCTGCACCTGAACGGCTGGAAGATCGCCAATCCCACGCTGCTGGCGCGCATCCCCGAAGAGGAACTCGTCAATCTGATGCGCGGATACGGCCATGACCCGATCATCGTGTCCTTCGAGGCGACGGATGCGGCAGAGGATGTGCACCGTCGGTTCGGCGACGCACTCGAGACCGCGTTGGATCGCATCGCCGCGATTCAACGGACAGCTCGCGACGGGGCTACGGCCGACCGCCCCGTCTGGCCGATGCTCGTCCTGCGATCCCCCAAGGGGTGGACCGGTCCGGTGGAGGTCGACGGGCTGCCCGTCGAGGGCACGTGGCGCGCACACCAGGTTCCGGTACCCTCCGCGCGGGACAGCGAGGAGCACCTGCGGCAACTCGAGGATTGGCTGCGGTCGTATCGGCCCGACGAGCTGTTCGACGACTTGGGTGCACCGCTGCCCGACACCGTCGCTCTCGCCCCGGACGGTGATCACCGCATGTCAGCGACGCCTCATGCGAACGGTGGTCTGCTCCGGCAGGACCTCGACCTCCCGGACTTCCGCGGGTTCGCGGTCGAGGTCGAGTCGCCCGGCGCAGCGGACGCGCAGGCCACCGCGGTTCTCGGCCGCTACCTGGCCGAGGTGATCCGGCGCAACCCACGCACGTTCCGGCTGTTCGGTCCGGACGAGACCGCGTCCAATCGGCTGGCACCCGCGGTCTACGAAGCGACCGACAAGCAGTGGAACGCGCAGATCCTCGACCTCGACGAGCACCTTGCGCGTGCGGGCCGGGTGATGGAGGTGCTCAGCGAGCATCAGTGCCAGGGCTGGCTGGAGGGCTACCTGCTCACGGGAAGGCACGGCCTGTTCAACAGCTATGAGGCGTTCATCCACATCGTCGACTCGATGTTCAATCAACACGCGAAGTGGCTCGAGGCGTCGGCGCAGGTGCCGTGGCGCGCGTCGATCGCCTCGCTCAACTATCTGCTGTCGAGCCACGTGTGGCGACAGGACCACAATGGCTTCACGCACCAGGACCCCGGATTCCTGGACCTCGTCGTCAACAAGAGCTCCGACATCGTCCGGGTATACCTTCCCTTCGACGCGAACACGCTGTTGAGCACTTACGACCACTGCCTGCGCAGCGTCGACTACGTCAATGTCGTCGTGGCAGGCAAGCAGGACAGCCCGCAGTGGATGACGATGGACGAAGCGATCCTGCACTGTTCCCGCGGACTCGGCACCCTCCCGTGGGCAGGCACCGAATCGGACGGTGAGGAGCCCGACGTCGTCCTCGCGGCGGCGGGGGACGTGCCGACCGAGGAGATGCTCGCCGCCACGGCGATCCTGCGCGAGCGGGCGCCCGAGATCGCGACCCGCGTCATCAACGTCGTCGATCTGATGCGGCTGCAGTCCGAGGACGCTCACCCGCACGGGCTCTCGGATGCCGACTTCGACGGGCTGTTCACGACTGACCGGCCGATCATCTTCGCCTTCCACGGCTATCCGTGGCTCATCCACAGGCTGACCTACAAGCGGAACAACCATGCGAACCTTCACGTGCGTGGCTACAAGGAGAAAGGCACCACGACGACACCCTTCGACATGGTGCTGCTCAACGATCTCGATCGCTTCCAGCTGGTGATCGACGTACTCGACCGGGTGCCGGGCGCGGCCGAGCGCCACGCGACTCTCCGCCAGGAGCTGCACAACCGACGGGTCGAGGCGCGCGCCTACACCCGCGAACACGGCGAGGACGAGCCGGCGATCGCCGACTGGCGCTGGCCGGGATAGATCTCCGTCGCCGAGCCAGTCGCGGCACGCGCGATACCGGATCGAGCGCGATCTTCTCACCGCACCCCATATAATGAAGATAAATTCATTTCAAAGGGGTGACCATGGTGAGATCGCCGGAGCAGAACGCCGCGCTGCGCGTGGCCACACGCGAGCGGATCGAGACCGCAGCCGTGCGCGTCTTCGCGAGGCGCGGGTTCGCCGCATCGAGCATCAAAGACATCGCCGACGAGGCCGGCCTCAGCGCCGGCTCGATCTATCGCCACTACGCCAGCAAAGAGGCGCTGTTCGACGCCTTGCTCGAGCAGGCGTCATCCGGTCTGGTCGCAGCGTCCGCGATGCTCTCCGCCGATGCCGACCCCGTCGTCCTGGTACGTGAGTTCACCCGCGTGTTCGTGACCGATCTGATGAACGGGAACGGCGAGGCCGAGTTCTTCCTGGTCATCAACCAGGGATTCATCTCCGACACCCCGGCCGGTACTGCGGAACGACTGGCACGCACCCAGCGGCCGCTCTGGGATGCCTTCGAAGCCGTCGTACGTCGGGGGCAGGCGGCTGGACAGTTCGATGACGGCGATCCGGCGCAGCTGACCGCCTACTACTTCGCGATGCTCTCGGGCATCGCCGGCATGCGAACGGTCATCCCGACTGCGATGACCGAGGCGGGCATCGACCTGGTGCTCCGTCTGTTGATGAGAAAGGACGCTTCATGACGATCACAGTCGAACGCGGTGACACGCTGGGGGAGGCGTATCGCCGGCGCATCACCGAGGTCCTCGTCCAGGGGTTCGCCGAGGACTTCGAGTTCTTCTCGAAGGATCCACGGGTCCTCGCGGATGCGTTCGCGCACATGATCCTCCTCGACCGCTTCTTCGTGGCGCTGGTCGACGGAGAGCCCGCCGCGATCGCCTCGGTCACCGAGGGGCAGCAGGAGTGCTTCGACCCTGACCGTCGAGAGATCCAGCGCACGCTCGGTGGACTGCGCGGCCTCGTGTGCTCCTTCATCGTCCGGAGCCAGTTCCTCGGCGCGTACGAGGGTGCACGCCCCGGCCTGGCGGAGATCGGCTTCGTGACCACCGCGCCGCAGCACCAGGGCAAGGGAGTCGCCACGGCCCTGATGGGTCACCTGTTGCAGTTGCCCTACGACGAGTTCGTGCTCCGCGACATCAAAGACACGAATGCGCCCGCGCTCGGGCTCTATCGAAAGTTCGGCTTCACGGAGTCGAGCAGCCGTCGAGTGCGGTTCGCCGGACGTGCCGGGTTCTCCGCCTACGTGTCGATGAGTCTGAAGGCCGTGGCTTCGTAGCGCTTGCGCTCCGGGTGGTCGGCGTTGCTACGGTGTTTCGGGTGAATCGCTCTTCGGTCTTGATCCCGTTCGTGCTCACCTCCGCTCTTCTCCTGAGCGCCTGCTCTGCGCAGGATCCGGAACCGCCCGGAGAAGATACGACTATGGGGGACGAGACGATCAGCGTCGACGGTGGCCCCGATGTCGCCGACGTCTTCGACCGGATCGGCAGCTGCGACACGGTCGCGACCCATGTCGCCCCGTACATCGAAGGTCTTGTGCCGTTGGATTCCAACGCGGTGGACGAATACGGTGCGTACTGTCAGTGGGAAGCCCCCGAAGACCTCGCCGACCTCGGAGATCTCGCGTCCGTCGAGGTCATGGTCGTTCCCAGCGAGACCAGTGAGGTGGAAGATCCCGACATCATCGAGCAGGCCGGTTTGACGCTCATCCCCGACGGTGCGCTCGACGCGGCGGGAGGCATCGCCCACGGTCTCGACGGTGAAACGGCTGTGGCCGCGGTCACCGTCACATCCGTCCGCGTGCCCGGCATCAACATCGACATCACCGGTGGACAGTGGGGAGACCGCCCTGCCCTCGACGGGCCCGCGGCCGTCGGCGTGGCGAAGGGGATCCTCGGCATCGACTGAGGGTCAGCGCCGCACTGACGGTATCGAGCCGGTGATGCGGGCGGCGAGTCCGTCGGCGGCATCGAGGAACTCTTCGGGTCCGAGGATGGTGAAAGGGGCGTCGAATCGTAGGATCCACGAGAGCAGTCCTGCCCAGGACCAGGAGCCGACCCGGATGCGGCACTCGGAGGAGGAGACCTGTTCCATCTCGGCGTCGCCGAGCCAGGGCGCTACGTCGGCGGCGGGGAGGTGCAGGAGGAGCTCGCCGTGGCAGGGCCAGACGTCTTCGCTGACCGAGCCTTTGGAGCGCGCTGCCAGGAAGGTGCGAGCGTCTCCGGTCGGCAGAGCGCGTGGTGTGAAGCGTGTTCCGCCGGCGGACTTCGGGACCATCCTGTCGAGCCGGAAGATGCGCCAGTCGGACACGTCGAGGTCCCAGGCGATGAGGTACCAGCG
Source organism: Microbacterium sp. PI-1 (assembly GCF_004337555.1). Taxonomy (NCBI): domain Bacteria; kingdom Bacillati; phylum Actinomycetota; class Actinomycetes; order Micrococcales; family Microbacteriaceae; genus Microbacterium; species Microbacterium sp. PI-1. The sequence continues at coordinate 344,521 of NZ_SJYZ01000002.1, read as the reverse complement.
ACCGTTCCGCGCCAGCACCGAGTGAGGCTCCACGCGACGAGGCGGGCGATCGGTCGACTCACCGTAGTCGAAGCGGAGAGTCCTCTGCTCCTGGACGGCAGCGCTGACCGCTTCGAGCACCTGCGGGTCGACCCGCGACTCGGCTGCGGTGTCGGTGAAGCGGATGCCGTCGATCCGGTGACGCAACCTCGACGGCATCACCTGTCGCACGGTAGCCAGGGCCCGCGCCGCGGCCTCGTCGAGATCGACTCCGGTGGACGGGGAACTCTGCAGAGCCACCGCGATCGCCACCGCTTGCTCATCGTCGAACAGCAGCGGTGGAAGTTCTGCTCCTGCCGCGAGCCGGTAGCCACCGTCAGGCCCCTTGATCGCGGCGATCGAATATCCGAGTTCCCGTAGCCGGTCGACGTCTCGGCGGACGGTGCGCGTCGTCACCTCCAGCCGCTCCGCGAGCACGTGTCCCGGCCAGTCCCGGCGCGACTGCAGCAACGAGAGCAGCGCGAGCATGCGTGAAGACGTTCCCGACATGATTCCAGTATCCGCGAAGTAGAGGACTCATCCTGTCCTCTACGTCTTGCAGTGTGGGGTCACGGCATCCCGCCGTGACCAACGCAGAAGAAGGACACGCAGATGAGCATCATCACCACCACTCACCTCAACTTCCCCGGTACGGCGCGGCAGGCGCTCGACTTCTATCAGTCCGTGTTCGGGGGCACCGTCGTCGCGGCGACCTACGGTGACCTCGGCATGCCGGCCGATGCCCCCGGTGCGGACAAGATCGTCTTCGGCCAGGTCGAGAACGACCACGGGTTCCGCGTCATGGCCTACGACATCCCTGGACAGGACACCACTGACACGTCGCGCACCGCCGGGAGCACACGTCGTGAGAACGGCGTCACGGTGACCGATCGCACGTTCTTCCAGTCTGTGCGCGGCGAGACGCTCGACGAGGTCACCGCGATCTGGAACGCGCTGGCAGCCGGCGCGGACGTCGTCGAGCCCCTCGCCGTGTCGCCGTGGAGCCCGGGCTTCGGAATGCTCACCGACCGTTTCGGCGTGACCTGGGTGATCGACGTGCAGCCCGCACACGGCGCCTGATCGGGCCGCGGCCGGCCCTCGCTCGGTGGGGGGCCGGCCGCTGCAATGTAGGCGCCTGATAATATGGCGGCTAATGAATGAGATTCTCGATCTGAAACACGAGCTTCTGCGATCACGGGCGGACAGCGGGCCTGGCGCGGAGCTCATCTTGGGGCTGTTGACCACGGCACGCAAGATCGACGCCGCCTGTGCGGAGATCCTTGCCCGGTACGGGCTGTCGGAGGGTCGCCTCGCGGTGCTCCTGGCAGTGAGCGATACTCCCGGCATCGCGCCCGGGCAGGTGGCGGAACAACTGGGGGTGACCAGGGCCACCGTCACCGGCCTCACCGATGCCCTGGAGAAATCCGCCCTGCTGGAACGGTCGGCCGTGAGCGGGGACCGCCGCTCACTCAGCCTCCGGACCACCTCGGCCGGCGAAGCGCTCGTGGCCGAACTCAGCCCCATCTACCGTGACTGGCTGACGGTCATCGCGGTGGATGTCTCTGCGGATCAGGAGCGTGCGACGTCGGCTGCTCTCGCCGCGATCCAGCGGCGCCTGGACGAAACCCCGTGACCGTCGCCAGCCGCGGGGCCGCGAACGCCCACGCCGTGCAGTCCGGCCGTGCGGAGTCGCGCACGCTCGCCGAGATCCTCGCCATCGATCACGGCGAGCTGCTCGATCATGTGCTGCCCGCTGCGCCCGAGGCGTTGCGCGCGGCGGTGCGAGAGGCGCAACCGCTCGGCATCCTCGCCCGGATGCAGGCCATCGGCGTGGCCCTTCATGCGCAGCTCGGCGCAGAGGCGTGCACCGCACTGACCGAGCACGTCTCTGACACCGTGCGCGGTTGGGGCTGGTTCGCGCTCACCGCCGCACCGAGCGCGCAGGCACCGGCGGACCTGATCGGACTCGTGCTGCCGGCTGCCCACGACCCGCATTTCGGTGTGCGCGAGTGGGCCTGGATGACGGTACGCGTCCCGCTCGCGGCAGATCTCGCCGCGAGTATCCCGGCACTCGCGGCGCTCACCGACCATGCGTCGGAGCGGGTTCGGAGGTTCGCCTGTGAGACGTTGCGGCCCCGAGGCGTGTGGGCGAAGCACATCCCCGCGTTGAAAGCCGATCCGCAACTCGGAGAGGCGATTCTCGAACCGTTGCGAGCCGATCCCTCGCGCTACGTGCAGGACTCGGTCGCGAACTGGATCAACGACGCCGCCAAGACCCGACCGGACTGGGCGACCGCCCTCGGAGAGCGCTGGACGGCCGAGAGCGTGGAGACGAGCACCGCGAGGATCATCCGCCGCGGCCTCCGATCCCTGTAGCTCCCGGCGAGGTGCACGGCACCGCGGCGATTTCCGTACGCTGGGCTCATGACGACGTCCGCCTCCGTTGTGCAGCGCCCGGTGCGCCGGCGGCTTCCGTGGGTGCTGATGCTTCTCGCGACGGTGCTCGCCCTCGGAACCGTCGCGTTCATCTGGCTCGTGGCCGTGCCCGTGGGGCCCCTCGTCTGCGCTGCGGTGGATCCGCCGACGAGCAACTGCTTCCTGTCTCACCGTCAAGGGAGCGCGCTGGTGATGACCGTGATCGTCATCGCCGTCTACCTCCTCGCCCTCCTCCCGGCGCTGCTCCGTCGCGCGCGCGGTGTGCTCGTCGTCGGAGTGGTCCTCCTCGCGTCCGCGCCGTTCGTGTCATACGCGGTGGTGGCCTGGGCGCCGGGTTTCGCGATGGCGTGAGAGCACCTCTGCACTGGTGAACGGGCGCTCGATCAAGGAAGATGTCGATCACCGCCTCGGTGAAGCGATCGCATCCGATCGGATCGCCACAGCATCTCGAACGAAAGGCCTACCGGAACGATGACCACCCTCACGATCGGAACTGCTCTCGGCGATCCCGACGCCAAAGTCGCGCTGGACGCGAGGCGTTTCAACCGCCACACGTTCTGGGTCGGTCAGAGCGGAAGCGGCAAGACCTACGCGCTCGGCGTGGTGCTCGAGCAGCTCCTTCTGGAGACCGAGCTGCCGATGATCGTCTTCGACCCGAACGGGGACTTCACCCGGTTGCAGGAGACGCGCCTCACGGCGAACGAGGCGGATGCGGCCAGAGTCGCGGCATCGGACATCCGTGTGTTCCGTTCCGGGGCAGGGGAGGGGGAACGACTGCACGCGCGGTTCGTCGATCTCTCGGCAGCCTCGAAGGCGGCGGTGCTGCAGATGGACCCGATCGCGGACGCGGACGAGTACAACGCCCTGATCCATCTGGAGCAGGACGCCGAGAGCTTGGACGGGCGCGGCATGGTGCCGGACCTGCTCGCGTCGGCCGACCCTGCCAAAGTGAGGCTCGCGAAACGTATCGAGAATCTGCAGGTACTCGAATGGAACCTGTGGTCTCGCGGTGCGAATTCCGTCGTCGACGTCGTCGATGACAGGCCGCGTGTCACGGTCCTCGACCTCGGCGGCTTCGAGCACCCGGCGGAACCCAAGGTCGCCGCCCTCGCGGTGCTCGAACATCTCTGGGCGCGACGTGAAGAGCGGCGCCCCGTGCTGATCGTGATCGACGAGGCGCACAACCTCTGCTCACCCAACCCTGAGACCGCGGTCGAGCGGGCCCTCACCGAACAGCTCGTGCAGATCGCCGCCGAGGGGCGGAAGTTCGGGCTGTGGCTGCTGCTCTCCACGCAACGGCCGACGAAGATCCATCCCAACGTGCTCTCGCAGTGTGACAACCTGGCGCTCATGCGTGTCAACGCGCCCCGTGACCTCGCGGAACTGGCCGACGTGTTCGGGTTCGCCTCGGAGGACGCCATCCGGCGCTCCGCGGAGTTCGTGCAGGGGCAGGCCCTCTTCGCGGGCGGGTTCATCTCGGCGCCGACATTCGTGCAGATGGGGGCGCGGATCACGGAGGAAGCCGGAGGAGACGTGAAGGTACCGCTGCGTGCCGAACGTTGAGAGGGTGTTCGGTGTGACAGACGAGAGGAAGACGCGGCGATCGGCTGCCGACGACGGGATCCTCCGGGTCCACCGAGCGTTGAGGTCGGGGTTCGGGACCGAAGCGGCCGTGTACGGCACGATTCTGGTCAGCGGCCTCGTCGCGGTGTCGTCCGCGCACGGCGAGACGTCGTTCGCGGTGCTCCTCACCGTCGCGGTCACCGTCCTCGTGTTCTGGGGAGCCCACGTCTACGCCGGAACGGTGGCGAGGGTCAGCGACCGTGCGGAACGTGAGCAGGGGGAAGCGGTCGGCGTGCGAGCAGCGTTCGCCGCGTCCGTGAAGCACTCCCTCGGCATGCTCAGTTCCGCGACCGTGCCGGCCGTCATCCTGCTCGCGGGAACGACGCGGGTGATCCCCGACGGGCTCGCGAACGACCTCGCGCTCTGGTCGGGAGTCGTGATCCTCGCCTTCCTCGGCTATGTCGCCTTCCTCCGCCGGGGGAGTCCCTTCTTCGTCCGCGTCCTCGGCGCCCTCGGAACCGCATCCTTCGGGCTCGTCTTCGTCGTTCTGAAGGCTCTCGTGCACTGACGGCGCGTACGGTCAAGGGGGTGGCCGCTCCGGGGCACGTCCGCGACCCGGGATAGGCGGCGCGCCCGTCAGGTGAGGATCACGAGTTCTCGCGTCGCGCGGGCGGAGACGACGCGGCGAAGACCGTGCGTCCCGCGATCACGGTCTGCACGACCCGGGCGCTCAGCAGCGTCTCGAGATCCCTGCTGAACGGATCGGCGTCCAGGACCACGAAATCGGCCGCGGATCCGGGGGTGATACGTCCGCGCCAGCTTCCGTCGCCCATCGACGTCGCCGCATCTCGCGTGGCATGCGCGATCGCCCGTTCGAGCGGGAGCGCTTGCTCCGGGTGCACGCCTGCCATACCGGGCACCAGCGCGGACGCTCGGGTCGACGCGACGAACATGTTCGGGAGCGCCTGATGCGGAGCGGTCGGCGCATCGGTGGAGAAGGCGAGGAGCGCACCCGCCTGCTCGTACTCCGACCAGGCGAACGCGCGGTCGACGCGTTCGTCTCCGAGGCGTGCCGCCCAGTTCCCGAAGATCGCCGGGTCGGCGTGCACAGGCTGCATGGAGGCGGTGACGCCGAGGCGCGCCATCCGTTCCGCCGTTCCCGGCGCTGCGTACTCGAGGTGTTCGATGCGGTGTCGGCGCGGTCGTTCACTGTTGGTCGCGATCGCGTGCTCGATCGCGTCGAGGGCGAGCGTGCTCGCGGCGTCCCCGATCGCGTGCATGGCGATCTGCAACCCGGCCGCATCCGCCGCCGCGACGACCGGGAACAGGCGCTCGGCGGGCCAGATCGGCCCCGCGTTGGTGCCGTCCGCGTACGGCGCGCCCATGGCTGCCGTACAGGCATCGATGGTGCCGTCGAGGACGAGCTTGATGCCGAGCACGCGTGCCCCCGCCGTCGGTGTCGAGGCGTGCGCGGCGGCCTGCTCGACCTGCGCGAGGTTCGCGGCATCGTCGCCGATGTTCGCGACGAACCAGTGCGCGGCGACACGCAGAGGCAGTTCGCCGCGCTCGGCGGCGCGTGCGAGTGCGGCGAGCCCGAGCTCATCGAAGGCCATGTCCACCGCCCCCGTCACGCCGGCGGCGATGTAGGCGGACACGACTCGCCGGACCGCCGCATCGCGCTGCGCGTCGGTCGTGTTCGCGTCGCGGTGCGCCCAGGCATGCAACTGTGCGGCGGTCTCGTAGAGCATTCCGGTCGGCTCACCGGATGCGTCGCGGGCGATGCGTCCGCCGAGGGGATCGGGCGTGTCCCGCGTGATCCCCAGCTCCGCGAGAGCCGCCGTGTTCACCCAGCATGAGTGGTAGTCGTTCGCGTCGAGGTAGACCGGGATGTCGGCGACGACCGCGTCGATCATCGCGGCGGTCGGCTCTCCGTCCGGGATCGCATCGAAGAGCCAGCCGCGCCCGCGAAGCACGCCAGATGCCGCCTCGCGAGCCCTGCGAAGTCGGCGCTGTATCTCCTCGAGAGAGGTGGCATCCGTGAGCCCCACCTGCCCCAGGGCTTCGCCCATCATCAGCAGGTGGGTGTGCGCGTCCGTGAATCCGGGGAGCACGGTGCGACCTTCCAGGTCCACCACCGTGTCCGCGGCGGGCGCGTCGGTGTCGGATCCGACGTGGACGAACACGTCGTCGTCGACGACGACCGCGTCGGCCCATCGTGATTCGTCTCCGGTGAAGATCCGGCCGTTGCGGTAGAGGGTGCGGGTCATGCGTCGTTCTCCTGTGCGGTGAGGCGTTCCAAGCGGGTCGAGACCAGGGCGATGGCTCCGGTGGGGATGGCCAGGACGAAACTCGCGATCCCGAGTGCGACGGCGAAGCCCTGGTAGCCGAGGGCTCCGACGAGCGCTGCGCCGATCACCGGCGTGAGCGCTGATCCGACGAGGTACACCGCCAGCAGCGGGCCCGACCAACGGCCGTCGGCATCCAGCGCGGCAGAGGTCGAGACGAAGTACATGAACGCGATGGCATACACGGAGTTCCAGGCGATGAAGACGACGATGAAGGTGGTCGGGTCGGTCACGAAGCCTTCGCAGATCTTCAGGACTCCACCGGCGATCAGCAGGATCACGAGAGGGACGGCGCGCCCGAAACGGGCACCGACGATCATGAGCAGGATCGAACCGAGGAGTCCGCCGGCGGTCGCACCGCTGAGTGCGATCCCGAGGCCTTCCGGTGTCAGGGCTGCTTGTTCCGCGCCCATCACCCCGGCCATGGCCCAGAGCGAATCCTCGCTCACCGCCCACAGCGCGAACGTGATGAGGAGCCCGAAGCCCGCGATCGTGACCTTCCGCGAGCGGGCCGGGGAGACGCGAACCGTCCCGGTCGGCGGGATCTCGATCGGCATCGCCTCGGCGACGGCTGCTCCCGCCTGTGGAGCGACGACCGGTGCGGCGGGGAGCCACACCGAAGCGACCAGGCCGATCAGGTTGAACAGGGCCAGCGCGCCGAAGACGTCGATCGGCGCGAGCCCGATGAGGGGGATCACGGCGAGCACCACGGTGATGACCCCGCGATTGGCGAGCCCGTTGAAGCCGGCGACCCGGTCCGGGTTCCGGAAGGCGGCGAGGGCGGCGCCAGAGGCGGCGACGGCACCGCCGGCTCCTGCTCCTCCCAGGAGCAGGCCCGGGAGTATGGCCGCGGGGGCGAGCGCGGCGGTCGCGAAGCCGATCACGGCGAGGCTGAGGCCGGCGCGTGCCACGGTCCGACGGTGAATCCCGGCGCACAGCGGAGCGATGGCCAATCCGGTGACCGCGGTGAGGAGGAGGGTCGCGGTGACCAGCCAGCTCGCGGAGAGGACGTCGATTCCGAGGCCGCTCTGGGCGGCGGAGATCATGTACGGCGACAGGTTGACCCCGAGGTATCCCGCGATCCCGATGGCGAAGGTGGCGGTGGCGGTGGGGAGACGGAGGGGGATCCGGGTGCGGAGGTCGAGAGTGGTCATGAGGCTCCAAGGGGAGGGCACGGCATTGTGCGCGAGGGAGGGCAGTGGGCGTGCGTCGGTGGGCACGACTTCATAAACGAATGGTGTTCGTCAACGAATGGTGTTCACTATTATGCACAGGAGAGGGTTCGTGCGGAACCCCGATCTTCATGTCCGGTCTTCCGGAGAAAGCGAGCCCACCATGCCCAGGCCCTCTTCCCCGCTGCTCTCTCCGGAGATCATCGGATCCGCCGGGCTGGCGCTCGCGAAGGCGGGGAAGCCGTTCGGGGTCAACGCGATCGCGCGCGAGTTGGGCGTGCGGCCGTCCTCGTTGTACAACCACGCGGACGGCATGGATGAGATCCTCGAGCTCATGCGCGGCAGGCTCGTGGAGGAATACCGCGTCGAGTGGCGGGGCGAACCCTGGCCCGAGTTCCTGCACGTGATGCTCCGCACGCAGCGTCGGATGTACGCGGATCACCCGCAGCTCGTGCCCTTGCTGGTCGGCAAGACGATCACGAGCCCCGCGGTGATCGCCGTGTACGACGACCTGGCATCGGTGCTCGTCGACGGGGGGTTCCCCGAAGATGAGGTGCTCTCGGTCATCGCCGTGCTCGACGCCTTCGCGATCGGCTTCGGTCTCGACCTCGCCTCACCCGACGAGATCTGGCAGCCCGAGGGCGAGACGCGCACTCTCGGTCGGCTCATCGACGGAGCCGAACAGGGGAGTGCGCGATCGGATCGCACGTTCGAGCTCGGCGTCGGTCTTCTCATCGACTCCCTGCGTGCACGGCTCACCCGGTGAGCGATCGTGAGATCCTCCTCGATCTGACGTAGCATGCACTCTGCCTCATCCACCGATCTCGAGGAGGACACATGACGACCTGGAACCCCGAGGAGCTGGCCCGCATCGCCGCGCCGGAGATGTTCGACCTCTCCGCGCAGCTCGCAGACGGCACGACGCCGAAGACGGTCGGCATCTGGGCGGTCGCCGTGGATGGTCGCCTGTTCGTTCGCTCCTACACGGGCATTGCCGGCAAGTGGTACGCCCCGGCTCTCGCGAGCCTGCGAGGGCGTGTCTCGGCGGGCGGCATCACGAAGGACGTCCGCTTCGAGCCCGTCACCGACGAGGCGACCAATGTGGCGATCGATGCCGAGTACCTCGACAAGTACACGCCGAGCCCCTACGCGCCGGAGATGGGACAGGAACCGGTGCGGTCGAACACCCTCGAGGTCATCCCGATCGACTGAGTGCGGTTCCGAGGCGTCGGGTGCGGCGCGGGAGTGGGCCCTCCCGAACGATCCGCCCCAGACGTATCGCCGAGAGGGCTCTCCGTCCTTCCCGGACGGTGGGGGAGGCGGCGAAGTTCGCTGCGCTCACGGCTGAATCCCCAGTCCATCAGCCTCGTAGCCCCCGCTACGTGAGCAGAGTATCGCTTAATCGCCTTGTCCGCCATTTGGGGGACAAAGATATTTTCGGAACTTTCTCGCTGAGACGTTCTGTTGCCTTCCGGGCGGCGTTGCCTAGGGTGGACACATGGACAGGTTGCTCGTCGTCGCCGCGCAGGTCGCCATCGCTCATGGGCACCGGGTCGAGGTGACGGAGCAGATCGACCCGCTCGCCGGGGAGCCTGTGGTCCTGTCCATCGTCGACCTCGACACCGGTATCCGCTACCGACGTGCAGAGGATCCGAGTGGCGACCTCTCTCGGTGGATCGGACGTGTGTTGGAGTGCACGGTGACCATCGGGGGAGCCGACTCCCGCACCTCTTTGCTCGTCGATCCCATCGGTCCGGGGGCGACCGGAGCGAAGCGCGCTCTGCGTGGCGCGGACGCCGCCGCGGATGCCGCGAAGGCCGAGGCCGACAGATGGGGCGGCGCCGACCGTCCACCTCCCGAGGAACACGAACGCTTCTGGTGACGCCGAAGCCGGGTGCAGGGCTCCCGTCGCTCATCGGAAGTCCCTGGACCGGTGTGTGAGGCCGGTGCGGAGATCCTCGAACCCGTCGGCGAGCACATTGACCACCCCCTCGCTCGACCGCTCCAGGATGCCGCGGATGATGAGAGCCGGTGAATCCCGGGCGACGCGACGGTAGCGGTTCCAGACCCCTGCCGAGCAGACGACGTTCACCAGACCGCTCTCGTCCTCGAGGTTCACGAAGGTGATCCCGGCGGCCGTCGCCGGTCGTTGCCTGTGAGTGACGAGTCCCGCGACCTCGATGCGCCGACCGACCTCGTGGCTCTGCAGATCGACGGCGGTGAGCACCCCGCGGGTGCGCAGTGCCTCCCGGAAATGCGCCATCGGATGGTCATCGGTGGACACGCCGGTCGCCCAGAGATCGGCGGAGAGACGCTCGTAGCTGGTCTGGTCGGCGAACAGGGGAGGCTGCACGGCGACCGTGGTCCCCGGGAGGAAGCGTGAGCGGTCGTCCGCCGCGGCTCCGGCCAGCCAGATCGCCTCTCGGCGCTCCAGCCCCAGACAGTCGAAGGCCCCTGCCGTGGCGAGGGCCTCCAGCTGTGCGGCGGTGGCATCCGTACGCCGCACCAGATCGTGCAGATCCCGGTAAGGACCGTGTGCGTCACGTTCCGCGACGATCCTCTCCGCCAACGGCACACCGATCCCCCGGATGCCGCTGAGGCCCAGTCGCACCGCGAATCCGCCGTCCCTGCGGTGGGCAGCGGACTCGTCGGGAGCCTCCCGGTCGAAGCGGAGGACAGCAGGTTGAGGAGCGGCGAGGCACTGCGTCCGGCCGGTGGGTCCGCCTTCGGAGTCATCGGCGAGCGGCTCCAACGAATCCGTCGCTCCGGACAGGTGCAGATCGGGCCGACGGACCTCCACTCCATGCCGCCGTGCATCCGCAGTGAGGGTCGCGGCGGAGTAGAAGCCCATCGGCTGCGCGCGCAACAGCCCGGCGAGGAACGCGGCGGGATAGTGCAGCTTCACCCAGGAGCTGGCGTAGACCAGCAGGGCGAACGACAGCGAGTGCGACTCGGCGAACCCGAAGTTCGAGAACGCCTGGATCTGCGCGTAGATCCGGTCAGCGGCGTCGGCATCGAGCCCTCGTCTGCTCATGCCCGCGTAGAGCTTGTCCTTGACCTTCTCGATCTTCTCCAGCCCGCGCTTGGAGCCCATGGCGCGCCGCAGCAGGTCGGCCTCATCCGCGGTGCAGTCACCGATCGCCGTCGCCATCTGGATGAGCTGCTCCTGGAAGATCGGAATGCCCAGCGTGCGTTTCAGGATGTCTTCCAGATCGCTGTGCGGGTAGGGAATCGTGAACTCCACGGGGTCTTCACCACGCCGTGCGCGCTCCCGGTTCTCCTCGTCGACCCGGTCCTTGGCGATCTTCCGCCGCACGAACGGATGCACCGCACCGCCCTGGATGGGGCCGGGACGGATGAGGGCGATCTGGATGGCGAGGTCGTAGAAGCTCCGCGGCTGCAGACGGGGGAGCAGCCCGATCTGTGCGCGGGACTCCACCTGGAAGACACCGATGGAGTCCGCGCGACAGAGCATGTCGTAGACGGCGGGCTCCTCCTTGGGGATGGTCTCGAGCCGCCACTCCTCACCCGTGGCCTGTCGGATCAGATCGAAGCAGTGCTGGAGGGCGGCGAGCATCCCGAGGCCCAGGAGGTCGAACTTCACGAGCCCCATGAACGCGGAGTCGTCTTTGTCCCACTGGATGACGGTGCGGTTCTCCATGCGCGCATGCTCCACCGGTACGACCTCGCCGACCGGACGTGCGGTGAGCACCATGCCGCCGGAGTGGATGCCGAGGTGGCGGGGGGCTTTCAGCAGTTCGCCGGCATAGGCGAGCACGTTCTCGGGGATGTCGTGGTCCTCGGCCGGCTCCAGCCCCGCACCCCAGCCGTCGACCTGGCGGGACCAGGCGTCCTGCTGACCGGGGGAGTGACCGAGCGCTCTGGCCATGTCGCGCACCGCGTTCTTCGGCCGGTACTGGATGACATTCGCCACCTGGGCCGCCCGCTCCCGGCCATACTCCTGGTAGACCCACTGGATGATCTCCTCGCGACGGTCGGAGTCGAAGTCGACGTCGATGTCAGGCTCCTCCGTCCGCGTGGTCGCGAGGAACCTCTCGAAGGGGAGACGGTAGAGGATCGGGTCGACCGCCGTGATCCCGAGCAGGTAGCAGACCGCGCTCGCCGCAGCCGAACCTCGCCCCTGGCAGAGGATGCCGCGTCTGCGTGCCTCGGTGACGATGCCATGCACGATCAGGAAGTATCCGGGGAAGTCCTTCTCCTCGATCACATCCAGCTCACGGGCGATCCGGTGCTTGCCCTCCTCGTCCAGGCGGGGATACTTCGACGGCACGGCCGCCCAGACCAGGTGACGCAGCCAGCTCATCGGTGTATGCCCCTCCGGCACCTTCTGCTGCGGGAGCGCGGGTCGTGCCAGGCGCAGGGGGAAGGCGGAAGCCGTCGCCAATTCGAGCCCGTAGGAGATCGCTCCGGGATGCCGGTGGAAGCGCGCCGACATCTCTGCGCCGCTGCGGAGATGGGCGCCCCCGTGCGCGGGCAGCCAGCCGTCGAGCTCATCCATGCTCCGCACCGCGCGGACCGCAGCCACGGCCTCGGCGAGTGGCGCCTGTGCAGGAGTGGCGTAGTGCACGTTGTTGGTCGCCACCACCGGCAACCGCATCCGTCGTGCGAGCCCGGCGAGAGCGTCGTTGCGGCGGGTGTCCAACGGGTCCCCGTGGTCGAAGAGTTCGACGGCGACGTGATCGCTTCCGAACAGGTCGACCAGGGTTCGCAGCGGGGTGAGGCCGTCGCCTGCTTCGAGCCCGCGGCGCACGGCACCTTTGCGGCAACCGGTCAGGATCGTCCAGTGGCCTCCTGCACGTTCGGCCAGATCGTCGAGGTCGTATACCGGTCGTCCTTTCTCGCCCCCGCGCAACTGCGCCGCGGTGATCGCCCCCGAAAGGCGGTGGTACCCCTCCTTCCCCCTGGCGAGGACCAGCAGATGTTCTCCCGCGGGGTCGGCGGAACCTCGTTGCGGCGCGGGCAGATCGAGGGACAGCTCGGCCCCGAACACGGTCTGCAGCGGACTCTCCATGAGGTCGGCGACTTCGGCGAAGCGTGCGGCACCGTAGAAGCCGTCGTGGTCCGTGAGCGCGAGTGCGGTCAGTCCGAGGCGGTCGGCTTCGGCGAGCAGATCTTCGGGGGAAGAGGCCCCGTCGAGGAACGAGTAGGACGAATGGGCGTGCAACTCGGCGTAGGGCACGGCATCGTGCGGACGGGGGATGCCGACGGGGGGAGTGCGCTTGCGGCGACGGCTGACCGGTCCGGGATCGCTCCGTGTGTTCTTCGGCTCGGCGCCCGGAGGGGGCGAGGGGGACTCCTCGCCGCTGAGGGTGCGCTCCAACTCGTTCCACGACAGGGGCGGATTGTGCCAGCCCATCAGCGATACCTCCCCTCGGCCCACCAGCGCTCGCCGGTGTGGAAGACCAGCCAGGCGCGATCCTGGTCATCGACGATCTGGAGCCGATGCCCGCGTTTTCCGCCCCCTGCTGCCCAGCGGCGTTCGTGAACGGGCCAGGGACCGGCCCAGGCCTGCACGGAGACACCCTCGATGCGGGCGGGGTCTTGCGAGAGGGTTCCGCGTTCATCGACGCTGACCGTGGTCTCATCCGCGGCGAGGACTCCGATGGGGCGCGGGGGGTGGAACACCTCGGCGGGCAGAGGGTCGGGGAGGCTGCCGGGCCACGGCGACCCCGGATCCCGTGGAGGGACGGCGCGCTCCCCCCACGGGGTCAGCACCTGACGGTCGGCGAGCCAGCGACCACCGGAGATCGCCGCGGTGACCACGCCCTGATGGCCCAACATGGTCTGCACGCGCGAGACCGCGTGGTGCAGGCGCTCATCGGTGCCGGAGCCGAAGAGCCCCGGTTGGTGATGGGCGGCATCATCCACAGCGGCGGGGGTGATCCGTACGGCGGTGATGCCGCCGAACGCTCGTGCCTCGTCGACCGGTTCCTTCGCGGACTGCGTGGCCAAGGCCTCCAACTGCCAGCGCACCCGATCGACGAGGTCGGAGGCGTCGAAACAGGTGGGGTGCAGCCAGGATCTCGAGAAGACCGCCCCGTTGTCGTCGGTCAGATCGATCCGCACCTCCGTGCAGACGACCGAGGCCTCACCGAGAGCGAGCATCACCGCGTCGGCTGTCTGCCGCACCGCGAAGGCGATCTGATCGGCTCCGCCCAGCGGCGAGTCGAACTCGACGCTGCGCACGAGCTCGGGGTCGGGTGGGCGCGGGGTCAGGGGGCGGGAGTCGGCACCCGCGGCGAGCGCGTGCAGACGCGCACCGTGTTCACCGAAGCGGTCGCGCACGTCAGGCGCGGCGAGGGCGGTGAACTCGCCGAGGGTGCGTATGCCGAGCCGGAGGAGGAGTCCGGTGATCTGTTCGTCGCGCAGCACCTGCACGGGGTAGGGGGCCAAGAACTCCCGGGCGGTGCCGGACGGTACGACCGTCCAGGGCGTCGGGCCTCGAGCGGCGATCTCGGCGGTGAAGGGGCCGTCTGCGATGCCGATGCGCACCTCGGGGAAACCGGCCTCTCCGAGGACGGTGGCGAGTGACGCGGCGGCCTCCGCTTCCCCACCGTGATAGCGGGAGATGCCTCTGGCGCGGAGGATCGCGAGTCCGGGGCGCAGCAGAGTGACTCCCGGGGCGTGCTTCTCGATGAGTTGGAGCACGGGAAGGAAGGCGCGTTCGTCACGGGCCGGGTCGTGCGGGAGGACCTGGAGGGAGGAGAGGTGGCCCTGCGCGACTCGGCGGCGCTGACCGGTGCGGACGCCGTGCTCCCTGGCGGAGGCGGTGCAGGCGACGATCGTGTTGGCTTGCACCAGGGCGGTGGGCGGATGTGGAGATGCGCCGCCGAGCGCGGCTCGCATCGGCCAGTCGGGGAACCACAGCACGAGGACACGGAGAGGGGCGTTCATCCTGCTTCCGCCCATCGCAACAGCTCCGGGGGAGCGGATTCCCCGAGGGAGGACCTCTCCGGCGAGAGCGCAGGGAGTGCGGTGAGCTCTGCCCCGACGGCCTCGAGAGCGCCGTGCCCTCCCGGCAGCTGCACGCGCACACTCGAGGGGCGAGGGCTGTGTCGTGTTTGCGCCGTCACCGTCACGGTGCAGTCGGAGAGCAACCCCCAGCCGGCGCCGAGACCGTGCCAGTGCGGGTCATGAAGGCGTATCGTGCCCTCGCTCTGCGGCCATCGTCCGGCGCCGGGGGACTCGGTGACCAGAAGCGTGCAGCCGCGATCACGCAGGCGAGCGCTCAGTCGGGAGACGTCGGCGTCTCCGGCCCGGGCGCCGGGGGCGACGACGATCAGAGGCACGACCTCGGCCAGCGCGGAGGTCGCCGCGAGCCAGCGCTCGCCGGGGGTGGGCACGAGGATCAGGCGGGCGAGGTCGATGCCGAACGCGGCCGCTGCTTCGACGCCGAGCGTGGGCATGCCCACCACCGCGCACCAGTGCCCTTTCCGGGATGCGGCGCTGAGCAGCGCGAGCACCAGGCTCGGCGAGGGGGAGACGGTATAGGACGTGCCGGTCTGCAGGCCCTCTTCCGGCAGGAGCGCCGCGAAGGCGGGATCGAGGGGGAGCAGCGTATGCTCGCTGCGACGTCGTTGCATCCTGCTGATCTCGCGGCGCAGTCGCAGTACTTCACCCGCGCGGGAGTCGCTCGCCGGAGAGAGCGAGGTCACCGCATCGAGCCCGATCACCATGCGTCCATTCTCGAAGATATGTACGAATAAAACAAGTCGCACAGATGACGATAGTTCGTACATCGGACATCGCGTCGAGTTCTCCACAGGGCCCACGCGGGCGATCCGCCCATCTCCTAACCTGCGGGGATGGACATCCGGTTCGCCCTCATCGCCCTCGTGCACGTCGCCCTGGTCGTCGTCGGCGGCGCACTGATCGTGATCGACGCCCGCACGCACCGACTGCCCGACCTGATCGTGCTGCCGACGCTCGCATCACTCGCGGCCCTCACCGCGGTCGACGCCTTCCTCACCGGGCGCGGCGACGCGCTCCTCCGCGCCCTCCTCGGCCTGGTGATCCTCGGCGGGTTCTATGCCGTGCTGCGAGCGATCAGCCGCGCAGGGATGGGCGGCGGCGACGTGAAGCTCGCTGCCGTGATCGGCCTCGTGCTGGGGTGGCACGGGTGGGATTCGCTCGTGATCGGTGCCGCGGCGGCATTCGTGCTGGGCGCGTTCTACGCACTGGCGCTCATCCTCCTGCGTCGCGCGACGGGGGCGACCCGCATCGCCTTCGGGCCCTGGATGATCGCCGGAGCCCTTCTCGGCATCGTCCTCGGCTGAATCCGCCCGTCCTCGTGCCGACACCGCGAGGACGGGCTACCCTGAGCACATGGCACTCGCACGACTTCACGGCGGCCCGCTGGACGGGCAGATCATCCCTCTCGGCGATGCGGACGACAAGCTGATCGTCCCCTACAGCGAGACGCAGGTGGTGTACAACCGCCGCGGTGGGCCTCAGAACACCGGTCCGGATGACGGGCCCACGGAGGTCGACTACTGGTTCGAGGAGTCTCTCGAGGATCTCACGCTCGACGATGACTGAACCGTCTCGCACCGTCGAGGTCGAACGCAAGTACGACGTCGACATCGAGACCCCGTTGCCGCGCTGGGACGCGATCCCCGGCGTCGACGCCGTCACCGCCGGCGAGCGTCGCGCATTGGACGCCCGATACTTCGACACCGCCGACGGTGCGCTCGCTCGTGACGGCGTGGCGCTGCGTCGTCGTACCGGCGGGCCGGACGCGGGCTGGCACGTGAAGGGTCCTCGCCAGGGCGACGGCCGGCTCGAACTCGGCTGGCCGCTCGGCGACGGTGACGACCTTCCTCCGGCCGTCGCGGAGACCGTCGCGACCTGGACGACCGCACCGCTCACCCCGCTGGCGCGCATCGAGAACGATCGCACCGCCTATCTGCTCAGCGGTCCGGACGGGGTCGTGGCCGAGTTCGTCGACGACCGGGTGCGGGCCACCGACCTCCGCGGCGGCGTGCAGCGCCAATGGCGCGAGTGGGAGATGGAGCTGGGGCCCGCCGCTCCCGACGATGAGCTGCGGCGCACGGCGTTCTTCGACGCCGTGGAGCACGCCGTCCTCGCCGCGGGCGGCCGCGAATCGGCATCCGGCTCCAAGCTCGCTCGCGCGCTCGGTTTCTAGGCAGAGGCCGCTCGCGAACGCAACCCCTTCCCCCAGGGGCGCGGCGCATGCTTGAGTGACAGCATGAGCCGACCGCCTGTGCTTCGATCGCTGCAGACGATCGTCCCCGAAACCGTTCTCGTGCAGGAGCAGGTGCGCGACGTCTTCGCGCAGCAGCCCGATCTCGGACGGCTCGCGCAGCGGATCGTGACGACGTCGTTCAACGTCTCGGGCATCGACACCCGGCACACCGTGATCGATGAGCTGTCGCTGGAGTCGGAACCGGCCGACCCCGTCTTCTTCGACCGTCGTACCGGGATGCTCCTCGCGCCCGGCACGAGAGCACGCAACGACCTGTACACCCGGGAGGCGGCGAAGCTCTTCGTCGAGGTCGCGCGGCAGGCCCTCGACGCCGATCCTGAGATCGGCCCCGAAGACGTCACCCACGTCATCACGGTCTCCTGCACCGGGTTCCACGCCCCGGGTCCGGAGTACGAGATCGTCCGCGGACTCGGACTGTCCGATGCGGTGCAGCGTTTCCATCTCGGCTTCATGGGCTGCTACGCGTCGATGCCGGCGTTGCGTGCGGCGAGCCAGTTCTGCGTCGCCGATGAGAACGCCGTGGTCCTGGTCGTCAGCGTCGAGCTGTGCACCCTCCATCTGCGTTCCTCCGAGGACCCGGACACGATCGTCGCGTCCTCGTTGTTCGCCGACGGTGCGGCAGCCGGCATCGTGACGTCCCGTGATCTTCCGTCGCCGTCCTCCTCGCTGCAGCTGGACCGTTTCCACACGGCCATCGCGCCGGAGGGCGAGAAGGACATGGCTTGGACGATCGGTGACACCGGCTTCGAGATGATCCTCTCGACGTCTGTTCCGCAGATCATCGGGGAGACGATCATCGGTGCCCTTCGACCGCTGTACTCGGCCGAAAATGGCCTGGCCGAAGCCTTCGAGGCCGGGACGGTGGGGGACCAGGTGCAGCATTGGGCCATCCACCCCGGCGGCCGCAGCATCCTCGACCGGGTGCAGGAGCGGATGCAGCTCAGCGACGCGCAGCTGCACCCGGCGCGGGAGGTCCTGCGGGAGAACGGCAACATGTCGAGCGCGACGGTGCTCTTCGTCCTCAAACGGATCCTGGAGGCTGAGGGGGCCAGTGGCGGAGAGCGCGTGGCGGCGATGGCTTTCGGGCCAGGGCTCACGGCCGAGAGCGCGCTGATGACCGTCGTCGCGCCGACCGGGTCATGAGCCCCGATCTCACGCTGCGAGATGGGGAGGTCCGCGAGCGGATGGACGATCCGCATGCGGACGCTCGGAAGCTGGCGCGGACCTACGGACGGTTCGGTCTCGTCAACGCGCTCGTCTCCCGGCCCGGGGCGATGTATCGGCGCGACATCCGTCCTCGCGCGGCGCGTACCGGGCGACTGCGGATCCTCGATGTGGGGGCCGGTGGGGGAGACCTCTGCCGATTGCTCGCGTGGCGTCTGTGTCGAGACGGTCTCTCGGCGGAGGTCACCGCGCTCGACGCCGACGACCGTGCGATCCGCTGGGCAGCGGCGCATGATGGCGGTGCGGGCGTGCGATACCGCTGCGCGCTGACCGCGGAGCTCGTCGCCGCGGGGGAGACTTACGACGTCGTGCTGTCCAACCACGTGCTGCACCACCTCGATGACGACGAGCTCCAGGGCGTGCTCAGCGACTCCGTGCGCCTCGTCGCTGCGGACGGAGTGGTGGCGCACCACGACATCGCCCGCAGCCACACCGCGTACGCCCTGTTCGCCGCGGCCACCTGGCCCATCTCCCGCAACCTCCTCGCCGACTCGTTCATCCGCGAGGACGGGCTCCTCAGCATCCGTCGCTCCTACACCCTCGCCGAGCTCGCGGCGGTCGCCCCAGACGGGTGGAGCGTACGCGGCGGTGCACCCTTCCGCGTGGAGCTGCGATGGGACGGGGCACATGCCCGACCATGACGTGCTGATCGTCGGCGCGGGGCCGGTGGGTCTGCTGCTGGGCTGCCTGCTGCTGCAGCGCGGTCTGCGGGTGGTGGTGTGCGAACGTCGAGCGGACGCGGATCAGCGGACCAGGGCGATCGGCATCCACCGCCCCGGGTTGGACGCGTTGGACGCCGCGGGCGTCGGAGACGAGGTGCGCGCGGAGGCGCTTCGGCTCGAAGGTGGGGAGGTGCGCAGCCGTCGGCGCACCCTGGCGTCCGTCGACTTCGCATCGGATCGTCCGGTCCTGATCCTCCCGCAGCCGCGAAGCGGCGCGCTGCTGCGGGGCCGGATGCACTCGCTCTCGGAGGAGGCCCTGATCACCGGATGCGCCGTTCGCCTCGTCCGGCAGGACGCGGATGCCGTGCACGTCACGGCGGACTCCGCGGAGGGAACCCGCATGATCTCGGCGGCCGTGGTCGTGGTGGCCGACGGCGTGCGGAGCCGTCTGCGTGAGGGGCTCGATACCGGATGGCGTCGTCGGGCCGGACGCGCCGCGTATTCGATGCTCGATGTCGAGGAGCCGACGTCGGAGAACCGGGCCGTCCTGCACTGCGAGCCGGAGGGTCTGGTCGAGTCCTTCCCTCTCCCCGGTGGTCGCCGTCGATGGGTG
Source organism: Microbacterium sp. PI-1 (assembly GCF_004337555.1). NCBI lineage: Bacteria > Bacillati > Actinomycetota > Actinomycetes > Micrococcales > Microbacteriaceae > Microbacterium > Microbacterium sp. PI-1. The sequence continues at coordinate 325,241 of NZ_SJYZ01000002.1, read as the reverse complement.
GTGCGGGGCGGTGCAGACGCCCTTCGCACCGCCGATGACTTCCGTGCGACGATCGAGCGGCGTACCGGGATCGGCATCGAACCGGCCGCCACGGACGCCCCCACTCCCTTTCTCGCCGCACAGCATGCGGCGACGCGCCTCCATCAGGGCCGGGTGGTGCTTCTGGGCGATGCCGCACACGAGATCAGTCCGATCGGCGGACAGGGCATGAACCTCGGGTGGGTCGATGCCGTTCGTCTCGCGGAACGACTCTCCTGCATGCGGCCCGGCGCGGTGCCGGAGCTGGGGCCGTACGACCGACGGGTGCGCCGATCGGCATCCCGGGCGCAGCGCCGCTCCGCGTTCTACATGGCGATGGGGGCGCCCGCCCCGGCGCCGGTGGTGCGCGGCAGGGAGATGCTGATGCGTGCACTCGGGTCCGCTCCGCTGCGCGGCTGGACGGCAGGGCTCCTCACGATGCGCGGCCTGTGACGCACGAAGGCCCGGTCCGCACTCTGCGAACCGGGCCTTCGTGATGTGAGGATCAGAAGTTGATCATGTGTCCTGCGAGGCCGTGGAAGCCTTCCTGCAGTGCCTCCGACAGCGTCGGGTGGGTGTGGACGTTGCGGGCGAGCTCGAGTGCGGTCAGGTCCCACTTCTGGGCCAGCGTCAGCTCGGGCAGGAGCTCGGAGACGTCGGGGCCGATCATGTGCGCGCCGATGAGCTCGAGGTGCTCCGCGTCGGCGATCAGCTTGACGAAGCCGACCGGCTCGCCGAGGCCGTGCGCCTTGCCGTTGGCCATGAACGGGAAGGTCGCGACCTTGATCTCGCGCCCCTCGTCCTTGGCCTGCTGCTCGGTGAGCCCGAACGATGCGACCTGCGGCGAGCAGAACGTCGCACGCGGCATCATCCGGTAGTCGCCGAGGGTCTGCGTCTCCGCGCCACCGATCGTCTCGGCGGCGACGACGCCCTGTGCCTCCGCCACGTGGGCGAGCTGCAGCTTGGCGGTCACATCGCCGATCGCGTAGATGCCCTCGACGTTCGTGCGCATGTGATCGTCGATGTCGATCGCGCCGCGTTCGGTGAGCTTCACACCGGTCTTGTCGAGGCCGAAGCCCTCGATGTTCGGCGCGAAGCCGACCGACATCAGCACCTTGTCGGCCTCGATCGACGACTGCTGACCGTCCTTGCCCGTGTAGGTGACGGTGACGGAGGAGCCGTTGTCGACGACCGTCTCCACCTTGGTGGAGGTCAGGATGTCGACGCCGTAGTTCTTGTACTGCTTCGTGATCTCCTTCGACACGTCCGCGTCCTCGTTGGGGAGCGCGCGATCGAGGAACTCGATGATCGTGACCTTGACCCCGTAGTTCGTCATCACATAGGCGAACTCCATGCCGATCGCGCCCGCGCCGACGATGACGATCGACTTCGGCAGCTCACGGGTCATGATCTGCTCTTCGTAGGTGACGACGTTCTCGCTGAGCGTCACGCCCGGCAGCAGACGGACCTTGGAGCCGGTGGCGATAATGGCGTTGTCGAAGGTGACCTCTTCGGACGTGCCGTCGGCCTTGGCGACCGAGATCGCCTTCGGGCCGGTGAAGGTGCCGCGACCGTTGTACTCGGTCACCTTGTTCTTCTTCATCAGGAAGTGGATGCCCTTGACGCGACCCTCGGCGACCTCGCGGCTGCGATCGAACGCCTTGCCGAAGTCGATCGTGAACTCGCCGGAGATCCCGAAGAAGTCCGCCTTATGGTTCAGGGTGTGCGCGAGCTCCGCGTTCTTCAGGAGCGCCTTGGAGGGGATGCAGCCGACGTTGAGGCAGACACCGCCCCAGTACTTCTCCTCGATGATGGCGGTGGACAGACCGAGCTGCGCGCTGCGAACCGCAGCGACGTATCCGCCAGGACCTGCACCAAGGATGACGACGTCGTAGTGTGGCATGCCTTAAGCCTATCGCTCCGACGGGGTGTCGGAATCGGTCGGAGCCCCACCTCGGCGGCGGCTCGCGACGATCCAGATGACCACTCCGGCGACGACCAGGACAGCGATGATCGCGAGCACCCAGACCCATGCGGAACCCGTGTCGGCATCGTCGGGGACCGGTGTGGGCGTCGAGGTCACCTCGGGCTCCGTGGTCTCCTCCGCCGTCGGCGCTGCGCTGGTCGGGGCCGCCGTGGGCTCCGCGGTCGCAGACCCGTCGTCGCCGACGGTCACCATGAAGGAGTACTCGCCGGAAGTGGGGTGTCCGTCGCTGGAGACGACCTTCCAGATCACGTGGTACTCGCCGGCCGGACCGGACCCCTGCAAGGGCTGGGTGACGATCGCGCCTTCGACCGTCGCCGCGCCCTCGGTGACCGACGTGCCATCGGGGGCGGTCACGACGACCTCCGTCGCACCCTCCCCGTCGATGAGCTTGGCGCTGAAGGTCAGCGTGAGCTCTTCGGGGACGGTCTCGGCCGATTCGTCGGCAGCGGGAGACGACGACACGAGCGCGTCGTGCGCGGACGCCGAGAGCGGGGAGAAGAGCACGAGGAACGCGGCGAGCAGGGTCGCGGCGAGGGCGATCGGGGTGGCCGACGGGCGCAGAGCTTTGGTCTTCACCACTCCACCTTATGGATAAGCAGTATGTGACGGCTGAGTGTGAATGCGGCCTCCCGCGAGCGCCTCGGCATCCGTTAGTCTGGATGATCAGGAGGGCACAGTGACAGACAGCGACAGCCGACCGGCCGGTGAGGACGCGATCCACCGTTCCGGCGAGCAGAAACACGACGTGACGCAGACGTTCGGACACGATTCCGACCTGTCTTTCGTGCCGTTCGGGGTGGAATTGACCGACGTGGAGCAGACGGCCATCGCCGCACTGCCTGCGGGATCCGCGTTGCTGCTGGTGCGCTCAGGCGCTCTCGCCGGTGCGCGCTATCTGCTCGACACCGATGTGACCACGGTCGGGCGGCACCCCGAGGCCGACATCTTCTTCGACGATGTGACCGTCTCGCGTCGGCACGCCGAGATCACCCGCAGCGGATCCGCCTTCGAGATCATCGACCAGCGCTCCCTCAACGGGACGTATGTCAACGGGGAGCGCGTCGACCGCAGCGCGCTGGTCGACGGCTCCGAAGTGCGGGTCGGCAAGTTCCGTCTGAACTTCTTCGTCTCCCCTCACGATCGCGCGGCGGCGAACGACTGATGGCGGCCACTCCCGCCCGCGAACGTTCCGCGTCCGCGGGCTTGCTGAGTATCGGCCAGGTCCTTGCTCGGCTCACACCGGAGTTCCCCGACCTCACGTCCAGCAAGCTGCGCTTCCTCGAAGTGCAGGGCATCGTCAGCCCCTCCCGCACGGAGTCGGGCTACCGCAAGTTCTCCGCCTCGGACATCGAGCGGTTGCGCCTAGGTCTCACGCTGCAGCGCGATCACTATCTTCCGCTGAGCGTCATCCGGGAGCAGCTCGATGACGCCGCCGCCGGCGGGGAGGCGTCCGCCCTCGCCCCGCCGCCCTCGATCACACCGGCGCCGCGTCGCTACCGCCGAGACGAGTTGCTCGCCGCCGCCGGCGCGGGGCCGCAGCTGCTCAACGATGCGATCAGCACCGGCGTCATCACGGCGCAGGAGAGCTACCCGGAAGCCACCGTCACGCTGCTGCGCGGTCTCGTCGCCCTCGACCGCCACGGCATCGAACCTCGGCACCTGCGGTCGTTGCGCCAAGGGGCTGAGCGGGAAGTCGCGCTCATCGAGTCGGCGATGTCCGCACTCCTGCGGCGGACCGACGCCGCGTCCCGGGCGAAGGCCAGCGAATTGGCGCCGGAACTGGCGACGCGGATCGATGAAGTGCGCTCGCTCTTCGTCAAGGATGCGCTGTCGCGAGTGCTTTCGTAACGAACTGATTGCGACACACCTTCGTTGTCGCACGGATGTCATTGCTGGTGCCCAGGCACTGCTCTACCGTGGAAGAAACCGTTCCAGGGAGGATTTCAGATGAATGCGGATGAGCTCGCAGGAGACCCGCGGTTCGTGCCCGAACTCCTCTTCACCGACGGCCTCCCGGCCATGGACGACGAGGTCGGATACCGCGGTGCGGTCGCCGCTCGTGCAGCTGGCATCACGTACCGTCAGCTCGACTACTGGGCGCGCACCGAGTTGGTGGAGCCCACCGTGCGCGGCGCCAGCGGCTCCGGCTCGCAGCGCCTCTACGGCTTCCGCGACATCCTCGTCCTGAAGCTGGTGAAGAGCCTTCTCGACACCGGCATCTCCCTCCAGCAGATCCGCACCGCCGTCGAGGAGCTGCGCCGCGCAGGCATCCGCGACCTCGCGGGCACCACGCTGATGAGCGACGGTGCGTCGGTCTACCTCTGCACGTCGAACGACGAGGTCATCGACCTCGTGAGCCGCGGCCAGGGTGTCTTCGGCATCGCCGTCGGCAAGGTCCTCCGCGAGGTGGAGTCGACCCTCGTGGCATTCGACCCGACCGCTCCGGACCCCGTCGACGAACTCACCGCTCGTCGCGCGAAGCGTTCCGCCTGACCACAACTTTCCGCTTCAGACGGAAAACGGCCGCCCTCGATGAGGGCGGCCGTTTCGTCGTGCGCGTCGTGCGGATCAGCTCTGCGGGCCGTTCTCCGGAACGGCGATCCGACCGGTGCGGATGATCCTGTCCAGGAGCTGGTCGAAGTCGGCGGCGAGTTCCTGCGCGGAATCGCCGGGCCAGATGTGCAGCGGCTTCGCGGCACCCTGGGCCTGCTGCAGCGAGGTGCGCTCGGGCAGCTGAGGGGAGAGCACGAGAGGTCCGAACATGTCGCGCAGCTCCTTGATGCGGAACTGGTGCTCGATGGACTGCGGGCGCACGCGGTTCACGACGATGCCGAGGGGCTGGAGTCGGGGCGAGAGTCCCCGACGGATCTCCTCGATGGCGCGGAGGGCACGGTCGGCGGCGGCGACGGAGAACAGTCCGGGTTCCGTGACCACCATGACGCGGTCGCTGGCGGCCCAGGCGGTGCGGGTGAGCGCGTTCAGGGAGGGAGCACAGTCGACGAGGACGAGGTCGTAGTCGGCCTCGACCGAGGCGAGCGCCTCCTCGAGCTTCCACACGTCACGCACGCTCGGGTGCGGCCCGTCGAAGTTGATCGCGGAGGGGCTCCCGATCAGCACATCGATGGTGCCGGGGTGGACCTTCGCCCATCCGCTCGACGTGATCGCCTGCCGGACCACCTTCTCCTTCGGGTTCGCCAGGACGTCGGCGATGTTGAGCCGACCTGCCACTTGGATGTCCATCCCGGTGGAGACGTCGGACTGAGGGTCGAGGTCGACGACGAGAGTCCGGACGCCCCGAGCGAAAGCCGCGGAGGCCAGCCCGAGTGTCACGGTCGTCTTGCCGACGCCCCCCTTGAGAGAGCTGACGCTGAGTACGTGCACGGACACCACGTTACCTTCCCCTAGGCTGGGGGAACACTCAGCCCCGCCCCATGCGCATCGAAAACGCTGTGCATCGAGCTCCCAGAGGTGTGCATGTTCCAGAAGATCCTTGTGGCGAACCGCGGCGAGATCGCGATCCGCGCCTTCCGTGCGGCTGTCGAGGTGGGGGCGCGCACCGTCGCGGTCTTCCCCCATGAAGACCGGGGTTCTGTGCATCGTCTCAAGGCCGACGAGGCCTACGAGATCGGCGAGCGCGGGCACCCGGTGCGGGCGTACCTCGATGTCGACGAGATCATCCGCGTCGCGCTGGAATCGGGAGCGGATGCCATCTATCCGGGCTACGGCTTCCTGTCAGAGAATCCCGAGCTCGCGGAGAAAGCCGCGGCGAACGGCATCGTCTTCATCGGTCCTCCCTCGAACGTGCTGGAGATGGCGGGCAACAAGGTCGAGGCCAAGCGCCACGCGATCGACGCGGGAGTCCCGGTCCTGCGGTCCACGGAGGCCTCCGACGACGTCGACGCACTCGTCGCCCAGGCAGAGGACATCGGGTTCCCGCTCTTCGCGAAGGCGGTCGCGGGTGGCGGTGGCCGGGGGATGCGCCGCGTCGAGACGTCCGGTGACCTCGCTCCGGCCTTGGCCGAGGCCATGCGCGAGGCCGCCAGCGCGTTCGGTGATGCGCGGATGTTCCTGGAGCAGGCCGTCGTCCGCCCCCGGCACATCGAGGTGCAGATCCTCGCCGACAAGACCGGCGAGACTGTGCATCTGTTCGAGCGCGACTGCTCCGTGCAGCGTCGTCACCAGAAGGTCGTGGAGATCGCTCCGGCGCCGAACCTTGACGACGACATCCGCACGGCACTGCACGGATACGCCGTCGCGTTCGCCCGCTCCATCGGGTACGAGAACGCGGGCACGGTCGAGTTCCTCCTCGAGACGGCGGGGGAGCGGGCAGGCGAAGTCGTCTTCATCGAGATGAACCCCCGCATCCAGGTCGAGCACACCGTGACCGAGGAGGTCACCGACGTCGACCTGGTGCAGAGCCAGATGCGGATCGCCTCGGGGCAGACGCTGGCCGACCTCGGTCTGCAGCAGGAGAATCTGCACCTGCGCGGCGCCGCGCTGCAGTGCCGGATCACGACCGAGGACCCGACGCAGGGCTTCCGTCCCGACACGGGGAAGATCACCACGTACCGCTCTCCCGGTGGGGCCGGGATCCGTCTCGACGGCGGCACCGTGCACCAGGGGGCACAGATCAGCCCGCATTTCGATTCGATGTTGGCGAAGCTCACCTGTCGCGGGCGGGACTTCCCGGCCGCGGTCGCTCGGGCGCGCCGAGCACTCGCCGAGTTCCGCATCCGCGGCGTCGCGACCAACATCCCCTTCCTGCAGGCTCTCCTCGAGGATGACGCCTTCATCGCCGGAGACGTGAGCACCTCCTTCATCGACGAGCGCCCCGGACTGCTTCGCGGCCGTGTCTCGAAGGACCGCGGGACGAAGCTCCTGAACTGGCTGGTCGACGTCACGGTCAACAAGCCGAACGGTGCCCACCCCGGTGTGATCGATCCCGCATCCAAGCTGCCGGCGATCGATCTGAGCGCGGAGCCGGCTCCCGGCTCACGCCAGCGCCTCCTCGAGCTCGGGCCCGAGGGATTCGCCCGCAGCCTCCGGGAACAGACGGCGCTCGCGATCACCGACACGACCTTCCGCGACGCGCATCAGTCCCTCCTGGCGACGCGGGTGCGCACGAAGGACCTCGTGGCCGCGGCGCCCTACCTCGCCCGGTCGACCCCCGGACTCCTGTCCGTCGAGGCGTGGGGCGGGGCGACCTACGATGTCGCCCTCCGCTTCCTCGGTGAGGACCCGTGGGAGCGCCTCGACAAGCTGCGCGCCGCACTGCCGAATGTCGCGATCCAGATGCTCCTGCGAGGGCGCAACACGGTCGGCTACACGCCCTACCCGACGGCGGTCACCGAGGCGTTCGTCGCCGAGGCGGCGGCCAGCGGTGTCGACATCTTCCGCATCTTCGACGCGCTCAACGACGTGGAGCAGATGCGGCCGGCGATCGAGGCCGTGCGCAAGACCGGAACGGCGGTCGCCGAGGTGGCGCTCTGCTACACCGGGGACCTGCTCGATCCGGCCGAAGACCTCTACACCCTCGACTACTACCTGCACCTCGCAGACCAGATCGTCGACGCGGGGGCGCACATCCTCGCCATCAAGGACATGGCGGGGCTGCTGCGCCCGGCCGCCGCAGCGAAGCTCGTCGCAGCGCTGCGGGAGCGGTTCGACCTGCCGGTGCATCTGCACACGCATGACACCCCCGGCGGGCAGCTGGCGACCCTGCTCGCCGCGAGCGCCGTCGGGGTGGATGCGGTGGATGCCGCGTCCGCGCCGCTTTCCGGCACCACGAGCCAGCCATCGCTGTCGTCCCTCGTCGCCGCCCTCGCCCACACCGACCGGGACAGCGGCATCTCCCTCGACGGCGTCTCCGATCTCGAGCCCTACTGGGAGGCGGTGCGGCGGCAGTATGCGCCGTTCGAATCCGGGCTTCCGGGACCCACGGGACGTGTCTACCACCACGAGATTCCCGGTGGCCAGCTGTCGAACCTGCGCCAGCAGGCCAAGGCGCTGGGGCTCGCCGACGATTTCGAGCTCATCGAGGACATGTATGCCGCGGCCGATCGCATGCTCGGTCGCGTTCCCAAGGTCACTCCGTCCTCCAAGGTCGTCGGTGATCTGGCCCTGCACCTGGCCGCGGTGAAGGCGGATCCGGCCGACTTCGAGGCCAACCCCGAGAAGTACGACGTGCCGGACTCGGTCGTCGGTTTCATGGCGGGCGAACTCGGCGACCTTCCGGGTGGATGGCCCGAGCCGTTCCGCAGCAAGGTGCTCGCCGGACGCACGGTGCGCGTCGGCCTCACCGAGATCAGTGCTGACGATGAGGCCGCACTCGCCGGGACCAGTGCCGAACGCCGTGCACGGCTGAACACCCTGCTGTTCCCCGGTCCGAGCGCCGAGTTCGCGGAGCGGCGGGAGTTGTTCGGAGACCTCTCCGTGCTCGACACGGCCGACTACCTGTACGGGCTCGTGGCCGGGCAGGAGCACCTGATCGAGATCGATCGCGGCGTCCAGCTCTACGTGGGTCTCGAAGCCATCGGGGACGCGGACGACAAGGGGATGCGCACCGTGATGACGACCCTCAACGGGCAGCTCCGGCCCGTCTTCGTGAGGGATCGGTCGATCGTCGTGGACGTGCACGAAGTCGAGAAGGCGGACACCTCCGTGCCCGGCCAGGTCGCGGCGCCCTTCTCCGGGGTGGTCACGCTGAAGGCCGAGGTGGGTGCAGCCGTCCGCGCCGGCGAACCCGTCGCATCCATCGAGGCGATGAAGATGGAGGCGGCCATCACGGCCCCCGTGGACGGCGTCATCGAACGTCACGCGATCGCCGAGACGCAGCAGGTGGATGCCGGAGATCTTTTGGTCGTGATCCGTCCAGCGCACTAATCTTGTGCGGGCGAGGCCAGCGCACGATGTGCGTACCCGGGGCCCGCACAGGCTGGGAGCGACATCGTGACACCGAAGAACACCACGGACCCCGAGGATAACCCGCTGGGGGTGCTCGACGAAGCCGCGTCACTCGACACGGCAGGCATCGGGATCCTCGGGGCGACCGCGCAGGTCAGTGTGACGCTGCCGAAGGACGAGGACGACGACCTCGCCGACGACGGGGTCGTGGACGGCGAGGTCGTCGGCGAGCTCGTGATCGATCCGCCTCGCGTCGAGGAGCAGGCGACCGACGCCCGTCCGGTCGAGCCCCCCGCCGTCGCGGCGCCTCGAATCGTGCGGCCGTCTTCGGAGAAGGTCATCGATGCCGTCGTGGTCGACGAGCCCGAGACCCCCGAGACGCCTGCGGTCGTCGAAGTCACCGACGACGCGCGGCACCAGGCCGAAGAGGCAGCCGCCGCGGCACGATTCCTCGCACGAGCGAGCGCGGAAGCGCCGCCGTCTCCGTCGACATCTGCTCCCGTACGAACATCCGTCGAGAAGGAGAACAGATCCGTGTCCGCTCCGGAGGAGAAGAAGACCGTCATCTCGCAGTCCACCCGCACGACACCGCGCACCGACGTGACGCTGACGTCCAAGCGTCTGGACGACCTGGGAGAGTCCTCGCGCGAGTCCGCGGATCTCCTCACCGCCGACAGACTGCTCGATCCGCATCGGGTGGCCAAGCCGGAACCGGAGGGAGCGTGGAGCCACTTCCTGTACACGATCTCCGGGCGTCGGATCAACATCGGCGACGGCAGGCGCGCGCGGGAGCGAAAGGCGCTCTCGGCGCGGATCGCGGCTCCGCTCGCGGGCGGTGCACGCTTCGTCCCGGTGCTCTCCCGCAAGGGCGGTGTCGGCAAGACGACGATCACCGCGCTGCTGGGGATGGCACTCGCGGACGCCCGCGAGGACCGGGTGATCGCCGTCGATGCCAATCCCGATCGAGGAACCCTCGCCGAGCGCATCGTGCGGCCGCATCACAGCAAGTCGGTGCGCGATCTCGTCCGGATCCACGATGACGTCAAGGGATACCACGACATCTCCGCCATCGTCGCGCGTGACGCGACCCGTCTCGATGTCCTCGCCTCCGATTCCGATCCCCGCGTCGCCGAGGCGTTCAGCGACAGTGATTACCGTGACGTGGCCGGCGTGGCCGCCCACTACTACTCGCTGGTCCTGACCGACACCGGCACCGGGATCGTCCACTCCGTGATGTCGGCGACGCTCGACCTCGCGGACCAGATCGTCATCGTCTCGGGATTGAGCGTCGATGAGGCCCGTCTGGCATCCGAGACGCTCACCTGGCTCGAGACGAACGGCTTCGCGGAGCAGGCGCGTGAGGCGATCGTCGTCCTCAACCAGTCCACGCCCGGGACCCCGTTGGTGCGGCTGAACGAGCTGGAATCCCACTTCGCCACCCGTGCGCGGAGCGTCGTCCGCGTCCCCTACGACCCGCAGATCGCGGGAGGGGGGACGATCGTCTTCGCGAACCTGTTGCCGGAGACCCGCGTCGCTGCGCGTGAGCTGGCGGCGCTCCTGGTCGAGGGCCTGCGGGCCAGGGCCGCCTGATGTCGGTCCGAGAGATCCGCATCTTCGGCGACCCCGTCCTGCGCACGGTGTGTGCCCCGATCGAGGAGATCGACGAGGGGGTGCGCGCACTCGTGACCGACCTGGTCGACACGGTGGAGCTGCCGGGTCGCGCCGGCGTCGCCGCACCGCAGATCGGCGTCGCGCTGCGTGCGTTCAGCTACAACATCGACGGCGACATCGGCTACGTGCTCAATCCCGTCCTCACCGAAGCGCGGGGGGAGCCGGAGCCGACGGGCGAGGGATGCCTCTCGGTACCCGGACTGTGGCACGACGCACTGCGGCATCCGTGGGCGCGTGTGGAGGGCATCGATCTCGACGGCAATGCCGTGGTGCTCGAGGGGGAGGGACTCCTCGCGCAGGCTCTGCAGCACGAGACCGACCATCTCGACGGCAAGCTCTTCCTGACAAGGCTCGATGCCGAGACGCGCAAGGTCGCCATGCGCGAGGTGCGGGAGAGCGCCTGGTTCTGACGGCCTGAACTCCCACCGCACGACGAAGGGCCCCGCGCGAGCGGGGCCCTTCTTGCTGTCCGGGGTGTCAGCCGCCGATGGCGACGTTGGTCGTGGCGACCGGCTCGTCGTAGATCGCGGCGATCTCGTCGGCGAAGTCGTTCATGATGACGTTGCGCTTGATCGAGAGCTTCGGGGTGAGGTGGCCGGAGGCCTCCGTCCACTCGGAGTCGAGGATCGTGAACTTCCGGATCGACTCCGCGCGCGACACCCGGTCGTTCGCGGCGTCGACCGCCCGCTGCACCTCCGCGCGGACGGCGGCGTTCGTGGATGCATCCGCCAGCGACATCTTGGCATCGAGGCCGTTGTTCGCGAGCCAGGTCGGAAGCATCTCCGGGTCGAGCGTGATCAGAGCGGAGATGAACGGACGCTGGTCACCGACCACGACGACCTGCCCGATGATCGGGTTCGCACGGATCGGATCCTCGAGCGCAGCGGGAGCGACGTTCTTCCCTCCGGCGGTGACGATGATCTCCTTCTTGCGCCCGGTGATCGTGAGGAAGCCTTCGGAGTCGAAGCTGCCGATGTCGCCGGTGTGGAACCAGCCGCCGTCACTGAAGGCCTCGGCCGTCGCCTCGGGGTTGTTCCAGTACTCCTTGAACACGTTGATGCCGCGGACCTCGATCTCGCCGTCCTCGGCGAGGCGCAGTCCGACACCCGGGAGAGCGGGGCCGACCGTGCCGATCTTCGACTTGTCGGCCAGGTTGACCGTCGCCGGGGCAGTCGTCTCGGTGAGGCCGTAGCCCTCGAGGATGACGACGCCCAGGCTGTGGAAGAAGTGGCCGAGGCGCGAGCCCAGGGGAGCGGAGCCCGAGACGGCATACACGACGTTGCCGCCCATCGCCTCGCGGAGCTTGCTGTAGACGAGCTTGTTGAACAGCGCGAACTTGAGCTTCATGCCGAACGGGATCTTCTTGCCCTGCTCGAGCAGCTTCGAATGCTCGATGGCGACGTCGGCGGCCGAGCGGAAGATCTTGCCCTTGCCGCCCGCCTCCGCCTTCTGCTCCGCGGAGTTGTAGACCTTCTCGAAGACGCGCGGGACCGCGAGGAGGAAGGTCGGCTTGAAGGAACCGAGCGCCGGCAGCAGCTGACGGGTGTCGGGCTGGTGTCCGGTGCGGACGCCGGCGTGGACGTCGAGGATGGAGATGAAGCGGGCGAACACGTGTGCGGTCGTGATGAACAGCAATGTGGACGCGCCGGGCGTCTGCACGACCTCGTCCAGGGCCTTGGCCGAGTTCCGGGAGAGCTCGACGAAGTTGCTGTGCGTGAGCACGCACCCCTTCGGGCGGCCGGTCGAACCGGAGGTGTAGATGAGCGTCGCGATGTCGGATCCGACGGCGAGGCTGCGGCGGCGCTCGATCTCTCCGTCCGTCACCGACGCACCCTGCGCGGTGAGGGTGTCGATCGCTCCGAGGTGCAGCTGCCAGACCTCCCGGATCAGCGGCAGGTCGCCGCGGACCTCATCGAAGCGGGCGAAGTGCTCGGGGGACTCCACGATCAGCGCGATCGCACCCGAGTCTTCGAGGATCCACTGGATCTGCGAGGGCGAACTCGTCTCGTAGATCGGCACCATCACGGCGCCGGCGTAGAAGAGGGCGAAGTCGATGAGCGTCCACTCGTACGTGGTGCGCGCCAGGAAGCCGACCTTCTCACCGGGCTGGATCCCGGCGGCGGCGAAGCCCTTCGCCAGGGCGACGACCGCCGTCTGGAAGTCGGCGGCGGAGATGTCGCGCCAGCCGTCGCCCTCCGGCACGGAGAAGAGGGCGCGATCCGGCGTGGCTTCGACGCGCTTGACCAGCAGGTCGGCGACGTTCGCATCGGGGTCGGCGGGGACGATCGCAGGGACTTCAAACTGGACCACGGCAGCTCCTTCGGTACCGGTCGGGCAGGGCGTGGCTTCGAGTCTAGGGCATGGAACCGAGTTGCGTCCGGGGTGAAACTGGGTCGCTCACGCGGAAGCGCCGTGGAGAAGACCGGGGTGGATGCGACCCTCGGCGCTAGACTTCCACTCGATGTTCTATTGGCTGATGAAGTACGTGGTGATCGGCCCCGTGGTCAAGGCGGTCTTCCGACCGTGGATCGTGGGGCGGAAGAACGTGCCCGCAAGCGGTGCGGCGATCCTCGCCAGCAACCATCTGTCCTTCGCCGATTCCATCTTCCTTCCGCTCATGATCGACCGGTCGATGTCGTTCCTGGCCAAGAGCGACTACTTCACGGGCCGGGGCCTGAAGGGGTGGTCCACGAAGTTCTTCATGAAAGCCACCGGACAGATCCCGATCGACCGCTCCGGGGGGAAGGCTTCGGAGGCGTCCCTGAACACGGGCCTCCAGGTCCTCGGCGGAGGCGACCTCCTGGGCATCTATCCGGAGGGGACGCGGAGTCCCGACGGCACGCTGTACCGCGGCCGCACGGGGATCGCCCGCATGGCTCTCGAAGCCAAGGTCCCGGTGATCCCCGTGATCATGGTCGACACCGATACGGCGATGCCGATCGGGCGGCGGTTGCCGCGCATCGTCCGCGTCGGGATCGTCATCGGGGAACCTCTCGACTTCTCCCGCTACGCCGGGATGGAGAACGACCGCTACATCCTCCGCTCCGTCACCGACGAGATCATGGTGGCCCTGCAGCGCCTCGGTGAGCAGAAGTACGAAGACGTCTACGCGTCGACGGTCAAGGACCGGCTCCCCACCCGCGTCACATAGCCTCCCGCGCGCATCTGCGTGGTCCCTGCGACCACTAGGCTGGAAGGCATGCTCCCGCACCACATCGAAGCACTTGATGCATGGCGTTCGCTTCCCATCAAGCAGCAGCCGCAGTGGCCCGACGCGGACCGCGTCGCCGACGTCTCGCGCCAGATCGCAACCCTCCCGCCGCTGGTCTTCGCGGGTGAGGTCGACAACCTCCGCGACCGGCTCGCCCGCGCGGCTTCGGGACAGGCGTTCCTGCTCCAGGGCGGCGACTGCGCCGAGACCTTCGCCGGCGCGACGGCCGAGCAGATCCGCAACCGCATCAAGACGGTGCTGCAGATGGCCGTGGTGCTCACCTATGGCGCATCGATGCCGGTCGTCAAGATGGGCCGCATGGCCGGTCAGTTCGCGAAGCCGCGCTCGAGCGACTCCGAGACGCGCGGCGACGTCACGTTGCCGGCGTACCGGGGCGACATCGTCAACGGTTACGACTTCACCGAGGGCTCTCGTACGGCCGACCCGGGTCGGTTGCTCCAGGGCTACCACACCGCCGCGTCGACGCTGAACCTGATCCGCGCGTTCACCCAGGGTGGATTCGCCGACCTCCGCGAGGTGCACTCGTGGAACAAGGGCTTCGCGCAGAACCCCGCCAATCAGCGCTACGAGCGCATGGCGGCCGAGATCGATCGCGCGATCAAGTTCATGGAGGCGGCCGGCGCCGACTTCGACGAGCTGAAGCGCGTCGAGTTCTTCACCGGTCACGAAGGCCTGCTGATGGACTACGAACGACCGATGACGCGTATCGACTCGCGCACGGACACTCCGTACAACACGTCGGCTCACTTCCTCTGGATCGGCGAGCGCACCCGCGAGCTCGACGGCGCGCACGTCGACTACTTCTCCAAGATCCGCAACCCCATCGGCGTGAAGCTCGGACCGACGACGTCGCCCGAGACGGCGCTCCAGCTGATCGACAAGCTCGACCCGGACCGCGAGCCCGGCCGACTCACGTTCATCACGCGGATGGGCTCGGGCAAGATCCGTGACGCCCTGCCGCCCCTGCTGGAGGCGGTCCGCGATTCCGGTGCGCAGCCGCTGTGGGTCACGGACCCGATGCACGGCAACGGCATCACCACCCCGACGGGCTACAAGACGCGTCGCTTCGACGACGTGGTCGACGAGGTGCGCGGCTTCTTCGAGGCGCACCGCGCAGTCGGGACGTTCCCGGGTGGCATCCACGTCGAGCTCACCGGCGACGACGTCACGGAATGCCTGGGTGGATCCGAGCAGATCGACGAGGCGGCTCTCGCGACGCGTTACGAGAGCCTGTGCGACCCGCGCCTGAACCACATGCAGTCCCTGGAGCTCGCGTTCCTGGTGGCTGAGGAGCTCGAGAAGCGCTGATCTGCTCCTCGCGTCACGAAGAGAGCCGCCCTCCCCGAACCTCGGGAGGGCGGCTCTCTCGTGTGGGCTGGGGGATCAGCCGGTGAGCTGAATGGAGAGGTTCACCGTGCCCCCTCGCGGCAGTGACTTGTCCGCTCCCGGGTCCTGGCCGGTCACCGTGGCCATCTCCGCGAACCCCGGCAGGTCGCCCCAGGCCGCGTAGCTCGCCGTGAAGCCGTTGTCGGAGAGGATCTGTTTCGCTTCGTTCAGGGTCCTGTTCGTGACATCGGGGACCGGGAAGAGTTCGGGTCCCTTCGAGACGATCAGCTGCACCGTGTCTCCGGGGCGCCAATTGCCCTCGGAAGCCCGGTCCGCCACGCCGATGACGATGTCCTTGGCGACATCGTTGCTGAAGGCGTACTGGGACTCCTCGTTGACGACCAGGTCCTTTCCGGTCAAGGTCGAGGTCGCCTCGTCGACCGACATGCCGGACACGTCGGGGAAAGCACCCGCGGAGACGTACAGTTCCACGGAGTCGTCTTCGAAGACGGTGCATCCGTCACCGCAGGCATAGGCGTCACCGCCTGCGCGCGGGGTGACGTAGGCGTTGATGACGATGCCCGCGTCGGCATTCGAGAAGAGGATGAGGGTCTCGTCGTCGACGTTGACGTTGACCCCGGCGAGATAGTCGCGCGCGTCCTGCTCCGTTCGTCCGTTGAGCTTTTCGAGATCGTGCGAGGCGGGGCCTGCGGACACGATCACCGTGACGGCGTCACCTTTGTCGAGCCGAGTGCCTTCGCCGGGGTCGGTCTCGATCACGGTTCCGGCGTCGATGTCGACGGAGAACTCGTTTTTCTGCGTGGGGACGAAGCCGGCATCCACCAGCACGGCCGCGGCGTCGTCGTAGGTCTTGCCGGCGACGCTGGGCACAGCGATGAGCGACCCGGGGCCGGAGCCGAACCACCAGCCGACGCCACCCGCGAGCACGGCCAGCAGCAGCACGAGCGTGAGGAGGAAGGCGCCGCGCGCGCGTCGTTTCGACGCGCGCCGTCGAAGGAGCGTCGCGTTGTCGATCGGGGCGGCCACGGGGGCGGCAGGATCCGCGATCACCATCGTGCTCGGCATCACCTTGGTGAGGTCGCCGGAGTCGCCGGGGCTGTGCTGCGGAGCGGTTGCGCGGGCGGCCATCGGGGTGATGCCGAGTTCGCGTTCGATCTCGCGCAGACGCTCGAGCATCTGCTGGGCGTCGTCCGGGCGCTCGTCCGGCGACTTCTCGGTCGCCCAGAGCACGAGTTCGTCGAGCTGCTCCGGCACCGCGGGGTTGCGGACGCTCGGACGCGGAACGGATTCCGTGGCGTGCTGGAAGGCGATCTGCATCGGCTGCTCGCCCTTGTACGGCTGCTCACCCACGAGCATCTCGTAGAGCATGATGCCGAGCGCATAGATGTCGCTGCGCGCGTCGGCCGTGCCTCGGGTGACGAGTTCAGGCGCGAGGTACGCGATGGTCCCGAGCAGCTGCTGTCCGGTCGCCGTGTTCGCCGTCGTCGCTCTGGCGAGGCCGAAGTCGCCGATCTTGATGCGTCCGTCCTCCGCGAGGAGCACGTTCTCCGGCTTGACGTCACGGTGCACGATGCCGGCCCGGTGCGCGGCGGAGAGCCCGGCCAGGATCGCATCCATGATCGTGATGGTCTGCGGGATGGTGAGGCGCTTCTGCTCGCGCAGCAGCTCGCGCAGAGTGATCCCGGGGAGGTACTCCATCACGAGGTAGGCGAGCTCGCCGTCCTGCCCCTGGTCGAAGACGTTGACCACGTGCGGATCCGCCAGGCGGGCGGCCGCGCGGGCTTCCTGGATGAAGCGGCTCTGGAACGCGGAGTCATCGCTGAGGTGCGCATGCATCACCTTGAGGGCGATGCGCCGCTCCAGCCGAAGGTCGGTGGCGACGTACACCGTCGCCATCCCGCCACGGGCGATGCGAGCACGCACACGGTAGCGGCCGTCGACAAGCCGCCCGATGAGGGGGTCGGCCTGCTGATTGGTCGTCACGTCAGAATTCTATGGAGGACTGCCTGAAAGTCAGGGGAGCGGCTCACCTCTCGGCGGTGTCGGTTTTCCGGATGTCGTCACCCGTAGAGCGCGAGCCAGGCATAAGCTTGCGTCTCCCATTGGCCGTATCGGTCGGGATAGGCCGAGATCTGCACGGCCTGAGCGGCCGAGGTGAACGGCATGCTCTCCCAGCCGGGGATGTCGAGGAGCCCTCGCGTCGCCTGCCCGTTCGGATCGTGCTGACCACCGAAGAACACTCGCGTGCTGCGGTCCGCGTCCATGATCTGCGCGGGCGTTCCCCATCCGGTGCTCGGGCGTTGTTGGAAGATCCCGAGTGAATCGCGGTCGCCCCAGTCGAGGTTGCGGAGTCCCGACTCGACCATGCCGGTCGCGAGTGCCAGAGCGATGGCGCGATCGCTCACACCGAGCTCGCGGCCGATGCGGATGATGAGGGCGGCGTTCGACGCCTGCTCGGCGGTGAGGCTCGTGGAGCGCTGCCCGCCGGTCGTGGCGGTGCTCGACGCCGCAGGGGCAGGGGCGGCCTGCACGGCGAGTCGCTGACCGGGGTAGATGATCGATGACGGGCCGAGTCCGTTCAGGGTGAACAGCGCGTGGGTGGTGGTCCCGTACTTCTGCGCGATGCCGAACAGGGTGTCACCCGCGACGACGGTGTGGGCCGCCGCGGATGCAGGGGGAGTGGCAGGCGTGGCAGCCGGCGCGGCGGCCGCCTGCGGCGCAGCGGAGCCGGAGACGACGAGGCGCTGTCCCGGATAGATCACCGAAGCGCGTGTCAGCCCGTTCGCAGCGAGCACGGCATCCACGGTGGTGCCGTACTTCCGGGCGATCGCGTACACGGTGTCGCCGGCGACGACCTGATGCGATGTCGAGGTCGCCGTCGGAGCCGGCGCCGGCGCGACGGCCGGTGCGGCCGACGCCTGCAGGGTCAGGGTCTGGCCCGGGTAGATGACCGAACGCCACGAGAGCCCGTTCCAGGACAGCACGTCGACCGTGCGGAGCCCGAAGCGTGAGGCGATCGCCGAGACGGTGTCACCGGGCTGGACGACATAGTTCGACGGTGCGGACTGGGCGGGTACTGTGCGCACGGGCACGCTGCGCGGGCGCTCGATCGGCGAGAAGTCCGTCGTCGTCGTCGAGGCGGCGTCGGCGGGAGCGCTGGTGAGCGTGGCGGCCAGAGCCCCCAGGACGGCCGCAGGCAGTCCGAGCTGCAGGTTGCGCGTTCGACGCGTGGCGGTCTTGATTCCCAAGGCGAGCCCCCTTTTCGAGCACTTCACGCTGACACGGATGTAAACGGAAGTCAACAGAAGTGACGGAAGTGACGCATGGGGCTGATGGGTCGATATGCGGCATCCCGGCGGAGATGAGATAGTGGGCAACGTGTCTGAGAACGTTGCTGGAACCCCTGCCGCCGCTGCCGTCGAGTGGCTGACGATGCCCGACCTCGTCGAGGTGCTCGACGAGCCGCTCGGTCGCGTGCGCCGTCTGATCGACGAGCACTACCTGGTCGGGTCCCGTCGCACCGGTACCTTCGCCGTGCCGGCGGTGTTCATCGTCGACGGGCGTCCACTGAGCTCCTTGCGGGGAACGATCATCGTGCTCCAGGATGCGGGCTTCACCGACGACGAGCTGATCGACTGGCTGCTCGCGGACGAGGAGAGCCTGGGGCGTTCGCCGATCGACGCACTGCTGGCGGGGCACAAGAGCGCCGTGCGTCGACTCGCACGCACTCTCGCCTGAGGGGTCCGTCGGGTCAGGCGGAACGGACCGTCGCTGCGCGTGCGAGTTCACGCAGTTCGCCGACCGCGGCGTTGTCGAGCCGGGCGCCCGAGAGGGCGCGGTCGGCGTCCCGGGCGTAGTCCGCGATCATGGTCTCGACCTGAGCGAGCGCACCCGAGTCGGTGATCGTCGCCTGCAAGGAGGTCACCTGCTGCGGTGTCAGCTCGACGTCTCCGAGCATCTCGTCGAGCAGGTTCCTCGCTGAGGTGTCGAGCGCCTGCCGCGTGAGAGCGATCAGAACCGTGCGCTTGCCTTCCCGAAGGTCGTCACCGGCCGGTTTCCCGGTGACGGAGGCGTCGCCGAACACTCCGAGCACGTCGTCGCGCAGCTGGAAGGCCATCCCGATCGGGTGACCGAAACGGCGAAGCGCGTCCAGTTGATCGGCGTCGGCGCCGGCGAGTGCGCCGCCGAGGACCAGTGGCTGCTCGATGCTGTATCTGGCCGACTTGAGAGATGCCACCCGCAGCGCCCGATCGGCGTGGAGGGCTCCGTCGTTGACACTCCAGGCCGACTCCTCGGCGATGTCGAGGAACTGCCCCGTGGTCACGTCCCGGCGCATCCGGGCGTACTCGGAGCGCACGGCGCGCGCGTGCGGCTGGTCGTCCAGCGCGGCCTCGAGCAGATCGTCGCTCCAGGCGACGAGAAGGTCGCCGAGAAGAATCGCGGAGGCGCGGCCGAACGACTCGGCATCTCCCGACCACCCGGCTTCGTCGTGCGACGTCTGGAGCGCGCGATGGGCCGCCGGCCTCCCGCGACGGGTGTCGGAGTTGTCGATCAGATCGTCGTGCACGAGAGCCGCGGATTGGAAGATCTCCAACGCGGTGCACACGTCCCAGAGCGCCTCGGTCTCTGCCGCGTCACGCTCGTGGAAGCGTGCGACGGCGCGCCAGCCGGCGTGGCAGAACCGGGCGCGCAGTCTCTTCCCTCCTTCGAGGGTGCCGGCCGCGGCATCGAGAAACGAGACGGCGTCCGGGCCGTAGTCGGCGGATTCGTCGCGCATCCGTGCGAGGAAGCGGTCGAGGCGAGCGGCGACCGCGCCGGGGACGGGGGAGGAGGACGACACGACTCCCAGCATACGTAAAGCAAGGGGACGTCGAACTGCTAGCCCCGGACGCCTCCGCGCGCGTAGAATGGGAGGCACGATACCCGAGGGGGACGAAATGCCACTCTCCGAACAGGAGCAGCGTCTGCTCGACGAGATGGAACGCCATCTCCTTCACAATGATGCCGACGTCGTGAGCGCGCCGTCCGGCGATCGCGCACTGAGCTACCGAAATCTGGTCTACGGTGCTCTCCTTCTCCTCGCCGGTGTCGGCGGCCTCGTGGCCGGCGTCATCCTCGGCGGCGTATGGGGCATCGTGGTCGGCGTGATCGGATTCGTGGCGATGCTCGCCGGTGTCATCGTGGCCGTCACGCCCGTGCGGCGCACGGCTCCTGTGCAGCCTCGGGAACGCTCTGCGGCGAAGCGGCAGGATTCGGCCTCGTTCATGGACCGTATGAACGACCGCTGGGATCGTCGGCAGGACGGTCACTGACACCCCCACTCACTTCTCACGACAGAAGCCCGGATGCTGAGCATCCGGGCTTCTGTCGTTAACGCGCGGGCCGCCACGCTCCTCCACTGAGCCTCCACTTCACTCCACCGCGGAATTCCGCGGGATTTCGGCATGCCCTTTTGCTCGTGACCCGTGATTTCCTGGATTGGTCGTAGGTAAGTGGAGGAAAGTGGAGTAAAGTGGGGCGCACCTCGAGTTGGCCGGACGCAGAGGGGGTGATGGCCGATGTTGCTGGGTACGCACTCTCCGAAGCTGGACGACAAAGGACGGGTCATCCTTCCTGCGAAGTTCCGCGAGGACCTCGGTGGCGGCATCGTCGTCACCCGCGGCCAGGAGCGGTGCCTCTACGTGTTCAGCACGGCCGAGTTCGAGGCGATGCACGAGCGGATCCGCCAGGCTCCGCTCGCCAACAAGCAGGCGCGTGACTTCATGCGTCTGTTCCTCTCCGGTGCGAGTGCGGAGATGCCCGACAGTCAGAACCGCATCACCATCCCCGCGCACCTGCGTCAGTACGCAGGGCTGCAGAAGGAGCTCATCGTCACCGGAGTCGGCGCCCACGCCGAGATCTGGGACGCGGAGAGCTGGAACGCCTACCTCGCCGCTGGTGAGGAGACCTACTCCGACCTCGAGCAGGAGGTGATTCCGGGACTCTTCTGACCACGGCTGTGATGCCCCGCCGCTCCCGCCCCGACACACTTCCCCGGTGCCGGGTCGAGAAGCGGAGGGGGATCAGAGCCGATGGTCACCCCGAGAAAGATCATGAACCTCCGAGACATCCACACCCCCGTCCTGCTCGACCGCTGCGTCGAGTTGCTCGCTCCCGCCCTTCACGCGGACGGAGCGGTGCTCGTGGACGCCACGCTCGGTATGGGCGGCCACTCCGAAGCTCTGCTCGAGCGTTTTCCGAACATCCGACTGATCGGGCTCGACCGCGACACCGACGCGCTGCGCATCGCGGGGGAGCGGCTCGCCCGCTTCGGGGACCGCGTCACGCTGGTGCACACGGTGTACGACGAGATCGGACTGCACGCGCAGGGCGCGGCAGGGATCCTCTTCGACCTCGGGGTCTCCTCCCTCCAACTCGACGAGGCCGAGCGCGGATTCGCATACTCGAAGGATGCTCCTCTCGACATGCGCATGGACCAGACCAAGGGCGTCACCGCTGCCGATGTCATCGCGACGTACAGCGAAGGCAACCTGCGCCGCATCTTCGAGCGGTACGGGGAGGAGAAGCTCGCCGGTCGCTACGCGCGCTTCATCATCGAGGCGCGTCAGAAGCAGCCGATCACCCGCTCCGGCGAGCTCGTCGAGATCCTGATCGCGGCGACTCCCGCTGCCGCACAGCGTGCCGGGCATCCGGCCAAGCGCGTGTTCCAGGCCCTGCGCATCGAGGTGAACACCGAGCTCAACGTGCTGGCCGACGCGATCCCGTCAGCGATGGATGCGCTCGATGTCGGCGGACGCATCGTGGTGATGTCGTACCAGTCGCTCGAGGACCGGCTCGTCAAGCAGGCCTTCGCCGCGGCGTCGGCCTCGACGGCGCCGGCCGGGCTTCCGGTGGAACTGCCCGAACATGCTCCGCGGTTCCGCATCCTCACCAAGGGTGCGGAACTCGCCGGCGACGACGAACGCGCGCGCAACCCCCGGGCGATCCCGGTGCGGCTGCGCGCCGCCGAGAAACTCCGGGAGAGCGCATGAGTCTGAACGCGGTGGTCCGCAAGCCCGCGACGCCCCTCACACCGACCCGTGAGCCACAGAGGCGGCTGCAGCCCGTCACGCGGCCGGCGGTCCGTCGCAAGCCGAAGCTCGCGTACGCGCTCGTCGCCCTGGGTGGGGCCCTGGCGATCGGTGCGGCACAGGTGGGGTTTTCGCTCGCGATCACCCAGGATTCGTTCACCTTGGCCGGGCTCTCCTCGCAGCAGCGTGAACTGGATCTCCGGTCCCACGCGCTGCAGGAAGAGCTCACCGGCCTCAGCTCGCCGCAGGTGCTCGCCAGCAGCGCTGCCGATCTCGGCATGGTCGTCGCCGGTTCTCCCTCGTACCTGCGGCTCAGCGACGGAGCGCTCTTCGGCACCGGAGCCGGCGCGGAGGGGATCTCGACCGTCAACCCCGACGGCGCGGCGGCTGTGGCCAACTCCCTGATCGTGGAACCGCCGCCGGCGGAGACCGTGACCGACGACGGCGACACGGCCCAGACGACGCCGGACCTTCCGCCGGCCATCACCGACGGGCTCCCGAGTCCCACCACGCACTGACCCGCACGAAATGATCGATGGAGAGATCGCATGACGACACGAGCAACCCGCGGTCCTCGGCGACGGACCGTCGTCGCCCTCGCCGTCATCCTCTCCGTGTTGGCGGCTTTCGTCGTACGCCTGATCGACATCCAGATCGTGAGCGCCGACGAGCACGTCGCGCAGTCCCTCACCAAGATCGGCGCGGGGGACACGATCCCCGGCCGACGCGGATCGATCGTCGACGCGGGGGGCACCGTGCTCGCATCGAGCGTGCTGGTCTACGACGCGCAGCTGAATCCGAAGGTCATCATGCAGCTGGAGGAGAAGGATCCCAAGGTGCCGTGGGCCGAGGCGTCCGACAAGATCGCCGCGATCACCGGGCAGAGCGGTGACGACGTGCGCGCCCTCGTGTCGGATGCGCTCGCGAACGACCCGCAGAGTCAGTACGCACCGCTCAAGAATTCGCTCACCACGGAGCAGTACATCGAACTCCGCGACCTGAAGCTCGCCTACCTCCACATGGCGGGAAGGGAGACCCGCGTCTATCCGAACGGTGCGGTCGCCGGGAACATCCTCGGCTTCCTGGACGGATCAGGGAAGGCGCAGGCCGGGATCGAGCAGCTGAGTGAGAAGTGCCTCGCACCCATCGACGGCGAGGAGTCGTACCGCAGGGGATCGAACGGCGTGGTGATCCCCGGCAGTGAACGCACGGTGGAGGCCGTCGACGGCGGTTCCGTGGAGCTCACCATCAACAGCGACCTCCAGTGGTATCTGCAGCAGATGATCGGTGAGGAGGCGCAGAAGCAGGGCGCCAAGGGTGGCACCGTCACGGTCGTCGAGGTCAAGACCGGCAAGATCCGCGCGGCAGCCGAGTGGCCCTCGATGGACCCCAACGATCTGGACTCCTCGACGCCGGAGACCCGGTACAGCCAGATCTTCCACAAGGACTTCGAGCCGGGATCCACGTTCAAGGCGATCACGGCCGCCGCCGTCATCGAGGGCGCGGGCCTCACGCCGCGGAGCACGGTCACCGCGTCGTCGCGGGAGACGTTCCCCAACGGAGCCGTCGTGAACGACGCATTCAGTCACCCCGCCTACAACTACACGCTCGCCGGTGGGCTCATCGATTCGTCGAACGTGGCGCTGTCGAAGTTCGGCACCATGGTCTCCCCGGACGTGCGCTACGACTACCTCGAGAGGTTCGGAGTCGGCCAGAAGACGCTCGACTTCCCCTCGGAGGTCGGCGGCATCCTCCACCCGGTCAGCGACTGGGACAGCCAGTCCCTCTACACGACGACGTTCGGCCAGTACTTCACGGTGACGGCGCCGCAACTCGCCGGTGCCTACCAGGCGATCGCCAACGGCGGGGAGAAGATCGATCTCTCCCTCGTCGAATCGTGCACGGCCGAGGACGGCACCGTCGTGAAGTCCGAGGCGCCGAAGCATGAGCAGATCATCAAGAAGCAGACCGCCGCCGAGCTGACGCGCATGCTGGAGAACGTGGCGGTGCAGGGCGGCAACGCGGACCGCATCCAGGTGCCGGGCTACCGCGTGACCAGCAAGACCGGTACCGCGCAGGTGTCCGACGGCAACGGCGGCTACAAGGCCGGCGTCTACTACACCAGCATGGTGGGGTTCGCCCCGGTGGACGATCCGCAGTACGTCGTCGTGGTCACCCTGGACGAGCCGACTAAGGTTGTATCGTCCGCGGCCACCGCATCCGCCTTCCAGAAGGCGATGACGCAGGTGATGAAGACCTATCGCGTGATGCCGTCCACTGTCCCGATGGACGAGCTCCTTCCCAAGTTCGGATAGTCGGCGAGAGCCGCGCATGGAGATGAAATGATCGCCCTGACGCTCGCTGAGATCGCCGCCGCAGTCGGCGGTGAACTGCGCGTGGCCGGAGAGGACACGACCGAGACCGTCGTCGACGGGATCGTCGACACCGACTCCCGCACGATGACTCCCGGCTCGGTCTTCGTCGCGAAGCCCGGCGCGGAGACCGACGGCCACCGGTTCGTGGGTGCGGCTGTCGCAGCAGGGGCCGCCGTGGCGATCGTCGAGCACACCGTCGACGTCCCCGTCAGCCAGGTCGTCGTGCCGGACGCCGTCGTGGCCCTCGGCGCCCTCGCGCGCGAGGTGGTCGCTCGCGTCCGTGCCGAGGGGAGCCTCCGCATCGTCGGCATCACCGGGTCGAACGGCAAGACGACGACCAAGAACTTCCTCGCGCGCATCCTGGAGGACGAGGGCGAGACCGTCGCTCCCGTCAAGTCGTTCAACAATGAGGTCGGCGCTCCCGTCACCATGCTCCGCGTGACGAAGAGCACCCGTTTCCTCGTGAGCGAGTTCGGTGCGGCCGCGCCGGGGAGCATCGCGCACCTCGCGGGCCTGGTGGAGCCGGATCTCGCCGTGGTCCTCATGGTCGGCATGGCTCATGCCGGAGGGTTCGGCGGGATCGAGGCGACGGCCAAGGCGAAGTCGGAGCTCGTCTCGGCAGCCCGCGTGCCCGGCACGGCCGTGCTCAACATCGACGATCCCCGAGTGGCCGCGATGAAGGATCTCGCGCTCTCGCGCGGCCTGGACGTCATCGGCTTCGGGCAGAGTGACGCCGCCGACGTGCGCGCGGTCGACATCGAGGTATCGGCCTCGGGCACGTCCTGCGTCATCGAGGTCGGCGGGGAGCGGCTCCCGTTGCGACTTCGCGTGCTCGGTGCACATCACATCACCAATGCCCTGGCGGCGATCGCCTCCGCCCTCGTCCTCGGCATCGCCCCGGCAGACGCCGTCGCGCGTCTGGAGACGGTGGAGATCGCCGAACGATGGCGTATGCAACCGCTCGGCAGCGATCGCGTCCGCATCATCAACGACGCCTACAACGCCAGCCCGGACTCGATGGCTGCGGCGCTGCGCACCCTCGCCCAGATCACCGGTCCCGACGAGCGGACGGTCGCCGTGCTCGGGGCCATGAGTGAACTCGGCGAGAGCGCGGGGGAGGAGCACGATCGGATCGGTCTGCTCGCCGTGCGTCTGAACATCCAGCGAATCGTCGTCGTCGGACCGGAGGCCAGGCGGCTCTATCTCGCCGCCGTCGGCGAAGGCTCCTGGGACAGTGAGGCCGTGCACCTTCCCGACCAGGACGCGGCGTACGAGTACCTCCGCACCGAGCTCCGCGACGGCGATCGCGTGCTCGTGAAGTCATCCAATTCCGTGGGCCTCCGGCATCTCGGCGATCGTCTGGGAGAATTGTTCTCGTGAGGTCTCTCATCATGTCGGCGGCGATCTCGCTCGCCTTCACCCTGTTCCTGACCCCCGTCTTCCTCCGGCTCTTCCGGAAGTGGGGCTGGGGACAGGTCATCCGTACCCCGGAGTCGGTCCACAACCCGAGCCATGAGGCGAAGCGGGGGACCCCCACGATGGGCGGCGTCATCTTCATCCTCGGCTCGATCGTGGGCTACTTTACGGGCGTCCTCGTCAGCGGCGAGGTTCCCGCCCTCTCGGCGCTTCTGGTGATCTGGCTGATGGTCGGCTTCGGTGCCGTGGGCTTCATCGACGACTACATGAAGGTGCGCAGCCAGCGGAGCCTCGGGCTGTCGGGCTGGCGCAAGGTCATCGGCCAGCTCATCGTGATCGTGCCCTTCGGCATCGTCGCGCTCAACTTCCCCAACAAGTGGGGGCAGACGCCTGCGAGCTCCGCGATCTCCCTCTTCCGCGACATCACCTGGCTCAACCTGTTCGCCTTCGGTGTCGTGCTCGGCTGGATCCTCTATCTGGTGTGGATCTCGGTCATCGGCGTCGCCACGTCGAACAGCGTCAACCTGACGGACGGTCTGGACGGCCTCGCCGCCGGTGCCGGCGTCATCGTCGTCGGTGCGTACAGCGTGATCGCGTTCTGGCAGTTCAAGCAGCCCTGCATCGGCGGAGACCCCGATGCGCTCGGCGGATGCTATGAGGTACGCGATCCCTTCAACCTCGCCATCATCGCGGCTTCGGTCGCGGCGAGCCTCATCGGGTTCCTCTGGTGGAACGCCCCCAAGGCGAAGGTCTTCATGGGTGACGTCGGCTCGATGGCCATCGGTGGCGTGATCACCGCCATGGCGATCCTCACCCGCACCGAACTCCTCCTCCTCGTGATCGCCGGGGTGTTCGTGCTGTCGTCCGGTTCGGTCATCCTGCAGCGGGGCTACTTCAAACTCACCCGAGGCAAGCGCCTCTTCCTGATGAGCCCGTTCCATCACCACCTCGAGATGCGCGGCTGGTCCGAGGTCACGATCGTCGTCCGCATGTGGATCATCGCCGGTCTGCTCGCCGTGTCGGCCGTCGGCCTGTTCTACGTCGAATGGCTCACCCGTGTCGACTGAGCGCCTCGCCGGACTCACCAGTTGGAACGCCGACTGGCGGGGTCTCCGGGTCGCGGTTCTCGGGCTGTCCATGACCGGCTTCTCCGTGGCCGATACGCTCACCGAGCTCGGCGCGGACGTGCTGGTGCTCAGCGAATCCGCGGAGGAGGAGTACGAGCGGCTGCTTCCGGTGATCGGTGCACGCCTCGAGCTCGGCCCACTCGCCGAAGTCCCCGCCGTGCTGGTGGATTTCGCGCCGGAGGTCGTCATCGCTTCGCCGGGGTTCCCGCCCTCGCACCCGCTCATCCGGTGGGCACAGGAGTCGGACGTGACGATCTGGGGCGACGTGGAGCTCGCGTGGCGCGTCCGCGACAAGGTCGTCCGTGCCGACGGTTCGCCGGCCGACTGGGTGCTGATCACCGGGACGAATGGCAAGACGACCACGACTCAGCTGACCGCGTCACTCCTCGTGGCGGGGGGCCTGCGTGCGGCACCGTGCGGCAACATCGGCGTGCCGGTGCTCGATGCCGTGCGCGACCCGGCGGGCTTCGACGTGCTGGTGGTCGAGCTCTCGAGCCATCAGCTCTGGTACCTCGGACAGTCCCGCCCCGAGGGTGAGCTGTTCCCGTACTCCGCCGTCTGCCTCAACCTCGCCGACGATCACCTGGTCTGGCACGGCAGTGCACAGGCGTACCGCGATGCGAAG
Organism: Microbacterium sp. PI-1; assembly: GCF_004337555.1. Lineage (NCBI taxonomy): Bacteria > Bacillati > Actinomycetota > Actinomycetes > Micrococcales > Microbacteriaceae > Microbacterium > Microbacterium sp. PI-1. The sequence continues at coordinate 297,470 of NZ_SJYZ01000002.1, read as the reverse complement.
GCCGTGGTCTATCGGAACACCCGTGTCGCCTGCGTCTACAACAAGGCGGATGAGGCCACCCGCCACATGGTGGAGGAGGCGGAGGTCGTCGAGGGGGCCCGCGCCATCGGCTTCGATCTCGGGATCCCAGGTCCGAGCGACCTCGGCATCGTGGAGGGGCTCCTGGTCGACAGGGCCTTCCTGGACGACCGTGCACGCAGCGCCCTCGAGCTCACGACCGTCGCCGCTCTCGATGAGGCGGGCCTCGCGGCTCCGCACATCGTGCAGAACATCCTCGCAGCGAGTGCGTTGGCGCGCTCCCTCGGTGTGGAGCCGGAGGCGATCCACGCAGCGCTCCAGTCCTTCCGCCTCGACGCCCACCGTATCCAGGTGGTCGCGCGACACCGGGGGATCACCTGGGTCGACGATTCCAAGGCGACGAATCCGCACGCGGCAGCGTCGTCGCTGCGTGCTTACCCGGGGGCCGTGTGGATCGTCGGGGGCGACCTCAAGGGCGTGGACATCGCCGAGCTCGTCGCCGAGGTCGGCACCACGGCTCGTGCGGCCGTCGTGATCGGCGTCGAACGTGCCTCCGTCGTCGCGGCATTCCGGCGACACGCGCCGACGGTGCCGGTGTTCGAGGTGGATGCTGGCGAGACTGGTCAGGTCATGAACCGTGTCGTGGAGATCGCGTCGGGGATCGTCGACGGCGAGGGCACAGTCCTGCTGGCCCCGGCTGCGGCGTCTTTCGATCAGTTCTCCGGCTATGCGGATCGCGGGCATCGCTTCGCCGAGGCGGTGCAGGACTGGATCGACCGGGGGAGCGCCGATGACACAGGTGTCCCGCCCTCCGCGCTCTGAGTCCGGCGGGCTCGCAGCCCGAGTCTCCCTCGGGCGCCGGTTCACTCCGGTGTCGACGGAGTTCCTCCTCATCGCGTCGACCGCCCTGCTGCTGACGCTGTTCGGTCTGGTCATGGTGCTGTCCGCCACGAGCGCCTCCGCGGTCGCGAGCGGCAAGGACCCGATGGGCGGCGTGCTGCGTCAGGGGGTGTTCGCCCTCCTGGGTGTGCCGCTGATGTTCCTCGTCAGTCGGATGCCGGTCGCGTTCCTGAAGAAGATGGCGTGGCCCGCACTGTTCGGCGCGGTCGCTCTGCAACTGCTCGTGTTCACGCCGCTGGGTATCGAGGACGGCGGAAACCGGAACTGGATCCAGATCGCCGGGTTCACGCTGCAGCCCTCCGAGTTCCTCAAGCTCGCCCTGGCCCTCTGGATCGCGGCGGTGCTGCTGCGCAAACAGGCGATGCTCGGCACCTGGCATCACGTCTTCATTCCCGTGATCCCGGTCGGTGCGCTCGCGATCGGTACCGTGCTCGCCGGAAAGGACCTCGGCACCGCGATGGTGCTGGTCCTCATCCTCCTGGGGTGTCTGTTCTTCTCCGGGGTCAAGCTCCGGTTGTTCATCCTGCCCGTGATTCTCGGCGTCATCGCGGTGCTCGCCTACGCGCTGTCCAGCCAGGACCGCATGCGCCGCATCGTCGCCACGTGCGACGACATGGCGCTGTACGAGGGCGACTGCTATCAGTCGATCCACGGCATCTGGGGCATGGCATCCGGGGGGATCTTCGGACTCGGGCTCGGCAACTCCCAGGAGAAGTACGGATGGCTGCCTGCAGCGGGCAACGACTTCATCTTCGCCATCGTCGGAGAAGAGCTCGGGCTGATCGGCTGCATCGTCGTCCTGGCCCTGTTCACGTTCTTCACGGTCGGTGCGTTCCACATCATCCGGAAGACGCCGGATGCCTTCATCCGCGTCGCGGCCGGGGGAATCACGGTGTGGATCGTCGGTCAGGCCGTCCTGAACATCGGCGTCGTCATCGGTATCTTCCCCGTGATGGGCGTCCCTCTCCCGTTCATGTCGCAGGGAGGCACAGCACTGCTCGCCGTGCTGATCGCCTGCGGCGTGCTGCTCGCGTTCGCACGCACGATTCCCGTGACCGAGAAGCAGTCAGCGGAGCGGGGTAGGGTCGCCAGGTGACCTCGTATCTCCTCGCCGGCGGTGGCACCGCCGGCCATGTGAATCCCCTGCTCGCCGTCGCGGATGCGCTTCGTGAGCGCGTCCCCGACGACTCGGTCCTCGTGCTCGGCACGGCGGAGGGGCTCGAATCGCGACTCGTGCCCGAGCGAGGCTATGAACTACTGATCGTGGACAAGGTTCCGTTCCCGCGCCGCCCGAACCGCCAGGCGGCCGCCTTCCCCGGGAAGTTCCGTCGGGCGATCGCCCAAGTGCGCGAGCACATCCGTCGGCACGACATCGACGTCGTCGTCGGGTTCGGCGGGTATGCGTCGGCGCCGGCGTACGTCGCCGCTCGTCGCGAGGGTGTTCCGTTCGTGGTGCACGAGGCCAATGCCAAGCCCGGACTGGCCAACGTGCTCGGTGCCCGCCGGGCGGCGGCCGTGGGCGTCGCGTTCGAGGGTACGCCTCTCCGTGGCAGCGAAGTGGTCGGGATGCCCCTGCGCCGCGAGGTGATCGCGCTCGATCGTTCGGCGGCGCGCGCGGAGGCCGCGGAGCACTTCGGGCTCGATGCCCAGCGTCCCGTGCTGCTCGTCTTCGGTGGTTCGCTCGGTGCACAGCGCCTCAACGAGGCTCTGGCGGATTCCTGGCAGGACATCCTCGCAGCGGGCTGGCAGCTGCTGCATGTGACCGGCGAACGCAGCGATCTGGCGGATCCCGGAGTCGACGGCTACGCGTTGCGTCGGTACGTGGATCGCATGGACCTGGCCTTCGCGCTCGCAGACCTGATCGTGTCGCGGTCCGGCTCGGCGACGGTGAGCGAGATCAGCGCGTTGGGGATCCCCGCACTCTACGTGCCCTATTCGGTGGGCAACGGTGAGCAGCGACTGAACGCGGCCTCTGCAGTGGCGGCCGGTGCTGCCGAGCTCCTGGACGACGCCACCTTCGACGGCGACGCGGTACGCCGGATCGTCGTGCCCCTCTTGGGGGACCAGGCGCGGATCGGCCGGATGGCGGCCGCCGCCGCGACGGCAGGAACCCGCAACGGCACGGAGAACGTGATCACCCTGATCGACCGCGCGCTGCATGCGGCCTGACGCGGTCGACACCACCGAACGAAAAGTAGACTGAAGCGGACATGATCAGACCCGACCTCTCCCTCCCTCTTCCCGAGACGATCACCTCCGCGCACTTCATCGGCATCGGCGGTTCCGGCATGAGCGGGCTCGCGAAGATGTTCCTCGACGCGGGCATCCGCGTCTCCGGAAGCGACCGCGCCGACAGTGACAACCTGCGGGCGTTGGCCGCGGCGGGAGCCACGGTCCATGTCGGTCACGATGCCGCGTACCTGGGCGACGCCGACACGGTCGTGCACACCGGCGCGATCTGGCCCGAGAACCCCGAGTTCGTCACCGCGAAGGCGCGTGGCCTGCACGTGATCCACCGTTCCCAGGCGCTGCACTGGCTGATCGGGTCCCGTCGCCTGGTGTCGGTCGCCGGCGCGCACGGCAAGACGACCTCGACGGGCATGATCGTCACCGCACTGCGGGAGCTCGGGGCCGACCCCCATTTCGTCAACGGCGGTGTGATCGAGCAGCTCGGAACGTCGAGCGCCACCGGATCGGGCGACCTGTTCGTCGTCGAAGCAGACGAATCGGACGGCACCTTCCTGCTCTACGACACCGCGGTCGCTCTCATCACGAATGTGGATCCCGATCATCTGGACCACTACGGTTCGGACGAGGCCTTCCACGACGCGTTCGTCCGGTTCGCGGATGCCGCCTCGGAGGCCGTCGTGATCTCGAGCGACGATGCCGGGGCGCTCCGAGTCGGCGCCGGGATCACCCACCCGAACGTTCTCACGTTCGGTCAAGCGGCGGATGCGGATGTGCGCGTCACCGACTTCGTGACCGTCGGAGGCGTCGCAGCGACCATCACCCACGGTGGCGAGCAGGTGCGGATGCAGCTCGCCGTCCCCGGTGTGCACAACGCCATCAACGCGGCCGGCGTCGTCACGGTGCTGCGCGCCCTCGGGTATCCGCTCGTCGACGCGGTCCGCGCCGTCGAAGGTTTCGCGGGAACGGTTCGCCGCCTCGAACAGCACGGGGTCGCGCGCGGCGTGACCGTGTACGACGACTACTCGCACCATCCGACCGAGGTCAGGGCGGCACTGGAGGCGATGCGCAGCATCGCGGGCACGGGGCGGGTCATCGCGATCCAGCAACCGCACACCTACTCCCGCACGCAGCACATGTACCAGGAGTTCGCCGACGTTCTCGAGGAGTTCGCCGACCACACGGTGATGCTGGACGTCTACGGGGCTCGTGAGGATCCGGTCCCCGGAGTCACCGGCGAACTGGTGAGCAACGCGTTCCGCGACCCGTCGCACGTGCACTTCGTGGCGGATTGGCAACAGGCTGCCGACTACACGGCTACCGTGGCGCGCGACGGAGACTTCGTCGTGACACTCGGCTGCGGCAACGTGTATCAGATCATCCCGCAGGTCTTGGAGTCCCTCCGCCGGACCGACGAGGCATAGCCGATGCGTCGGCCCGCACCGCTTCCGTCCACCCCGGAGAGTTCGGGGGAGGAGGGCGCCGCGACGCAGGCGACGCGGCGTCCGAGTCGGCCCGGCGCCGCGGCGGAGGAGAAGCCCGCTGCCGCGGCGGAGGAGAAGCCCGCTGTCGCCGAGGAGCGCGCACCGGCGGAGGAAGCGACGGTCGATGCGCCGCAACCGACCTCGACGAGGGATGTCTGGCGCGCGGCGCGCGCGCGGCGCAAGGCTCTCCGCGCAGAGATCCGCCGGTTCACCCAACGCTCTCGGCGACGACGGATCATCTGGTGGAGCAGCCTCGCCGCCGTGGTCGTCGTGATCGGAGGGAGCATCGCGGCCGCGTACAGCCCGCTGTTCGCCGTCGAGAAGATCACGGTCGTCGGGGCGACCAGCCTCGATCCCTCCGCGGTCGAGGCGGCGCTCAGCGATCAGCTCGGCACGCCGCTGGCTCTGGTCGATTCCAGTGAGGTGAAGGCCGCGCTGCTGGCGTTCCCTCTCATCGAGACGTATGCGCTGGAGGCGCGGCCTCCGCATGACCTGACGGTGCGCATCGTCGAACGCACCCCGGTCGGCGTGATCCGCTCGAACGCCGGATTCACGCTCGTGGACGCGGCGGGGGTGGCGCTTTCGACCACGCCCGATCAGCCCGCAGGGCAGCCTCTGATCGAGATCGACAGCGGGGTCGATTCCGCCGCGTTCCGCAGCGCGGGGCTCGTGGTGAGGTCCTTGCCCGCCGATGTCCGATCACAGTTGGCGGGGGTCGCGGCGACCACCCAGGACGACGTGACCCTGACGCTGAGCAGTGGGCTGACAGTGGTCTGGGGGAGCGCGGAGGACTCGGGTCTCAAGGCGCTGACCCTCTCAGCGGCGATGGGCGCCCATCCCGGGGCACGGTCGATCGACGTCACGTCGCCCGAAGTCGCCGTCGTCGGCTGACCTCTTTCGTGGGGAATGGCGCGACACGCCCAAGTGGTTGCGTGCGCGCGGCCAGGCGGCGCTTACCTTCGATCAAGAGAACGCAATACCGGGAAATACTTTACACCTCTAGTTGAGGTTTAAGGTTCATCCTTTTCAGGCTCGAATAATCGGAGGCCGGCCATGAGCCAGAACCAGAACTACCTCGCCGTGATCAAGGTCGTCGGCGTCGGCGGTGGCGGCGTCAACGCCGTCAACCGCATGATCGATCTCGGTCTCCGCGGAGTCGAGTTCATCGCCGTCAACACCGACGCCCAGGCGCTGCTCATGAGCGATGCCGACGTCAAGCTCGACGTCGGTCGGGAACTCACGCGTGGTCTCGGCGCCGGAGCAGACCCCGAGGTGGGGCGCCGTGCCGCGGAGGACCACGCCGAGGAGATCGAGCAGGCCCTGACCGGTGCGGACATGGTCTTCGTGACCGCCGGCGAGGGAGGCGGCACCGGAACCGGTGGTGCTCCCGTGGTGGCCCGCATCGCGAAGTCCATCGGCGCGCTGACCATCGGTGTCGTCACCAAGCCGTTCTCGTTCGAAGGTCGCCGTCGCCAGAGCCAGGCAGAGGCGGGCGTCGCGAAGCTCAAGGAAGAGGTCGACACCCTCATCGTGGTGCCGAACGACCGTCTGCTCGAGATCAGCGACCGTGGGATCTCCATGATCGAGGCCTTCGCCACCGCGGACCAGGTGCTCCTCGCCGGTGTCCAGGGCATCACCGACCTGATCACGACCCCGGGCCTGATCAACCTCGACTTCGCCGACGTCAAGTCGGTCATGCAGGGCGCAGGTTCCGCCCTCATGGGCATCGGCTCCGCCCGCGGTGCCGATCGCGCGATCAAGGCCGCCGAGCTCGCGGTCGAATCGCCGCTGCTCGAGGCCTCCATCGAGGGTGCGCACGGCGTGCTGCTCTCGATCCAGGGAGGTTCGAACCTCGGCATCTTCGAGATCCACGACGCGGCTGACCTCGTCAAGGAAGCGGCACACCCCGAGGCGAACATCATCTTCGGTACCGTCATCGACGACACTCTCGGCGACGAGGTGCGCGTGACCGTCATCGCGGCCGGATTCGACGGTGGTGAGCCTTCGCTCCGACTGGACCCGATGGTCGTCTCCCGGCCCTCGGCGGCGACTCTCCCCGAGGTCTCCCTCGAGGAGGAGCCGCAGGCGAAGAGCGACGCGGCACCGGCAGAGCCGGTGCAGCAGCGAGTGCCGACCACCAGCATCGAGCCGGCTTTCGCAGACGACGACATCGACATCCCCGAATTCCTGAAGTGACCACTGCGGCCGACGGGCAGGGGCGGTCGGACCTGGCGGCGCGGCTGACGGCGATCGACGAACGCATCGCCGTCGCCGCGCGCACCGCGGGGCGGGATCCGGCGGAGCTCACCCGCATCGTCGTGACGAAGTTCCATCCGGCGTCTCTGGTCCGTGAACTGCACGCGCTCGGCGTGCACGACGTGGGAGAGAACCGGCAACAGGAACTGTCGGCGAAGCAGGCGGAACTCGCAGCCCTCGACCTGACCTGGCACTTCATCGGCCAGGGGCAGACGAACAAGGCCGCGGCCATCCGGCGCAGCGCCGACGTCGTGCATTCCGTCGACCGGGGCCGATTCGCCGACGCGCTGGACCGCGCGGCCCAGGACGATGGCCTCCTCGACGTGCTCGTACAGGTCAACCTCACCGACGATCCTGGTCGAGGGGGAGTGGCACCCGCTGACGCCGTCGCACTCGCCGAGCACGTGCTGGCGCTGCCATCGCTCCGTCTGCGGGGCGTCATGGCGGTCGCGCCACTGGATGAGGAACCCGGCGCCGCATTCGCCCGCTTGCGTGCCGTCGCTGAGGGCGTCCGCGCCGTTCAGCCCTCCGCATCGTGGATCTCCGCCGGGATGACCGGCGACTTCGTGGAGGCGATCGACGCCGGCGCGACACACCTGCGGATCGGCTCCGCAATCACCGGCCCCCGGCCCGACCGGGGTTAACCTGTGAAAAGACCAGCCCCAAACGTTCGAACCGGAGGACACGATGGGTAACCCGCTGAAGAAGACCATGGTGTATCTCGGCCTCGCCGACGAGGAAGAGGTCTACGAGGAGGAGACGCAGGCTCCTGCGCGCGCTCACCGCGAGCGCGACCGCGAGCGCGAAGAGCCGGCTCCGGCTCCCGTCACGCCCCTCCGTCGTCCCGTCGCCGTCCGCCAGCCCTCTGCAGGAGCCGTGAACGAGATCCTCACCGTCCACCCCAAGCAGTACCGCGACGCTCAGCTGATCGCGGAGAGCTTCCGCGAGGGCGTCCCGGTCATCATCAACCTCTCCCAGATGAGCGATGCCGACGCGCGCCGTCTCATCGACTTCGCGAGCGGACTCTCCCTCGGCCTGTACGGCCGCATCGAGCGGGTCACCTCGAAGGTGTTCCTGCTCTCGCCGGAGAACATCGCCGTTTCGGGCCACGGGGGCATCGCGCACGCAGACGCTGAGTCTGCGGGCTTCGACCAGTCGTAGCTCGTGGAGTTGGTCTCCGTCGCAGCGAGCATCGTTCATCTGGTGCTGCTGCTCTACATCTTCGTGCTCTTCGCGCGCCTCATCCTGGACTACATCCCCCTCTTCAATCGGGAGTGGCGTCCCAAGGGGTTCGGTCTGGTCGCCGCTGAGGCTGTCTACACGGTCACGGATCCGCCCATCCGGTTCTTCCGGCGGCTCATCCCGCCACTGCGGATCGGTTCCCTGTCGCTCGATTTCGGGTTCACGCTCACCCTGTTGATCGTGCTGGTCCTGATGAACATCGTGCGGCTGTTCATCCGCTGAACTCCCGGCGATCCGCCCGGATCCGCCACGTGGACTTCGTGTTCTCTGGGTGTCGTGACATCGCGGCGCTGAGGCGCGGGGGCTATGCTGGCACCCAGGTGCGCGCCCCGGGTTCGCGCCACATCACGACCACGCCATACATCGATACTGGCATTCGTACTCATCGAAAGAGGAGCCACTCATGGCACTTACCCCGGATGACGTCGTCACCAAGCAGTTCCAGCACGTCCGCTTCAAGGACGGCTTCGACCCGGATGAGGTCGACGACTTCCTCGACGAGATCGTCATCGAGTGGCGCAAGGCTCTCGAAGAGAACGTCGAGCTGAAAGCCAAGCTGGCCGCCTACGAGTCCGGCGAGGCCGCCGCTCCGGCCGCGGCACCTGCGGCGCCCGAGACTCCGGCTCCCGTGGCCGAGGTTCCCGCAGAGCCTGCTCCGACCGGCTCCGCGACCGCGACCGCCGGCATCATCGAGCTCGCACAGCGTCTGCACGACGAGCACGTCGCCGAGGGTGAGGCGAAGCGCAACGCGCTCATCGCCGAGGCCGAGACCGAGGTCGCCCGGATCCGCACCGAGGCCGAGGCCAAGCAGCGCGAGGAGTCGGCACGCCTGGAGCGCGAGCGCAACACGCTCGAGGCTCGCATCACCGAACTCCGCAACTTCGAGCGCGACTACCGCTCGCAGCTGCGCGGATACATCGAAGGCCAGCTCCGCGAGCTCGACGAGAAGTCGGCGTCCACGGACTCCACGCCCGTCTCCGCGATCGGTCTGTAAGGCGCCCTCTTGTCAGGACGTCGTCCCCTTCGTCGGTCGGCGGCCGGTGCGATCGTTGCGATCCTCGCAGCGCTCGTACTGGCCGCCGATCAGTTTGTGAAGTACCTCACGATCGAGAACCTGCCGCTGCAGGTACCGGTCCCGGTTCTCGGTGAGTTCCTTCAGCTGTACTACGTCCGCAACCCCGGCGCGGCATTCTCGCTCGGCTCCGAGGTCACCTGGATCTTCACGATCGCCCTCGCGGTCGTCGCGTCGATCATCATCTGGAAGGCGTTCGGGCTCAAGTCCCGGCTGTGGGCCGTGGTTCTCGGCTGCCTGCTCGGCGGCGTGCTCGGCAACCTCACCGATCGACTGTTCCGGGAGCCCGGGTTCCCGGTGGGACATGTCGTCGACATGATCTCGATGCCGTGGATGATGCCGGCCATCTTCAACGTCGCGGACATCTTCATCGTCACCGGCATGATCTCGGTGGCCCTGCTCGTGGTCTTCGGCCTGCGCTTCGACGGTACGCGCGAGCGCGATCACGCGGTGGTCGAGACCGAGGAAGAGGCGGAAGCTGCGGCGATCGCCGCCGAGGGGGCGACAGAGACGGACGCGGACGAGGTGGACGCGGGCGACGATGACGCACCTTCGGAGGATGCGGCTCCCGCATCGGAAGGCCGCTGACGTGGAGTCCCGATCTCTGCCGGTTCCTGACGGCTTGGACGGCACGCGGGTGGATGCCGCGCTCGCGAAGCTGATGGGTTTCTCCCGCACCTTCGCTGCGGATGTCGCCGCGGCCGGCGGAGTCCGTCTGGACGGCGTGACGCTCGACAAGTCTGACCGCTTGCGCGGTGGTGGCTGGCTCGAAGTCGAATGGGCGCCGAAGGAGGCGCCGCGAGTCATTCCGATCGCGGTTCCCGAGCTCGGGGTCGTGTACGACGACGACGACATCATCGTGGTCGACAAGCCCACGGGCGTGGCCGCGCATCCGTCCGTCGGGTGGGAGGGCCCCACCGTCGTCGGCGCACTCGAGGCCGCCGGATTCCGCGTCGCGACGAGCGGTGCCGCCGAGCGTCAGGGGATCGTGCACCGGCTGGACGTCGGCACGAGCGGCCTCATGGTCGTGGCGAAGTCTGAGCAGGCGTACACGACGCTGAAGCAGGCGTTCAAGGACCGTACGGTCGAGAAGATCTATCACGCGGTCGTGCAGGGGCATCCTGATCCGCTGGCGGGAACGATCGACGCGCCCATCGGGCGCCATCCGAACCACTCCTGGAAGTTCGCCGTCGTTCCCGACGGGAAGCCCTCGGTGACCCACTACGAGACGCTCGAAGCTTTTCCGGGCGCTTCGCTCCTCGAGATCCATCTCGAGACGGGGCGCACGCATCAGATCCGCGTGCACATGGCTGCTCATCGGCATCCGTGCGTCGGCGATCCGCTGTACGGCGCCGACCCCACGATGTCAGCCCGGCTCGGGCTCACACGTCAGTGGCTGCACGCACATCAGCTCGCGTTCGCGCACCCGGCGACGGGGGACTGGGTGCAGTTCGAGTCGCCCTATCCGGCAGACTTCCGCCACGCGTTGGACGTCCTGCGCGGCGAATAGTCGGCGCTGCGCCGGCCCGATGTCGGTGTCGTGCGCGACACTGAGCGCATGAGCATCGAGGTTCGTCCTGCAACCGTGTTCGACGACGTCGCAACCCTCGTCGGGCCGAAGAAGCCGACGTCGAACGTGTGCTTCTGCCTGAGCTATCGCATCGGCAACAAGGAGAACCTTGCGCTGAAGGGTCCGGCCCGCGCCGACCGGGTGCGTGAGCTGTGCCACGAGGACCCTCCCCCCGGCGTGATCGCCTATCTCGACGACGAGCCTGTCGGCTGGGCGGCACTGCATCCGCGACGCGACACGAGCTTCGCCCGCAATCGGCTCATCCCGCGGATCGATGACCTCGACGTCTGGTCGCTGTGGTGTCTCCGGGTACGCCCCGGGTACCGGAAGCAGGGCATCTCCCATGCGCTGATCGACGGTGCTGTCGCATATGCGACGGAGCGCGGCGCGCCCGCCATCGAGGGGTATCCGGTAGACAACGGGGGCGAGAAGGTGAATCTGACGATGGCGTACGTCGGCACGCGAGCGCTCTTCGAGAGTGCAGGATTCGTGAAGGCCGCGGATACGGGTTCCGTACTCGACGGGTTCCCGCGGGTGCTGATGAGGCTCGACCTGGGGACGCCACAGAGATCGTCGAAGAAAGCGTGACCACAGACAGAGCGAGGCTGACGTCTCAATTCCTACATGACTTTCGGAGTTAGGCGTCGTCGATTCACTGCCGTGAGGGAACCTCGACGCAGCCCCCCGCCGACCTCCGGTGTCGGGGCTCCGCCGTAGACTCGAAGGCATGGCATCCGACTCCTTCGTCCACCTGCACGTGCACAGCGAGTACTCCATGCTGGACGGTGCGGCGAAGATCAATGCGATGACCCAGGCAGCCGCCGAATACGGGATGCCGGCCATCGCAGTGACCGATCACGGCAACACTTTCGCGGCATTCGAGTTCTACAACGCGGCGCGGAACGCGGGCATCAAGCCCATCATCGGGCTCGAGGCATACATGACCCCGGGCACGCACCGCAGCGACAAGACGCGCGTGCAGTGGGGCTCACCCGACCAGAAGAGCGACGACGTCTCCGGTTCGGGCGCGTACACCCACATGACGATGTGGAGCCAGAGCACCGCGGGCATGCACAACCTCTTCCGGATCAGCTCCCGGTCGAGCATGGAGGGTTACTACTTCAAGCCCCGCATGGACCGCGAGCTGCTCCAGACCTACGGCAAGGGCATCATCGCGACCACAGGATGCCCCTCCGGCGAGATCCAGACGCGGCTGCGGCTGGGGCAGTACGACGCGGCACGCGCGGCGGCTGCAGAGTTCCAGGACATCTTCGGCAAGGAGAACTACTTCGCCGAGATCATGGACCACGGTCTCTCCATCGAGCGACGGGTGATGACCGACCTGCTCCGCCTCGCGAAAGACCTCAACATCCCGCTCGTCGCGACCAACGACTCGCACTACACGCACCAGCACGAGGCCGACGCTCACGAGGCTCTGCTGTGCGTGCAGTCGGGCTCCACCATGGACGATCCGAACCGCTTCAAGTTCGACGGCGACGGCTACTACATCAAGACCGCCGCCGAGATGCGGCAGCTGTTCCGCGATCACCCCGAGGCCTGCGACAACACACTCCTGATCGCCGAGCGCTGCGAGGTCGAGTTCGACACCTCGGCGAACTACATGCCGCGCTTTCCGGTCCCAGACGGTGAGACCGAGGACAGCTGGCTCATCAAGGAGGTCGAGGCCGGCCTGCACTACCGGTACCCCGGTGGCATCCCCGACAAGGTGCGCAAGCAGGCCGAGTACGAGACCGGCATCATCCTGCAGATGGGTTTCCCCGGCTACTTCCTCGTCGTCGCAGACTTCATCAACTGGGCCAAGGACAACGGCATCCGTGTCGGTCCCGGCCGTGGTTCGGGTGCCGGGTCGATGGTCGCCTACGCGATGCGGATCACCGACCTCGACCCGCTCGAGCACGGTCTGATCTTCGAGCGCTTCCTCAACCCCGACCGTGTCTCGATGCCCGACTTCGACGTCGACTTCGATGATCGTCGCCGCGGCGAGGTCATCGAATACGTCACCGAGAAGTACGGATCCGAGCGCGTCGCCCAGATCGTCACCTACGGCACGATCAAGTCGAAGCAGGCGCTGAAGGACGCCGGGCGCGTTCTCGGGTTCCCCTTCAGCATGGGGGAGCGCCTCACGAAGGCGATGCCGCCGCCCGTGATGGGCAAGGACATGCCCCTGGACGGCATGTTCGACTCGGCGCACCCCCGGTACAAGGAAGCGAGCGAGTTCCGCACGCTGATCGAGACCGACCCGGAGGCCAAGACCGTCTTCGACCGCGCTCTCGGTCTCGAAGGGCTGAAGCGTCAGTGGGGCGTCCACGCCGCCGGCGTGATCATGTCGTCCGATCCGCTGCTCGACATCATCCCGATCATGAGGCGCGAGCAGGACGGCCAGATCGTCACGCAGTTCGACTACCCGTCGTGTGAGTCGCTCGGGCTGATCAAGATGGACTTCCTCGGGCTGCGCAACCTCACGATCATCTCCGATGCGCTCGACAACATCCGGACGAACCGGGGCGAAGAACTCGACCTCGAGCACCTCGGTCTCGACGACCCGGGTGTGTATCAGCTGCTCGCGCGCGGAGACACCCTGGGCGTCTTCCAACTCGACAGTCCGCCGCTGCGCTCGCTGATGCGCCTGATGAAGCCGGACAACTTCGGTGACATCTCGGCCCTCATCGCCCTGTATCGCCCGGGTCCGATGGGCGCGAACTCGCACACCAACTACGCACTGCGCAAGAACGGGGTGCAGGAGATCACCCCCATCCATCCCGAGCTCGAAGCGCCGCTCGCGGAGATCCTGGAGGAGTCGTACGGGCTCATCATCTACCAGGAGCAGGTCATGGCCATCGCTCAGGCCGTCGCCGGCTTCAGCCTCGGACAAGCAGACATCCTCCGTCGCGCGATGGGCAAGAAGAAGAAGTCGGAGCTCGACAAGCAGTACGAGGGCTTCGCGGGCGGGATGAAGGAGCGCGGCTTCGGCGAGGACGCGATCAAGGCGCTGTGGGACATCCTGCTGCCCTTCTCCGACTACGCCTTCAACAAGGCCCACTCCGCGGCGTACGGACTCGTGTCGTACTGGACCGCATACCTCAAGGCGCACTATCCCGCCGAGTACATGGCGGCGTTGCTCACCAGCGTGGGCGACTCCAAGGACAAGATGGCCCTGTACCTGAACGAGTGCCGTCGCATGGGGATCAAAGTCCTTCCGCCCGACGTCTCGGACTCGATCAACTTCTTCGCGGCCGTCGGAGACGACATCCGCTTCGGCCTCGGCGCTGTGCGCAACGTCGGCAGCAACGTCGTCGAAGGGATCGTGCAGGCGCGCAAGGGGGAGCGGTTCACCTCGTTCCACCACTTCCTCGACACCGTGCCGCTGCATGTCTCGAACAAGCGCACCGTGGAGTCCCTGATCAAGGCCGGCGCCTTCGACTCGATGGGCGACACCCGCCGAGCGCTCATGGAAGTGCACGAAGACGCGGTCGAGGCAGCCGTCGACCGCAAGCGCAACGAGGCACAGGGCGCGATCGGGTTCGACTTCGACAGTCTCTACGACGGCATGGAAGAGGCCGCTCCGGCCAAGGTGCCGGCCCGCCCCGAGTGGGTCAAGAAGGACAAGCTCGCCTTCGAGCGGGAGATGCTCGGCCTGTACGTCTCCGATCACCCGCTGGCCGGGCTCGAGGTGCCGCTCGCGAAGCATGCGTCGATCTCGATCCATGACCTCAACAACTCCGAAGACCTGCAGGACGGCGATCAGGTGACTGTGGCGGGCCTCGTGACCAGTGTGCAGCACCGCGTGGCCAAGGCGAGCGGTAATCCGTACGGCATGATCACGGTCGAGGACTTCAACGGCGAGGTCACCGTGATGTTCATGGGCAAGACGTACACCGAGTTCCAGCACACCTTGCAACAGGACGCGATCCTCGCCGTGCGCGGGCGCGTGTCCCGTCGTGATGACGGCCTCAACCTGCACGCGCAGTCCGCGTTCGCGCCCGACATCGGCTCGTTCGACGCCGCAGGGCCACTGTCGTTGGTCTTGGCGGAGCAACGTGCCACCGAGCGGGTGATGGGTGAGCTCGCCGAGGTCCTGCGTCGGCACAACGGCGACACGGAGGTGCTGCTCCGCGTGCACCGCGGCGGCACTGCGAAGGTCTTCGAGGTGCCCATGCCGGTGAAGGTCTCGGCAGACCTCTTCGGTGACCTCAAGTCCCTTCTCGGACCCACCTGTCTGGGGTGAGCGGGTAGGATCATGAGCCGTCGGCAGCACGACGAATCCCCCCGTCGAGCACGGTGACGAAAGGACCACGCATGAGCACGGAACTCCCTGAGCCGGGTGTCGAAGATGCGGATTTCAGCGATGACGACGGTGTCCTCTACGACGATGAGGTGACTCCGGAGTACGGGATCCTCGGATTCACCCTCCGTGAGCTTCTCATCGTCAGCGTGTGGCTGGTCTCCTTCGTCGTGTCGTTCTTCCCGCTGGCCGGGGGCGCCTCGCTCTGGGGCGTCGGAATCCAGTGGATCCTTCCGGTTGGTGTCCCCACGGTCGCCGTGTTCCTGCTCGTGCTCCGTCGCTTCTCGCCTGACGGTATCCGTCGCGTCGGGTCGCTCGGCATCGACCAATTCGCCTCTGTGGCCTTCTCGGTCGCAGCCGTCGTCTGGGCCGGGAACGTGTGGCTCACGATCTCAGGGCTGATCGCCACCGGGTTCTGGTCACTTCCGTGGAGCGGGGTGGTGATGGCCGTCGCCGCTCTGGCCCTGGTCGTGCTCACGGTCTTCGCTCCACTCATCCCGGGGCTGAAAGAGGACTTCCACGGACGTCTGGTCACCCTCGCCCACCGCAACGCCAATCCGGTGCGCCCCGTCATCGCGCGACCGCGACCCGAACCGGTCCTCACGGAGCCCGAGCCACAGACCGCCGCCGACGGCGACCGGACGGATGTGGGCGTGGATGCTTCCGCGCTTCCTCCGGTCGCAGACGCAGACAGCCGGGATTCCGGGAGCCAGGCCACGGACGAGGTCGAGCGCGTCGACCTCGCCGCTCAGGTGCCCCTCACGGCACACGCGTCCGGTGGTGACATCGGCACCGTGCACGGCACAGATGACGAGGAGTACGTGCCCACGTACTCTCGGCGTTCTCGGGGGCAGGAGCCCGAGATCGTCTCGGACACCGGGAGCATCGAGTCCCTCCTCGAGACCGCTGCGACATACGAGACCGCTGTCGTCCCGGACGACACGGAAGCTCCGATCGTGGAGGGTTTCGCCGACGCGGACCTCGATGCGACGAACCCGCGCGAGTCGACTCCCGTCGCGCAGCCGTTCTGGATCCTCGCGCCCTCTGAGCGTGACGTCCACGACGAACGCGGTGACGCGTTGTTCCGCATCGGCCCGAATGCCTGGGCGCTCGTGATCGAAGACCGTGGAGGTGCCTACGTCGTGCGACATGACGACGGGCGGATCGGCTACCTCCACGACATCTCCGACATCACGAAAGGCTGAAATGCGCACGATCGATCTGCGGGGGCGCGAGCTCTCGCCCGCTGACATGCTCGCCGCCGTACCGCGAGCCACACAGGCGCGTGCCGAGGCGCTCGACACCGCCGCCCGCCTCGTGGACGACGTCCGCGACCGCGGTGAGGCCGCTCTCCGTGAGCAGGCGGAACGCTTCGACCGGGTCGCCGGACACTCCGTCCGGGTTCCCGCCGCCCACATCGACGAGGCGCTGGCCGAGCTCGCCCCCGAAGTGCGTACCGCTCTCGAGGAGGCGATCCGCCGCGTGCGACTGGCCTCCGCAGCCCAGGTTCCGGCCGCGCAGGTCACCCGCATCGGCGACGGTGCCGTCATCACGCAGCGCTGGCAGCCCGTCCACCGCGTGGGTGTGTACATCCCCGGTGGGAAAGCGGTCTACCCGTCCAGCGTGATCATGAACGTCGTGCCGGCTCAGGTGGCAGGTGTGGAGCAGATCGCATTGGCATCGCCGCCGCAGGCGGATCAGGGAGGGCGAATCCACCCGACGATCCTCGCCGCGGCCGCCCTGCTGGGCGTGACCGAGGTCTATGCGATGGGCGGAGCGGGGGCGATCGGCGCGTTCGCGCACGGTGTCGCCTCGCTCGGGCTCGACCCCGTCGACGTCGTCTCCGGGCCCGGCAACAACTACGTCGCCTCCGCCAAGCGCGCGGTCGCCGGCGTCGTCGGGACGGACTCGGAGGCCGGCGCGACCGAGATCCTGGTCGTCGCCGATGCCGATGCCGATCCGCGCCTCATCGCCGCCGACCTCGTGAGCCAGGCGGAGCACGACGAACAGGCATCCGCGGTACTGGTCACGGACGCCGCGGAGCTCGCTGCACGCGTCGCCACCGAAGTCGAGCGGATCTCCGTCCTCACCCGTCACAGCGAGCGTGTCGCCGCGTCCTTGGGAGGACCGCAGTCGGCGATCGTCCTCGTCGACGATCGCGCCATGGCGACCGCGTTCAGCAACGCCTACGCGCCCGAGCACCTCGAACTCCACCTCGCCGATGCCGAGAGCGCCGCGTCGGCCTTCACGAGCGCCGGAGCGGTCTTCGTCGGAGACCAGACGCCGGTGAGCCTGGGGGACTACATGGCAGGGAGCAACCACGTGCTCCCGACCGGCGGTCAGGCGCGGTATGCACCGGGACTCGGCGCGTACACGTTCCTGCGTCCTCAGCAGGTGATCTCCTACGACAGGGCCGCACTGGCCGCTGTCCGAGCGGGGGTCGTCGCTCTCGCCGAGTCCGAGGCGCTGCCGGCGCACGGTGAGGCGATCGAGGCGCGCTTCACCGCGTAGGATCGGTCAGATGCACTGCCCCTTCTGCCGTCATCCCGACTCCCGCGTCATCGACTCCCGCACGAGTGACGACGGGCTCTCGATCAGGCGGCGTCGTCAGTGCCCAGAGTGCGGGGGCCGTTTCACGACCACCGAGACGGCGAGCCTCAACGTCATCAAGCGTTCCGGCGTGATGGAGCCTTTCAGCCGGGAGAAGGTCATCTCCGGCGTGCGCAAGGCGTGTCAGGGGCGGCCGGTGACCGAGGCCGATCTCGCCATCCTCGCGCAGCGCGTGGAGGAGGCTGTTCGCCAGACGGGGGTGTCGCAGCTCGACACGAACGAGATCGGTCTGGCCATCCTCGGTCCGCTGCGTGATCTCGATGAGGTCGCTTTCCTCCGCTTCGCCAGCGTCTACCAGGCGTTCGACTCGCTCGAGGACTTCGAGGCGGCGATCACCGACCTCCGCGCCGACCACACGAAGCAGGAGGCCGAGGAGCGGTAATCTGGCAGGGATGTATCCGCTGCTCTTCCGCGCTGTCCTCTCGCGCTTCGATCCCGAGTTCACCCATCACGCCGGCATGGCGGTGATCCGCGTCCTCGGAGTGCCGCCGTTCTCCTGGGCGACCCGTGCCCTGACCGCGCCGGATCCGTCCTTGCGTGTCGACGCACTCGGGCTCAGCTTCCCGTCGCCCTTCGGCATCGCGGCCGGTTTCGACAAGAACGCCGTCGGCGTCCGCGGACTGGCGGCCCTCGGGTTCGGCCACGTGGAGATCGGTACCGTGACGGCGATCCCGCAGGAGGGGAATCCCAAGCCGCGTCTGTTCCGTCTGTTGGCGGACCGCGCCGTCGTCAACCGGATGGGGTTCAACAACGACGGCGCTGATGCGGTCGCCCGTCGCCTCGCTCGACTGCGCCGTGGCGCACCGGACACGGTGATCGGCGTCAACATCGGTAAGAGCCGCATCGTGGACGTCGAGGATGCGACCGCCGACTACGTGGCCTCGGCAACCCGCCTCGCCCCGCTGGCCGACTACCTCGCGGTGAACGTGTCCTCGCCGAACACCCCGGGACTGCGCGGGCTGCAGGCAGTGGAGACGCTGGCACCGTTGCTCCGGGCGGTCAAGGAAGCATCGGGGTCCACGCCGCTGCTCGTCAAGATCGCTCCGGATCTTCCGGATGACGAGATCACCGCCATCGCGGAGTTGGCCGTGGCCGAGGGGCTCGCCGGAATCATCGCGCACAACACCACGATCAGTCGAGACGGACTGCTCACGGACGCGGCGTCGATCGAAGCCGCGGGCGCGGGCGGACTGTCGGGGGCGCCGCTGAAGAAGCGCTCGCTCGAAGTGCTCCGGATCGTGCGTGACGCCGTACCGGCAGAGTTCTGCGTGATCGCGGTCGGTGGAGTCGAGACCCCGGCCGATGTGCAGGAGCGTCTGCAGGCCGGTGCCACTCTCGTTCAGGGTTACACGGGATTCCTGTACCGCGGTCCGTTCTGGGGCCGCGAGATCAACAGGGGGCTGGTCAGTCGGGGTACTGGCCGCGCTTGACCTGCGGCTTCGGCAGTCGCATGAAGCGCATCTGCAGCGCGCGCATCGCGGCGTACCAGCCGAGGCCGCGCTCGAGGCGCTCCTTGCCGAACTTCGCTGCGGCCTTCCGCTTGACCCGCATCCCGAGCAGCACCATGCCGCCGATCGCGATCACGAGATACCCCATCATGACGATGTAGGCGTAGAACGAGATCATCATGTTCGTCGGCAGGAGCGAGGCGAGGATGACCAGCACCATGACGCCCATCACGAACTCGGCCGGGTGCCACCCCGCGTCCACGTAGTCGCGCACCCAGCGGCGCTGCGGGCCCTTGTCGCGGACCGGGAGGTACTTCTCCTCGCCGGCGGCCATGCCGGCCTGGGCGCGAGCGCGACGCTCGTTGAGCTCGGCTTTGGCAGCCGCCTTCGCCTCTTTGGTGTTGGCGACCAGGGGGCGGCGACGTGCTGCCTCCTGCTCCGCGCGGGTCGGCGTCGCGCGCCCCTTGCCGACGGCAGTCGTCTCGGAGGCGTCGTCGTTCGTCGAAGGGGAGGCGGGGTTAGTGGACACGGAGTTCCTCGGTTCGCTGGCGGGGGATCACCTTAAGATTACTCGCATGACCTCTCCTGTTCTTCCCCCTGAGCCCGATGCCGCCGTTCTCGAAGCCGTGGCCACCGGAATCCCCGCTGCGCTGTCGGATCTCGGACACCTCGTGCGGATCCCCGGGATGGCATGGCCGGCGTTCGATCAGACGCAACTGGAGCGCAGCGCGGCAGCTGTCGCGTCACTGGCCGAGGACACCGGTGTCTTCGATGAGGTCCGTGTGCTGCGCGCAGCGATCCCCGGCACCGAGGAGCAGGGGCAGCCGGCGGTCCTCGCCACCCGTGCGGCGCGGAACGGGAAGCCGACGATCCTCCTCTACGCGCACCACGACGTGCAGCCTCCGGGGGACGACGCCCTATGGGAGACGCCGCCGTTCGAGCCGACGGTGCGGGACGGACGTCTCTACGGGCGTGGTGCGGCGGATGACAAAGCGGGGGTCATGGCGCACATCGCGTCGATCCGGGCGGTCAGCGAGGTCCTCGGGGACGATCTCGACCTGGGTATCGCGATGTTCATCGAGGGGGAGGAGGAGTACGGTTCCCGCTCCTTCGCGCAGTTCCTCTCCGACAACAAGGAGGCTCTGCGCGCAGACGCGATCGTCGTGGCGGACTCCGGCAACTGGGACTCCGTGACGCCGGGACTCACGGTCTCGCTGCGCGGCAACGCGCGCTTCACGCTGCGTGTGCGCACACTCGACCACGCGTCGCACTCGGGGATGTTCGGCGGTGCGGTGCCCGACGCGATGATGGCCACCGTCACGCTGCTCGCGACGCTCTGGGACGAGGACGGCGCGGTCGCGGTCGAGGGGATGACCGCGCGCGATGCGGCCACTCCGGACTACACCGAGGCGACGCTGCGGGATGAGGCCGGGCTGCTTCCCGCCACCACACCGATCGGCAACGGGACGATCCTCAGCCGGATCTGGAACAAGCCCGCGGTCACCGTCATCGGTATCGACTCCACGACCGTCGCCGCAGCCTCCAACACGCTCCTTCCCGAGGTCACCGTGGTGATCAGTGCTCGTGTCGCACCGGGCCAGACGGGGCAGGAAGCCTACGAGGCGCTCGAAGCCCACCTCCGCGCCCATGCACCGTTCGGCGCGGAGCTCACGTTCTCCGACGTCGATCTCGGCGACGGCTTCCTGGTCGACACGAGCGGGTGGGCCGTGGCGTTGACCCGTGACGCGATGCGCGACGGCTACGGAGTCGCTCCGGTCGACCTCGGCGTGGGCGGATCCATCCCCTTCATCGCGGATCTGGTGCGGGAGTTCCCCGCCGCACAGATCCTGGTGACCGGGGTCGAAGACCCCCACTCGCGGGCGCACAGCCCGAACGAGTCGCTGCACCTGGATACGTTCCGCCATGCCGTCGCGAGCGAGGCTCTGCTCCTGGCTCGGATGAATGCCACCCAACTCTGAGCCTCACAGCGTCTGCGGCGGTAGAATCGTCCGAGAAGCCGTGCACCTGCGGCCCGTCACAAGGAGCGACATGAGCGACACCACCCTCTCCCCAGAGACCACCCGCGCACACGGCGTCACCCTGACCGACGCTGCCGCCACGAAGGTCAAGAACCTCCTCGAACAGGAGGGGCGCGACGATCTGCGCCTCCGTGTCGCCGTGCAGCCCGGTGGCTGCTCGGGCCTGATCTATCAGCTGTACTTCGACGAGCGCTACCTCGAAGGCGATGAGACCGTCGACTTCGACGGCGTCGAGGTGATCATCGACAACATGAGCGTCCCGTACCTCGATGGTGCGGCGATCGACTTCAAGGACACGATCTCCGAGCAGGGCTTCACGATCGACAACCCCAACGCGGCGGGTAGCTGCGCGTGCGGCGACAGCTTCCACTGATCCTCGCTTCGCGGACCACGGCCGCCGTCACCGATCGGTGACGGCGGCCGTTCTGCATCCAGCAACCTGCGTGGATGGCATGAATCAGGTGTGAGGTTGCCCTAGACTTGGGTGTGCTCTGTTCGCGATCTGAAAGGTGCATCGTGCCCTCGAAACGCAGCCTTCGTTGGGCCGCCCTCCCTGTGGGAGTTGCGGCAGCCTTGGCCCTGGCGGGATGCTCTCCCACCGAGCTGAACGGCTTTCTTCCGGGCTTCGTGGAGGATGGCCCCGCAGCCACCAATCAGACCGAGCGCGTCTCGTCGCTCTGGGTGAACTCGTGGATCGTGCTCCTCGCCGTCGGAATCATCACCTGGGGCCTGATGGCCTGGGCTGCGATCGCGTACCGCCGTCGCAAGGGCCAGACCGGCCTGCCGGTGCAGATGCGCTACAACATGCCGATCGAGATCTTCTACACGATCGTGCCGCTCTTCCTCGTGCTGGGCATGTTCTTCTTCACGGCTCGCGACCAGACCGCGATCGAAGCCAAGTGGGACGACCCCGATGTCGAGATCACCGCGATCGCCAAGCAGTGGGCGTGGGACTTCCAGTACGACGGTGACAAAGAGGACAACTCCGACGCCGTATGGACGATGGGCATCCAGGCTCAGCCGGACAAGGACGGCAACATCGACCAGGCGCAGCTGCCCACGCTGGTGCTGCCCGTCGACAAGAAGGTCACGATCAACCTTCAGTCGCGTGACGTCATCCACTCCTTCTGGATCATCGACTTCCTCTACAAGAAGGACATGTACATCGGGAAGGACAACTCGTGGTCCTTCATCCCGACCCGCGAGGGCGAGTACGCCGGTAAGTGCGCCGAGCTCTGCGGTGAATACCACTCGATGATGCTCTTCAACGTGAAGGTCGTCTCCGAGGACGATTACGAGGCCTACCTCCAGACGCTCGAAGAGAAGGGCAACACGGGCGACATCACCGACGCCTACGACCGTCTCTCGAACTTCCCGGGAACGACCCCGACGACCGACACCGAGGAAGGAGGGGAGTAAGCCATGTCGACCACTGAAGCTCCCCGTACCGACGAGGCTCCCAGATCTCGTCCCACCAGTCTGCCCGCCCGCCAGGCCGCTCTCATGAGCTCCTCGCGCGTGGAGCAGAAGGGCAACATCGTCGTCAAGTGGATCACGTCCACCGACCACAAGACCATCGGGTACATGTACCTGATCGCCTCGGTGATGTTCTTCCTCCTCGGCGGTGTGATGGCCCTCGTCATCCGTGCTGAGCTGTTCGCGCCGGGAATGCAGATCATCCCGACCAAGGAGCAGTACAACCAGCTGTTCACGATGCACGGCACGATCATGCTGCTGATGTTCGCGACGCCGCTGTTCGCAGGTTTCGCCAATGCGATCCTTCCGCTGCAGATCGGTGCGCCCGACGTCGCCTTCCCGCGTCTGAACGCCTTCGCCTTCTGGCTCTTCCTCTTCGGCTCGACCATCGCGGTCGCGGGCTTCCTCACGCCGCAGGGCGCGGCCTCCTTCGGGTGGTTCGCCTATCAGCCACTCGCCGGAGCGTCCTTCTCTCCGGGCGCCGGTGGGAACCTGTGGATGGTGGGACTGGGAATCTCCGGTTTCGGAACGATCCTCGGTGCCGTCAACTTCATCACCACGATCATCACGATGCGTGCTCCTGGTATGACGATGTGGCGCATGCCGATCTTCTCGTGGAACACGCTCATCACGAGCCTTCTGATCCTGATGGCGTTCCCGGTCCTCGCTGCGGCCATCTTCGCCGCAGCCGCGGACCGTATCCTCGGCGCCCACATCTACGACCCGGCCAACGGTGGTGTCCTGCTCTGGCAGCACCTGTTCTGGTTCTTCGGGCACCCTGAGGTCTACATCATCGCCCTGCCGTTCTTCGGCATCGTGTCGGAGATCTTCCCGGTCTTCAGCCGCAAGCCGATCTTCGGGTACAAGACGCTCGTCTACGCCACGATCGCGATCGCCGCGCTCTCGGTGGCGGTGTGGGCTCACCACATGTACGTCACCGGCTCGGTCCTGCTGCCGTTCTTCGCTCTGATGACGATGCTCATCGCGGTGCCGACCGGCGTGAAGATCTTCAACTGGATCGGAACTCTCTGGCGAGGGTCCGTGACCTTCGAGACGCCGATGGTGTTCGCCCTCGGGTTCCTGGTCTCGTTCGTCTTCGGTGGTCTGACCGGTGTGATCCTGGCAGCCCCGCCGCTGGACTTCGCGCTCTCCGACTCCTACTTCGTCGTCGCGCACTTCCACTACGTGGTGTTCGGCACGGTCGTGTTCGCCATGTTCGCCGGCTTCTACTTCTGGTGGCCCAAGTGGACCGGGCGCATGCTCAACGAGCGTCTCGGCTACGTGCACTTCTGGTTGCTCTTCATCGGCTTCCACATGACGTTCCTCATCCAGCACTGGCTGGGTGTCGACGGAATGGTCCGTCGCTACGCGGACTACTCGGCCGCCGACGGCTGGACCTGGCAGAACCAGGTGTCGACGATCGGAGCGATCATCCTCGGCGCTTCGATGCTCCCGTTCTTCCTGAACGTCTGGATCACGGCTCGCAAGGCACCGAAGGTCACGGTCAACGACCCCTGGGGGTACGGCGCTTCGCTCGAATGGGCGACGTCCTGCCCGCCGCCGCGTCACAACTTCACGTCGATCCCGCGCATTCGCAGCGAGCGTCCTGCGTTCGACCTGAACCACCCGGAGGCCGCCGAGTTCGCGACCACGGCACCCGGCGAGCGAGAGGCCCACTAAGTCATGCGCGACAATGTCATTCTCTGGTGGATCCTGACGGCGTTCTTCGCCCTCGTCGGTGTCATCTACACCGGCTGGCACATCCTCGCAACGCCGGCGGACGACTTCGCCATGCGGATCGAGTGGGTCGGTACGGTCGCTCTGTTCTTCTCGGCGTTCATGGCCGCGATGATCGCGTTCTACCTGGACCGCACGCACAAGGCGCAGAGCGGTGAGCTCCCCGAAGACATCCTCACCGCGGACATCGACGACGGTGACCCCGAGCTCGGCGAGTTCAGCCCGTGGTCCTGGTGGCCGATCGTGCTCGCCGCTTCTGCGGGAGTCTTCGTCGTCGGCCTGGCTGTGGGGCACTTCCTGCTCCCGATCGGCCTCGCGATCTTCGTCGTCGCGATCGTCGGCTGGGTGTACGAGTACTACCGCGGCTACTTCGCTCGCTGACGCGACTGACGTCGAGAAGGCCCCCGGATCCGTCCGGGGGCCTTCTTCATGTTTCAGCGCGAGGCGGTCAGGCGCGGGTTCGGATGCGCGCAATCCCGGTCAGTGGGTCGACCGGACGTCGGTGCGTCCCGTCGGCGTCTTCGACCGGATGGCCTTCGCGCACCCAGTACTCGAAGCCGCCGATCATCTCACGCACGTTGTAGCCCAGTCGGGAGAACTCGAGTGCGCCCTTGGCGCCGGCGTTGCAGCCGGGGCTCCAGCAGTACACCACGACCTCGGCACCGGGGGAGATCTCACGCGGTGCTCTCGCCGCGATCTCGCTGTAGTGCATATGGATGGCACCGGCCACGCGCCCCTGTGCCCATGCCTCTTCGGACCGTACATCGACCACGACGATGTCGCTCTGGGCCTGACGGGCTGCATGGACATCGCTGGCGTCGGTCTCGTAGGCGAGTTTGGCGGCGTAGTAGTCGGCACGGTCGATCATGTGCCCAGCCTATTTCGCCGAGCTCCGCGGCGTCCTTCGTGTTCCTGCCGATCGGCGTGCGAAAACGGTCAGCGATATCGCCGCCGCGGTCAGAGGCGTACCGTCATCTGCACGCGGGGCCCGTGGCGCAGGAGACCGAGCTCCTCCTCGACCTGGACCAGGCTGCACAGCAGAGGGGTGTCCGGCGTCGTCACGGCGAAACCGCAGGACGCGTAGAACGGCGCATTCCAGAGGACATCCGCATAGGTGCGAAGCGTCATCCTCGAGCTGCCACGGCGTCGGGCCTCCGCCATCGCAGCCGCCAGCAGTCGGCGTCCGATACCGCGTCGCCCGAACTGCGGAAGCACCGAGAGCTGCTCGAGGTGGGTGCCTCCCTCGATCTCCAGAATATGCGCGAAGCCGATGAGGTCCGACGACGAGGTCTCATCGCCGTCGTGCTCGGCCACGAGTACGAACCCGGGCACCGTGGCACGCTCGTGCGGGGGCGTGGGCGGCGGCCAATCGACGGCACCGAACCTCTCGACCAGCAGGACGTCCGCGGCGATCTCGATGCGCTCCGTGGCTGCGTCGTCGGCGGGACGTGCCTCGCGGATCAAGACCTCCATGATCACCCGTCGGCGACGGCGGCGATCGCTTCGATCTCCACGAGCTGGTCGTCATAGCCGAGGACCGTCACGCCCAGCAGGGTGCTGGGCACATCGTGCGCGCCGAAAGCGGCATGGATCACATCCCACGCCGTGACGAGGTCTGCTTGCGACGTGGACGCCACGAGCACGCGCGTGCTGATCACGTCGGTCAGGTCGGCGCCCGCGACCTCCAGTGCGCCCTTGAGCGTCTCGACGCAGCGTGCCGCCTGGGCCGCGTAGTCTCCGGGCGCAGCGGTCGAGCCGTCATCGTTGAGCGGGCACGCGCCGGCGAGGAAGATGAGGCGGGATCCGGCCGGTGCGGTGGCAGCGTAAGCGTAGGGGGTTTCCGCGAGGTTGTCGGCACGGATCAGGCGGACGACGGATGACATGGTTCGATCCTTTCATCGGGCGGGTGACGAAGAAGGCCCCGTTCGTGTGAGCGGGGCCTTCTTCGATGGGGGAGTGGCGACTACTCGCCGTCCTCCGACTTCTTCTTCCGAGGCTTCTTCACCGGCTCGGTGGCGATGACCGTGCTGGGGGTGTTCGGCGTCTCGTCGACGTGCGTCTCATCGACGGTGAGCGGGGCGTCAGGGAAGCCGGCGCGCTCGTGGGCGCCCTGGATCTCTGCGGCCTCGGTCTCCTCGTTGTGAGCCGTGACGTGATGCTGATGGGCGTCAGCTGCCTCGACCTCGGCCTGCGTGAGCGGAGCGATACGGTCCTCGAAGAACCAGCGGGAGATCGAGGAACGGAGGTTCTCCGTCCACGGGATGCGGCCCTTGGCATTCGGGCGAACCACGAGGGGCTCGTAGCTGTCGACGTCGATGAGCTTCCAGCGGTCGTACTTGTCGACAGGCTGGTGCACCTCGATGAACTCACCACCGGGGAGGCGGACGATGCGTCCGGACTCGTATCCGTGCAGGACGATCTCACGATCCTTCTTCTGCAGCGCGATGCAGATGCGCTTGGTGACGAAGTATCCGAGGATCGGGCCGAGGAACAGGAGCGCTTGCAGCGTGTGGATCACGCCTTCCATCGTGAGCATGAAGTGCGTCGCGATGAGGTCGGACGAAGCCGCTGCCCACAGGACCGCGTAGAAGATGACGCCGGCGGCACCGATCGCCGTACGCGTCGCCGCGTTGCGGGGACGCTGAGCGATGTGGTGCTCGCGCTTGTCTCCGGTGACCCATGCCTCGAGGAAGGGATAGATCGCGACGATCACGATGAACAGACCGAGTACGAGGACAGGGGCGATGATCCCGAACGACCACGTGTGGTTGAGGAACACGATGTCCCAGTTCGAGGGAGCCAGGCGCAGCGCGCCGTCGGCGAACCCGATGTACCAGTCGGGCTGAGTACCGGCGGAGACGGGCGAGGGGTCGTAGGGGCCGTAGTTCCAGATCGGGTTGATCTGGAAGAACGTCGCGATCAGCACGATGGTGCCGAACACGATGAACAGGTAGCCGCCCATCTTCGACATGTACACCGGCATCATCGGGTAGCCCACGACGTTGTCGTTCGTGCGGCCGGGGCCCGCGAACTGCGTGTGCTTGTTGACGATCATCAGCATCAGGTGCACGACGATCAGCGCGATGACCAGCATCGGGAGCAACAGGATGTGGAGGGTGTACAGACGTCCGACGATGTCGGTTCCCGGGAACTCGCCACCGAAGAGGAGGAACGAGGTCCATGTGCCGATCAGGGGGAGACCCTTGATCATGCCGTCGATGATGCGGAGGCCGTTACCCGAGAGCAGGTCGTCGGGGAGCGAGTAGCCGGTGAAGCCCTCTGCCATCGCGAGGATGAACAGGACGAAACCGATGACCCAGTTGAGCTCGCGCGGCTTGCGGAATGCGCCGGTGAAGAACACGCGGAGCATGTGCACGCCGATTCCGGCGATGAACACCAGAGCGGCCCAGTGGTGGATCTGACGGACCAGGAGGCCGCCTCGCAGATCGAAGGAGATGTGCAGCGAAGACTCGAGAGCCGCCGACATCTCGATCCCACGCATCGGGGCGTAGGCGCCGGTGTAGTGGGTCTCGACCATCGACGCGTCGAAGAAGAACGTCAGGAAGGTTCCGGAGAGGAACACGACGACGAAGCTCCACAGCGCGATCTCGCCGAGCATGAACGACCAGTGGTCGGGGAAGATCTTCCGTCCGAGTTCCTTGACGAAACCGGAGATGCTGGTGCGCTCATCGATGTAGTTCGACGCGGCACCGACGAAGCGACCGCCGAGGGGTGCCTTGGTGTCGTTGTCGTCTTTGGACAGCGTTGCGGTGCTCAATGGCGCTCCCAGAAGCTCGGGCCGACGGGTTCCTTGAAGTCGCTGCGTGCGACCAGGTAGCCCTCGTCATCGACGGTGATGGGCAGCTGCGGCAGCGGACGTGCCGCAGGGCCGAAGATGACCTTGGCGTGGTCCGTGACGTCGAACTGCGACTGGTGGCACGGGCACAGGAGGTGATGGGTCTGCTGCTCGTAGAGGGCCACGGGGCAGCCGACGTGCGTGCAGACCTTGGAGTAGGCGACGATGCCGTCGTACGACCAGTCCTTGCGGTCCTCAGCTTCGATCAGCTGCTCGGGACGCAGGCGCATCATGAGGACGATGGCCTTCGCCTTCTCCTCGAGGTAGCCGTCGTGGTGACTGAGCGTGGCGAGCTCTTCGGGGATCACGTGGAACGCGGATCCGAGGGTCACGTCCGCAGCGCGGATCGGGGTGCCGTCGGGGTCGCGGACGAGGCGGCTGCCCTCTTCCCACATCGTGTGCTTGAGGAGTGCGACCGGGTCGCCGGCGAGGGGGTCGTCAGGCGTGGAGTGCGGTGCGAGGCCACGGAACAGCGTGACTCCGGGGATGATCGAGGCGACGATCGCGGCGAACAGGGAGTTGCGGATCATGGAGCGGCGCCCGAAGCCCGACTCCTCGTTCGCGTCGGAGAAGGCCTTGATCGCAGCCTCGCGCGTCGAGTCCTTGCCGCGCGTGGGGTGACGGTGCTCGATGAACTCCTTGTCGGACATGAGCGCCTTGGACCAGTGGATCGCACCGATTCCGAGGGCCAGGAGCGCGAGAGCGATCCCGAGACCGATGAAGAGGTTGTTCTGCCGGATGTCGATGAGCGCGCCGCTCTCGATCGGGAACAGCATGTAAGCGGCGACCGCCCAGATGCTTCCCGCGAGCGAGAGGTAGAACAGCGTGTAGACAGTGCGGACAGCGGCCTTCTCAGCGCGCGGGTCCTTATCGGTCATCCGCTCGCGATGCGGCGGAAGCCCGGGGTTCTGCACGGGATCGCTGACTGCGACACCCAGCCCCGGAGAGGGCTGGTAGGCCCTGTCAAGAGCCTGCGAGTCGTCGTCGTGTGCCATGGTGCTCCTCGTACGTTCCTCTTCGATGAATAAGCGTCAGTTGGACTTCGCCGTGATCCACACGGTGGCGGCGACGAGCGCGCCGATACCGAAGATCCACACGAACAGTCCCTCGGAGACCGGCCCGAGGGAGCCGAGCGAGAAGCCGCCGACCTGCACGGACTGCTGCTGGAAGAGCAGAGCCGAGATGATGTCGCGCTTGTCCTCGTCGGACAGGTTCATGTCACCGAAGACCGGCATGTTCTGCGGGCCGGTGACCATGGCCGCGTAGATGTGCAGGGCACTGGTCTCGGTCAGGGCGGGGGCGTACTTGCCCTCGGTGAGTGCACCACCGGCTGCGGCCACGTTGTGGCACATGGCGCAGTTCACGCGGAACAGTTCGGCTCCGTGCGAGACGTCGCCTTCCCCATCGAGGATGCGCTCGTCCGGGAAGGTCGGGCCGGGGGCCGTGGACTGCACGAACGAGGAGATCGCGAGGATCTGCTCTTCGGTGAACTGCGGCTCCTTCTGCGGCGCCTGCGGTCCCTGCATCTGCAGAGGCATGCGACCGGTCGACAGCTGGAACTCGGTCGCCAGCTCGCCCACGCCGTAGAGGCTGGGGCCGTTGGCGGTTCCCTGCAGGTCGAGACCGTGGCAGGTGGCGCAGTTCGCCGTGAACAGCTTCTCGCCGTCTTCGACGGTCAGCTGGGTCGTCGCAGCCTGCGTGTCGGACGCTGCGAATGCGGCGGTTGCACCGGCATAGACCGCGCCGGTGATCATGAGGCCTGCTCCGATGAGCGCGGCCGCCGCCAAAGGGCTGCGACGACCGCTGGAACGGCGCTTCTTCTCTCGTGCCATCTCGGGGATCAGCTCCGCTCTTATTTCAGGAAGTAGATAACGAGGAACAGCACGATCCAGACGACGTCGACGAAGTGCCAGTAGTAGGACACCACGATCGAGGAGGTCGCCTCCTTGTGCCGGAAGTTCTTGACGGCGTAGGCGCGGCCGATGACGAGCAGGAACGCGACGAGCCCACCGGTGACGTGCAGGGCGTGGAAGCCGGTCGTCAGGTAGAACGCCGAGGCGTAGGAGTCGGCGCCGATCGGCATGCCTTCAGCGACCAGCTGTGCGTACTCCCAGACCTGGCCGGACACGAAGATCGCGCCGAGGGCGAAGGTGAGGAAGAACCACTCGACCATTCCCCAGCCGAACAGACGACGGCGGCCGGCGCCGTTCTTCTGCCCCTTGCCGATCTTGTAGGGCTGCAGGTCTTCTGCCGCGAACACGCCCATCTGGCACGTGAACGAGGACAGGACCAGGATCGCAGTGTTCACTGCGGCGAACGGGACGTTCAGCAGCTCGGTCCGGTCAGCCCACAGCTCCGGTGAGGTGCTGCGGAGGGTGAAGTAGATCGCGAAGAGTCCCGCGAAGAACATCACCTCACTGCCGAGCCACACAATGGTGCCGACAGCTACCGGGTTGGGCCGCTTAATCGTTCTCGCCGCCGGGGCATACGTCGCTGAGGTCGTCACCCCTCCATTATGGCCGATCTCGGGCGTGATTCTTGCACCAGCGCCCTTCGATTCACCCGTCTGCGACTTAGGGGACCCTAAGAAAACCCTGCGAATACCTGGTGAATCCGCGGGAAACAGCGGTCGGCCGCGGATCGGAGCTCCGATGCGAAGGATCTGCATGTTTTCTCCGCGCCGATAGGATCGCACACATGGCTGATTCGCTGACCTGGTCCGACGTGCTCACTTCTCTGCTGGAGCGTCGCGATCTCAGCGTCTGGGAGTCCACCTGGGCCATGCGCCAGATCATGCAGGGCGACGTCAGCGAAGCCCAGCTCGCAGGCTTCCTCATCGCGTTGCGGGCGAAGGGCGAGACGATCGACGAGATCGTCGGTTTCCGTGATGCGATCCTCGAGGCGGCCGTTCCGCTGCCGGTGTCGCCGGATGTGCTCGACATCGTGGGAACGGGCGGCGACCGCGTCGGCACGGTGAACGTGTCGACCACGGCGGCGATCGTCATCGGTGCGACTGGCGTTCCAGTGGTCAAGCACGGGAATCGGGCCGCAAGCTCGGCTTCGGGTTCGTCCGACGTCCTCGGGGCGCTGGGACTCGAGCTCTCCCTCGATCCGGCGGCCGTCGCGACCATCCTCGACCGCACCGGCATCACGTTCGCATGGGCGGGCGCATTCCACCCCGGTTTCAAGCACGCGGGCGCCGTGCGCGCCGAGCTGGGTGTCCCCACCGTCTTCAACATGCTCGGGCCGCTCTGCAATCCCGCACGTGCCGAAGCCAATGCCGTCGGCGTCGCGCAGATCGAGCGCGTTCCGCTCATCACCGGTGTCTTCCGGACCCGTGGCGCCACGGCGCTCGTCTTCCGTGGGGACGACGGCCTCGACGAACTCACCACGACCGGGCACAGCCGGATCTGGGAGGTCACGCGCGGCGACATCCACGAGCATGACCTCGACCCGCGCGACCTCGGCATCCCGATCGCCGATCTCGCCGACCTGATCGGTGGCTCGCCCCAGCACAACGCGGAGGTGCTCCGACGCACGCTGGCGGGGGAACCCGGCGCTGTGCGCGACATCGTGCTGCTGAATGCCGCTGCCGGCATCGTGGCCTTCGAGCTGTCGCAGGACGCTGGTCAGGTGCAGCGTCCGATTCTGGAGCGCCTGCGCGAGGGCTATGAGAAGGCGTCGGCCGCGATCGACGACGGGCGCGCGCACGCGAAGCTCGACCAGTGGATCGGTGTGAGTCGCGAACTCTCGTCACCGAAGGAGTGACCGTGGATCCCGTCGACGCGCTGCTCGAGATCGCCTCCCTGCTGGAGCGTGAGCGTGCGTCGCGGTATCGCGCGAAGGCCTTCCGCCAGGCAGCTGCGACCCTGCGGGATCTGCCCGACGACGTTCAGCGCGATCCCACACGGCTGCGTGCAGCCAAAGGTATCGGCGAGTCCACCTTCGCGGTGATTCGCCAGGCGCAGGCCGGGCAGGTCCCCGACTACCTCGTCGAGTTGCGCGGTGATGTCGAGCCCGAGCGCATGTCGGAGCTCCGCGGGAAGCTCCGCGGCGATCTGCACGCGCACACGGACTGGTCGGACGGGACCACACCGATCTCGGTGATGGCTGCCGCTGCCAGGGCGCTCGGACATGAGTACCAGGCGATCACCGATCATTCGCCGCGCCTCCGGGTCGCTCGGGGGCTGTCGGCCGAGCGCCTTCGGGAGCAGATGCCGCTGGTCCGCGCGGAATCCGGTGACGGCTTCACCCTGCTCGCGGGCATCGAGGTCGACATCCTGGAAGACGGGGGCCTCGACCAGGAGGACGGTCTGCTCGCCGAGCTGGACATCGTCGTGGCGTCGGTTCATTCCAAACTGCGCATGGATGCGCGGGCGATGACCGCACGCATGATCGCCGCGGTCGCGCACCCTCGGGTCAACGTGCTCGGGCACTGCACCGGACGCCTCGTGCAGGGCGACCGAGGAACGCGCCCTCCGTCGACGTTCGATGCCCAGGCCGTTTTCGCCGCCTGCGCGGAGAACGGCGTGGCGGTCGAGATCAACTCGCGACCGGAGCGGCAGGATCCGCCGGACGATCTGATCGCGATCGCTCTCGCTGAGGGATGCCTGTTCTCGATCGATTCGGATGCGCACGCGCCCGGCCAGCTCTCGCTGCTCGACCACGGAGCAGAACGTGCAGAGCGCGCCGGCGTCCCGTCAGCGCGGATCGTCACGACCTGGGGTCTCGAGCGGCTGCTCGCCTGGGCGGAGTGATTCGCCGTCGAACCCCGGCCGTCAGTCTGCGGCGAGGGCGGCGTTCGACACGGCAGTGAGGGCACGCGTCATCGAGCCGCCGAGGTTCCATTTCTCGGCGAGAGCCGTTGCGGCATCCGCCTCCGCGGGGTCGAGCACGCGCAGGGGGACGTCGGGGACCGTGATCGGCAGCGACGTCGCGACCGCGACCACCGTCGGGGCGACGTCGAGATACTCGGACGCGGCGAGCAGCTTCGCCCGTACTCCGGCGCTCATCCCTTCGCCCGCTTTCGCCGCGGCACGGATGCCCTCCAGGTCTGCGTGCGTCTGCAGCAGGGTGGCCGCGGTCTTCTCACCCACGCCGGCGACGCCGGGCAGGCCATCCGAAGCATCGCCGCGCATGGTCGCAAAATCGGCGTACTGCGAGGGGAGCACCCCGTACTTCGCGACGACGGTGGCGTCGGTCACGACCTCGAGGTTGCTCATTCCGCGGGCGGTGTAGATGACGCGGACGTCACGTGCATCATCCACCAGCTGGAACAGGTCACGGTCGCCGGTCACGATGTCGACGGGCATCGTGGCCTTCGTGGCGAGGGTGCCGATCACGTCGTCGGCCTCGTGCTCGGCGACGCCGATGATGGGAATGCCGATGGCCGCCAGAGTCTCGCGGATGAGGGGGATCTGCGCTTCGAGGGGGTCGGGGACCTCTTCGACATCGGGGCCGCTGGCGACCACCTCCACGACGCGGTGGGTCTTGTAGGTGGGGATGAGGTCGACGCGCCACTGCGGTCGCCAGTCGTCGTCCCAGCAGGCGATCACGTGTGTGGGCTCGTAGAGGGTGACGAGCTTGGCGATGATGTCGAGGAGACCGCGAGCGGCATTGATCGGGGAGCCGTCGGGTGCCGTCACCTTGTCGGGGACGCCGTAGAACGCACGGAAATAGAGGCTGGCGGTGTCGAGCAGCATCAGTCGATCGGTCACGAACGACAGTCTGGCACGGCGGTCCGACGCAGGGTGCGGAGAGCGGACTGTCCTGGCGCTCAACACCCCGTGGCGCGGGGTTGTTCGGCACAGGTGCGAGCGACGAGAGCAGTGTCGGCCTCATAGATACGGATCCGCTGCGTGGAACCCTCGATGGCGAGTTCGCCGGCCACCGGGAACCAGCCTCCACCGATGTCGACCTCTGCCGTGTAGTACGCCGTGACGTGGGTGAGGAAGGTTCCGCGGGTGCGATAGGTATGGCTCGTCGGCGTCGGAGTGAACGGCGCCTGCCCGAGTACGGTCCACGTCTGGCCGCTGCCTGCTGTGGTCGCTGTGCTGCCATCCCCATAGGAGAAGACGAAACGAGCGGGGGAGAACCGCACGCTGACCGGTCGGCCCAGGAGAGTGCCGCTGCGGGTCTGCACCGATGCCGAAGCCACGAAGTTCATCGGCAGCCCTGCGACGCCCACGTTGCCGGGCTCGCCCACTGTCGTCACGGGTGCGGGCGCGAACTGTGCGACATCGGTGATCGTGAGCGGCACGCCGTCGTCGTTCGTCACGCGTTCCGCCGAGATCCCACAACTCGTGGTTCGCACCGGATCGGGAACACACGGCGGCGGTGCGTCGGGGGTGCCTGGTGAACCGGGGGAAGCGCCATCCGGAGACTTCTCCGTTTCGGTGGCTGAGATCACGAGGGCATCGGGCCTGTTGGACGCCCAGACTTCGTCTATTCCGGCCTGGGGAGGCGGCGTGTTCTGAAGACCGGCCGTCGCGACGGTTGCGGCGAGCAGGAGGCCGATCGCTCTGGTCCATGCACCTAGCATTCGATCTCCGAGGTGGCGATCGTGGACGAGATTGCAAGCGAAGACGACGTTTGGGCGTTTGTGAACTGCACCTCAAGCGCCTGCCTTGGCGCCCGTTCGTCTGGGACTACAGAGATGCCTTCAGCATCCACTAGACCGACCTCCGAAACGTCCAAGCAAAGACGAGCTGTGACTGTCGAATTCTCGTAGCTGATCGGCGTGAAGGAGTCGAACAACGTGTCGCCAGTTCGCGTCATTCCGCTCGCATAGAACTGGCTGTAGTTTTCGCGCGCGGCCGCAAGTGCATCACCGCGGAGCCAGGCATATACCGATTCAAAAGTCTGCGGATCATGGAGGTCCGTCGAGTTAGACGCATCTGCGTACGCGCGGTAGGTGGCCTCGGCGGCGGCGAACGCTTCTTCTTCGGACGCGAAGGCGGCGGTCGGGGTCGGGGTCGGCCCGGGGTCGGGGGCGCACCCCACGAGCAGCGCGACGGCGGCCACGAGGATCGCAAGTCGCGGCGGAAGGGCGGGGGTCAGGGGAGTAGCCGGTGTCACCCCGCCACCGTAGGAGGAATGGGCTTCGGTCGGTTCGAGTTATCCACAGGGAGGGCGTTCGGATCCGACTCCTGCGGTGCGCGAACTTCTGATAGCCTTAACCGTCACTCGTGGCGTGCATGCGCATGCCCTCGTGACGAGAAAACCAAAATCCAACTGCTGAGAAGCATGCTGTCGGCCGTGCGCGGTCGTTGACTCTCAGCCCGAGTCTCCATTCAACAAGGACAACCCACTACATGACTACCGCAACGACCGCCCCGGCCACCAAGCAGGTCGCCATCAACGACATCGGATCTGCTGAGGACTTCCTGGCCGCGGTCGAGAAGACCCTGAAGTTCTTCAACGACGGCGACATCATCGAAGGCACGATCGTCAAGATCGACCGCGATGAGGTCCTCCTCGATGTCGGCTACAAGACCGAGGGTGTCATCCCCTCGCGCGAGCTCTCGATCAAGCACGACGTCGACCCCAACGAGGTCGTCGCTGTCGGCGATCTGGTCGAGGCACTCGTCCTCCAGAAGGAGGACAAGGAAGGCCGCTTGATCCTCTCCAAGAAGCGTGCTCAGTACGAGCGTGCATGGGGAGACGTCGAGAAGATCAAGGAGAACGACGGCGTCGTCACCGGCACGGTCATCGAGGTCGTCAAGGGTGGACTCATCGTCGACATCGGCCTCCGTGGCTTCCTCCCGGCTTCGCTCATCGAGCTGCGTCGCGTCCGCGACCTCACGCCGTACCTCGGCCAGGAGATCGAGGCGAAGATCCTCGAGCTCGACAAGAACCGCAACAACGTCGTCCTGAGCCGCCGCGCGCTGCTCGAGCAGACGCAGTCGGAGTCGCGCACCACGTTCCTGAACAACCTGCACAAGGGTCAGGTCCGCAAGGGTGTCGTCTCGTCGATCGTCAACTTCGGTGCGTTCGTCGACCTGGGTGGCGTGGACGGCCTCGTGCACGTCTCCGAGCTGTCCTGGAAGCACATCGAGCACGCCTCCGAGGTCGTCGAGGTCGGCCAGGAGGTCACCGTCGAGATCCTCGAGGTCGACCTCGACCGCGAGCGCGTCTCCCTGTCGCTGAAGGCGACGCAGGAGGACCCGTGGCAGGTCTTCGCCCGCACCCACGCGATCGGTCAGGTCACGCCGGGTAAGGTCACGAAGCTCGTTCCGTTCGGTGCGTTCGTTCGCGTCGCAGACGGCATCGAGGGCCTCGTCCACATCTCCGAGCTCTCCAGCAAGCACGTCGAGCTGGCTGAGCAGGTCGTCTCCGTCGGCGAAGAGGTCTTCGTCAAGGTCATCGACATCGACCTCGAGCGTCGTCGCATCTCGCTGTCGCTGAAGCAGGCCAACGAGTCGGTCGACCCCAACGGCACCGAGTTCGACCCGGCTCTGTACGGCATGCTCGCCGAGTACGACGAGAACGGCGAGTACAAGTACCCGGAGGGCTTCGACGCCGAGACCGGTGCGTGGAAGGAAGGCTTCGACGCCCAGCGCGAGGCATGGGAGCAGGAGTACGCTGCAGCCCAGGCTCGTTGGGAAGCGCACAAGGCTCAGGTCGTCAAGGCGGCCGAGGCCGAGGCCGCAGCCGGAGAAGACTTCGGTGGCCAGGCCTTCGCCACCGAGGTTGCCGGCGCCGGCACCCTGGCGGACGACGAGGCTCTCGCAGCTCTGCGCGAGAAGCTCTCGGGCGGCAACGCTTAAGCACGTCTCTGAAACGGGTCGTCGCCCCGCCTTCGGGCGGGTGCGGCGGCCCGTTTCGCGTACCCGCTGTTCCCCTCCACGTCTTGCGTGACGGAACATTACGGCCCCATTCGTAACATCGGAGCCCGTCGGCCAGCATGAGGGTATGACCACGCTGTTGCCCTCGCCGCGCCTCGCCGACGCATCGACTGCGGCCGGGACGGCGCAGAGCGTGCGGCTCGACGGTGTTGAGCGCTCCTTCCCGCTGCCGCACGGGCGACGCGACGTGCTCCGGGGGATCGACCTCGACATCAGCGCCGGCGAGATCCTCGCGGTGGTCGGTCCGTCCGGCTGCGGCAAGTCGACGCTCCTGCGCCTCGTCGGCGGGCTGGACACCCCGACCCGTGGCAACATCCGCCTCGATGCCGTCGGCGTCACCGATGTCGACGAGCGCACCGCCATCGCCTTCCAGGAGCCCCGGTTGCTGCCGTGGCGCACGATCGCCCAGAACGTCGAACTCGGTCTGCCCCGCGGAACGGCTCGTCGTGCCGGACGTGAGCGCGTGCGGGAGCTGCTGCACCTGGTGGGCCTCGAACAGGCCGCCGATCAGCGTCCGCGCGAAGTCTCCGGCGGAATGGCCCAGCGTGCCTCGCTCGCCCGCGCTCTCGCCCGGAACCCTGGTGTGCTGCTGCTCGACGAGCCCTTCGGCGCGCTCGACGCTCTGACGCGCCTGCGCATGCACGATCTGCTTCTCAAGATCCATGCGGCCGAGCCCACCACCATCCTCCTCGTCACGCACGACGTCGAAGAGGCCCTCTATCTCGCCGACCGAGTGCTGTTGCTGCGAACGCTGAACGGTGCAGACGTCGACGAGCCGTCCATCTCGCGCACGATCCTCGTGCCGGGCATCCGTCCTCGCGACCGCGCCGATCGCGGACTCGCCGACCTGCGCGCCGAGCTTCTCGAAGGCCTCGGCGTCGACACCCACCACCGCATCACCGAGGAGTCCAGATGAGCATCACCACCCGCCGAATCATCCCTGCGATCGCGGTCGCCGGGACGATGATGCTCGTCGCGACCGGCTGCGTCGCCGGCGAGAACGCCACCGCATCCGACACCGGGAGCACCTCGGGGTCCACGGAGTGGTCGTCCGACACGCTGTCCGTCGACTTCGCGACATACAACCCGCTCAGCCTCGTCGTCCGCGACCAGGGCCTTCTCGATGACATCCTCGGGGACGACGTGGACGTCGAGTGGGTGCAGTCGGCCGGCTCGAACAAGGCCAACGAGTTGCTTCGTTCGGGGTCGGTGGATGTCGGCTCGACAGCCGGATCGGCTGCGTTGCTCGCGCGTGCCAACGGTTCTCCGATCCAGGTCATCGACATCTACTCGCAGCCGGAATGGTCGGCCATCGTCGTCGGCCCGGACAGTGACATCGCTTCGATCGAAGACCTCAAGGGCGCCTCGATCGCGGCCACGAAGGGCACGGACCCGTACTTCTTCCTGCTGCAGGCGCTTGAAGAGGGCGGGCTGTCTCTCTCCGACGTCGAAGTGCAGAACCTGCAGCACGCCGACGGCAGGGCCGCGCTCGACGGCGGCTCGGTGGACGCATGGGCCGGACTCGACCCGATCATGGCCGCGGCTGAGGTCGAGTCGGGGGACAAGCTGATCTACCGGAACGTGGACTTCAACACCTACGGCTTCCTCAACGCCACCGAGGACTTCCTCACCAACCACCCCGACCTCGCGCAGGCCGTCGTGGACGCCTACGAGAAGGCGCGCGAGTGGGCGCTCGATCACCCCGAGGAGACCGCGGCGCTGCTCGCCGAGGTCGCAGGTATCGATTCCGAGGTCGCGACGACGGTGATCCAGGAGCGTTCGAACCTCGACGTCAGCGGGATCCCCGGCGATGACCAGATCGCGGTGCTCGAGAAGATCGCTCCCGTGCTCGTCGAATCCGGCGACGTCCAGGGCGGCAAGGAGTCCGTCGACAAGGCGCTGGCATCGATCGTGAACGACACGTTCGCGAAGAAGGCGGTCGGCGGCGAGTGACGATTCCGGATCGGCTGATCGTCCCTGCGGACTCGCAGGACGCCCTCGACTTCGCCACGGGGAAGCTCGCGAGCTCGGCAAGCGCGAGTCGCCGCACCTGGGATCGTCCCGCGGTGCGGGTACTCGGCGGGCTTCTGCTGCCGGCGGTCATCCTCCTCGTGTGGCAACTCGCGACGACGTCCGGTCTCGTCGAGTCCTATCGGCTGCCGACGCCCGCCTCGGTCTATCAGGCGGGCGTCGAGCTGGCTGAGAGCGGGCAGCTCTGGACGCATATCGCGATCTCGGTGCAGCGCGTCCTCCTCGGGTTCGCGATCGGATCGGTGATCGGGCTCGCGGCGGCGGGCATCGTGGGGCTGTCCCGCTGGGGCGATGTGCTCCTCAGCCCGACACTCGCTGCGGCCCGGGCGGTGCCGTCGCTCGCCTGGGTGCCGCTTCTCATCCTGTGGATGCAGATCGGCGAGGAGTCGAAAGTCACACTGATCGCGATCGGCGCGTTCTTCCCGGTCTACACGACGGTGGCCTCGGCTCTGCGGCACGTCGACCCGCATCTGGTCGAAGCCGGACGCTCGTTCAGCCTGCGCGGATGGTCTCTGTTCCGCACGGTGCAGCTTCCCGCCGTCGTCCCCTCGGTCGTGTCCGGCCTTCGTCTCGCGCTCGCGCAGGCGTGGCTGTTCCTCGTCGCTGCGGAGTTGATCGCCTCATCCATGGGCCTCGGCTTCTTGCTGACCGACTCGCAGAGCACGGGGCGCATCGACCGCATCCTTCTCTCCATCGTGCTGCTCGCACTGCTCGGAACGCTGACCAGCGGCATCCTCGCGCTGCTGGAGAAGTACCTGCTCCGCCGATGGGTGTGAGCGTGACCGAGGCACGACTGCAGGAGTCGCGGGTGTACACGGCGGCGTCCGGGTTCGGCGACGCGAACGTCACCGAGGAAGCATATGCACGGGGCGCGGCGGATCCGATCGCGTTCTGGGAAGAGGCGGCGCGTCGGCTCGACTGGTCTGTCCCGTGGGAGACGGCACACGAGTGGGATCCGCCGGTCGGGGACGCCGTCCCCGCCGCGCGCTGGTTCGTCGGCGGGCGTCTCAATGTCGCCGTCAACTGTGTCGATCGGCATGTCGACGCGGGACGGGGCGACAAGGTCGCACTGCACTTCGAAGGCGAACCGGGCGATCGCTGCGCCGTCACCTACGCCGAGCTGCAGGAGCGTGTCGCCCGCGCGGCAAACGCCTTGCTCGCGCTCGGCATCCGACCGGGTGACCGCGTGGTGATCTACCTCCCCGTGCTCGTGGAGACGATCGTCATCACGCTCGCGTGCGCGCGGGTGGGTGCCGTGCACTCTCTCGTCTTCGGCGGGTTCTCTGCGGAGGCGGTGCGGTTCCGGCTCTCGGACACCGGGGCGAAGCTCCTCGTCACGAGCGACGGTCAGTACCGACGCGGCGTCGCCACGGAGGTCAAGTCCACGGCCGATGTCGCCGTCGCTGGTCTGCCCGAGCTCGAGCACGTTCTCGTGCTCCGCCGCACGGGCCAGGACGTGCCGTGGACCTCCGGTCGTGACGTGTGGTGGCACGACGTCGTCGACTCGGCCTCCCCGGTGCATGAGGCGGACTCGTTCGACGCCGAGCATCCGCTCTTCATCATCTACACCTCCGGCACCACCGGAAAGCCCAAGGGGCTCGTGCACACCTCCGGCGGATACCTCGCCCAGGCGAGTTGGGCGCATTGGGCGCATTTCGATGCCAAACCCGATGATGTGCACTGGTGCACCGCCGACCTCGCATGGGTCACCGCGCACACCTACGAGATCTACGGCCCGCTCTCCAACGGACTCACACAGGTCATCTACGAGGGGACGCCGGACACCCCGCATCGCGAACGCCACCTCGAGATCATCGAGCGTTACGGGGTGACCGTCTACTACACGGCGCCGACGCTGATCCGCACTTTCATGACGTGGTTCGGTGCCGAGCTTCCCGCCGGTCACGACCTGTCGACCCTTCGGCTCCTCGGCACGGTCGGCGAGGCGATCAACCCCGAAGCGTGGGTCTGGTTCCGTCGCAACTTCGGTCGCGACGAACTGCCGGTGATCGACACGTGGTGGCAGTCCGAGACCGGTGCCGCGATGATCGCTCCGCTCCCGGGGATCACGAGCCTCAAACCGGGGTCGGCGTCGGTGCCGCTTCCGGGGATCGATGTCGCGGTGGTCGATGCGGACGGACGCGAGGTGCCGCCCGGCCGTTCCGGGACACTCGTCGTCCGACGTCCTTGGCCGGGGATGGCCCGCACCGTGTGGGGAGATCCGCAGCGCTATCGGGACGCGTACTGGTCCACGTTCGCCGGACTCGGTGAGTTCGGCGGTTTCTACGTCGCCGGCGATGGCGCGACGCGGGATGCCGACGGTTACATCTGGATCCTCGGTCGTCTCGATGACGTCGTGAACGTCTCCGGTCATCGGCTTTCCACGATCGAGATCGAATCGGCGCTCGTCGCTCACGACACGGTCGGAGAGGCCGGGGCTGCCGGAGTCTCCGACCCGGTCACGGGGCAGGCCGTGGCGGTCTTCGTGACCCCGTCCGGGCGTGCAGACGTGACCCCGTCCGATCTGCGCACCCAGGTCGCTCAGGCGATCGGCCCCGTCGCCAAGCCGAAGCACATCGTCGTCGTCCCCGATCTGCCGAAGACGCGTTCGGGCAAGATCATGCGCCGACTCCTGGCACAGTTGTGGGAGGCCGAGCAGGACCGCCGCGCGGGGCGCGAGCCGCTTCCGCTCGGCGACACCACTTCGCTGCAGAACCCTTGGGCCGTCGACGACATCGCCGACGCGCTCACCGACGCCGAACTGAGGACAGCATGACGGAAGAACACCGTTTCGGATTCCGCACCCGAGCCCTGCATGCCGGGGGCACCCCCGACGCGTCGACCGGCGCGAGGGCGGTGCCGATCTATCAGACGACGTCCTTCGTCTTCGATGACGCCGCGGATGCGGGCAATCTCTTCGCCCTGCAGAAGTACGGCAACATCTACTCCCGCATCGGCAACCCGACCGTCGCGGCACTCGAGGAGCGTCTGGCCTCGCTCGAAGGCGGCATCGGAGCGGTGGCGACCGCGTCCGGCATGAGCGCGGAGTTCATCACCTTCGCTGCGCTCGTCGGTGCCGGCGACCACGTCGTCGCTGCAGCCCAGCTCTACGGCGGGACGGTGACGCAACTGGACGTGACGCTGCGGAGGTTCGGCGTCGAGACCACGTTCATCGCCTCGACCGACCCCGCTGACTTCGCTGCGGCGATCCGTCCGGAGACCAAGGTCGTCTACGTCGAGATGATCGGCAATCCGTCGGGCGAGATCGCCGATATCGAGGGGCTCTCCGCCGTCGCGCACGAGGCCGGGGTGCCGCTCGTCGTGGATGCGACGCTCGCCACGCCGTACCTCGCACGCCCGATGGAACACGGCGCAGACATCGTGATCCACTCCGTGACGAAGTTCCTCGGCGGTCACGGTACGACTCTCGGCGGTGTCGTGATCGAGAAGGGCACGTTCGACTGGGGAAACGGCAAGTTCCCGCAGATGACCGAGCCCGTCGAGTCGTACGGCGGCATCAAGTGGTGGGACAACTTCGGCGAGTACGGCTTCCTCACCAAGCTCCGCTCCGAACAGCTCCGCGACATCGGCCCGGCGCTCAGCCCGCAGGCGGCGTTCAATCTGCTGCAGGGTATTGAGACGCTGCCGCAGCGGATCGATGCGCACCTCGCGAACGCACGGGTGGTCGCGAACTGGCTCGCCACCGATCCCCGGGTCGCGTACGTCACCTGGGCAGGACTCGAGGGACACCCGCACCACGAGCGTGCGGCGAAGTACCTGCCTCTCGGACCGGGTTCCGTCTTCGCGTTCGGCGTCGCAGCGGACGACGGCCGGCGCGCGGGGGAGAGCGTGATCGAGAACCTGCAGCTCGCCTCTCATCTTGCGAACATCGGTGACGCCCGCACGCTGGTCATCCATCCCGCGTCGACCACGCACCGCCAGCTCACCGAGGAGCAGCTCGTCGCCGCCGGTGTGCGCCCCGACCTGATCCGCATCTCCGTGGGCCTGGAAGACCCCGAAGACATCATCTGGGACCTCGACCAGGCACTCACGACCGCGACGGGAGCGAACCGATGACCGCGACGGAAACCACCGGCGGCGAGGCGTGCAGCTTGCCGTCGACGACGGAGGCCGTTTCCTGCGCACTCCCCGGCACCGCAGCCGCACATCCGGAGCGGAGCTGGCGGGGACCGAATCAGCAGGAGCGCTTCTCGCTGCTCCGGCGCGCGACGTCGATCGCGATCGTCGGAGCATCGAACAACCCTGCGCGCGCCTCCTTCTTCGTGGCGACGTATCTGCTCTCCAGCACAGCGTACGACGTGTATCTCGTCAACCCGCGCGAGAAGGAGATCCTCGGGCAGCCCGTCTACGCATCGCTGAGCGATCTGCCCGTCGTCCCCGACATCATCGATGTGTTCCGCCGGCACGATGACCTCCCCGGCGTCGCGCAGGAGGCGATCGACATCGGCGCGCGGACGCTCTGGTTGCAACTGGGTTCCTGGAACGAGGACGCGGCAGCGATCGCGGAGTCGGCAGGATTGTCGGTCGTGATGGATCGGTGCATCAAGATCGAGCACGCACGCTTCCACGGCGGGCTCCACCTCGCAGGTTTCGACACGGGCGTGATCAGCTCACGGCGGCAGCTGCTCGCACGCTGAACCGCAATCGGGCGAACCCTAGACTGGCGTCATGCCTCTCATCGCGCTCACCGGCGGTATCGCCTCCGGGAAGTCGACCATCGCCCGGCGTCTGGCGGAGCACGGCGCGATCGTCGTCGACGCCGATCAGATCGTGCGCGACGTGCAGGCTCCGGGCTCAGCGGTGCTCGATCGCATCGCGGAGACCTTCGGCCCCGAGGTCATCGGCGAGGACGGCGCGCTCGATCGCACCGCCCTCGGTTCGAGGGTCTTCGGAGAGCCCGAGCTCCTCTCTCAGCTGAACGCGATCGTGCATCCCGCGGTGCGCGAGGAGTCTCAGCGTCGATTCGACGATGCCTTCGCCGGTGATCCGCACGCCGTCGTCGTGTACGACGTGCCTCTCCTGGTCGAGGCCCGAGTGGACGATCCGTGGGATCTCATCGTGGTCGCCCACGCGCCGTCGGCCATTCGACGCCGTCGACTCGTCGAACTGCGAGGCTTGGACGAACGTGCGGCGCAGGACCGCATCGATGCCCAGGTGTCCGATGATCGGCGACTCGCCATCGCCGACGTCGTGATCGACACGTCGGATACCCTCGAGCGGACTCATGAGCAGACGGACGCTCTCTGGGAGCGGATCAGCGCGCAGTGACCTTCTCCGGTCACGCGCGTGGTTCACGTGAGTATCGGCGTCTCATCGTCGGCCTGTTCTTCGCGGGCATCGCGACCTTCGCGCAACTCTATTCCGCGCAGGGCGTGCTGCCGCAGATCTCCTCCGACCTCTCGGTCAGCCCGGCGACGGCGGCCCTCAGCGTGTCGGCTGCCACCCTCGGCCTGGCGCTGGCCGTGGTCCCATGGTCGATGGTGGCGGACCGTATCGGTCGCGTACCTGCGATGGCCACAGGTGTGCTCACGGCCACCGCCGTCGGTCTCTCGGCGCCGCTGAGCAACGAGA
Organism: Microbacterium sp. PI-1; assembly: GCF_004337555.1. NCBI lineage: Bacteria > Bacillati > Actinomycetota > Actinomycetes > Micrococcales > Microbacteriaceae > Microbacterium > Microbacterium sp. PI-1. The sequence goes on along the minus strand of NZ_SJYZ01000002.1, from coordinate 252,803 downwards.
TCTTCGCTCTGCTCGCCCTGCGGTTCGTGGAGGGAGTGGCGTTGGGGGCGGTCCCCGCAGTGGCTCTCGCATATCTCAGCGAGGAGGTCGAGGCGGGCTACGCTGCTGCGGCGGCCGGCAGCTACATCGCGGGCACCACAGTGGGTGGATTGCTCGGCCGGATCGGCGCGGGGATCGTCGGCGAAGTGGCCGGATGGCGGGCCGGGGTCCTGGCCGTCGCCGTGATGTGCGCGGTGGCCGCGGTGCTCTTCCTCTGGCTCACTCCCCGCGCCCGAGGATTCGTCCCCGGACGACTGCGTACGGATCGGGGTCCGGGCATCCTCGAGAAGCTCCGTGGGCCGTTGCGATCTCCTCGCCAGTGGGCGCTGTACGCGCAGGGGTTCCTGTTGATGGGAGCGTTCGTCGCGGTCTACAACTACCTCGGCTTCCACCTCGCGGCAGAGCCGTTCGACCTGCCGGCGTGGCTGGTGACGATGCTCTTCCTCGCCTACCTCGCGGGCACGGTGTCCTCGCCGTGGGCCGGCGTGCTCGCTTCGCGGATCGGACGCTTCCCCGTGCTGCTCGCCTCGATCGGCGTCATGGCTGTGGGCGCCGTGCTGCTGCTGGCGCAGGTCGCGGTGTTGGTGTTGTTGGGGCTCGTGCTCTTCACGGGCGGCTTCTTCGGAGCCCATGCCATCGCCTCGGGGTGGACACCGGTCGCGGCCACCCCCGGCAGCAGGGCCCAGGCGTCGTCCCTGTACTACTTCGCCTACTACGCCGGATCCAGCCTGTTCGGATGGATGCTCGGCCTCGTGTTCGTGGGCGCGAGCTGGGGATGGTTCGTGGCGGCCGTCATCGTGATGTGCGCGGCCGCGGCTCTCGCCGCCATCTCGGTCCTTCGTGGCGCTCCGGGCGTTCACCGGTCTTCCTGATCCCCGCGTCTCTCTCCGTTCGAGGTCGAGTCCGCCGCTCACGGCCTCGATGTCGGAGGGGCGGCATACGCTGGAGTCATGCAACCCACGCGCAGCGTCCGCCCCTTCGAGGTCATCAGCGAGTACGCGCCGGCCGGAGACCAGCCGCAAGCGATCGCCGAACTCGCGGCACGTATCAATGCGGGGGAGACCGACGTCGTGCTGCTCGGAGCGACAGGTACCGGAAAGTCGGCGACTACCGCGTGGCTCGTCGAGCAGGTGCAGCGTCCGACGCTCGTGCTGGCGCACAACAAGACCCTGGCCGCGCAGCTCGCGAACGAGTTCCGTGAGCTGATGCCGAACAACGCGGTCGAGTACTTCGTGTCCTACTACGACTACTACCAGCCCGAGGCCTATGTGCCGCAGACGGATACTTTCATCGAGAAGGACTCGTCGATCAACTCCGAAGTCGAGCGGCTCCGGCACTCCACGACGAACTCGCTGCTCAGCCGACGCGACGTCATCGTGGTCTCCACGGTCTCGTGCATCTACGGTCTCGGTGCGCCCGAAGAGTATCTCCGGGCGATGGTGGCGCTGCAGGTGGGAGAGCGCTACGACCGTGATGCACTCATCCGGCAGTTCATAGCCATGCAGTACAACCGCAACGACGTCGACTTCTCCCGCGGCAACTTCCGTGTCCGCGGCGACACGATCGAGATCATCCCCGTCTACGAAGAGCACGCCATCCGGATCGAGCTGTTCGGAGACGAGATCGAAGCGCTGTACTCACTTCACCCGCTCACGGGTGAAGTCATCGAGAAGCTCGACTCCGTGCCGATCTTCCCCGCCTCGCACTATGTGGCCGGAACCGATGTGATTCAGCGTTCGATCGGCACCATCGAGGCCGAGCTGGAAGAGCGTCTGGCGGAGTTCGAACGGCAGGGCAAGCTCCTCGAGGCGCAGCGCCTGCGCATGCGCACCACCTTCGACCTCGAGATGCTTCAGCAGCTGGGGTTCTGCTCGGGGATCGAGAACTACTCGAGGCACATGGACGGTCGCGAGCCGGGGGAGCCGCCGCACACGCTGCTCGACTTCTTCCCCGACGACTTCCTCATGGTGATCGATGAGTCGCATGTGACGGTGCCGCAGATCGGGGCGATGTACGAGGGAGATGCCTCCCGCAAGCGCACCCTCGTCGACCACGGGTTCCGACTCCCGAGCGCGATGGACAACCGTCCGCTGCGCTGGGACGAGTTCAAGAACAGGATCGGTCAGACCGTGTATCTGTCGGCCACCCCCGGCAAGTACGAGATGGGGATCGCTGACGGCGTCGTCGAGCAGATCATCCGTCCGACCGGGCTGGTGGATCCCCACATCGTCGTCAAGCCCTCGAAGGGGCAGATCGACGACCTGCTCGAAGAGATCCGCCTCCGCGTCGAACGCGACGAACGCGTGCTCGTGACCACCCTGACGAAGAAGATGGCCGAGGAGCTCACCGACTTCCTCGGCGAGCACGGTGTGCGGGTGCGCTACCTGCACTCCGACGTCGACACGTTGCGTCGTGTGGAACTGCTCAGCGAGCTGCGGTCGGGGGTCTACGACGTGCTCGTGGGCATCAACCTGCTCCGAGAGGGCCTCGACCTTCCCGAGGTCTCGCTCGTGGCGATCCTCGACGCCGACAAGGAAGGCTTCCTCCGTTCGGGAACCTCACTGATCCAGACGATCGGGCGTGCCGCTCGTAACGTTTCGGGTGAGGTGCACATGTACGCCGACAAGATGACCGATTCTATGGCGAAGGCCATCGAGGAGACCGACCGTCGTCGCGAGAAGCAGATCGCGTACAACAAGGAGAACGGCATCGACCCACAGCCGCTTCGCAAGCGCATCGCGGACATCACCGAGGTGCTGGCACGCGAAGGTGCTGACACTGCAGAGATGTTGTCGGGTCGTGGTCGCGCGTCGGGCAAGGGCAAGTCGCCGACGCCGAACCTTCGCCGGACCGGCATCGCCGCCGAAGGGGCCCAGCAGCTCGAGGCCACGATCCAAGATCTCTCGGATCAGATGCTCGCGGCCGCATCCGAGCTGAAGTTCGAGCTCGCGGGGCGACTGCGCGACGAGGTGCAGGACCTCAAGAAGGAGCTTCGCGCGATGGAGCGCGCGGGACACGCGTAAGCGAGGCGGGGATCGATGGATGCAGCAGGAGACGAACTCGCCGACCGGATCAGGGCACTGTTGAGCGCCGACGTCGAGATCGAGGAGCGGCGCATGTTCGGCACGCGGGCCTTCCTCGACGACGGCCGCATCCTCTTGGGAGCGCGACCGGGCGGCGTCCTCCTGGTGCGGGTCGATGACGAGAGCGGGGCGACGCTGCTCACCCGACCGGGAGCCGCGCGCGCGGTGATGGGATCACGCACGATGAGCTCAGGCTGGCTCGACGTCGTGCCCGGTGTGATCGAAGACGACGACGAGCTGATGTTCTGGCTCGACGTCGCGCGGGAGTCGACAGGGTCAGCCGTGGCGACGCCGGAGACGGACTGACATCAGGGGCAGTGCACGAGCGGTTTCGGCCCGGAACGGTCGATCGTGTGCAGCGTCATGGGTGCCCCGCAGAGCGGACATGCCCGTTCGGCTCGTTCCGCAGGGCTGGGCGGAGGAGTCTTCTCGTACGGACCGACCGAGGCGGGGCCCGCGAACCGGATCAGGTTCGTGTTCACCCAGGAGTAGACGCCCCCTGCCTCGCGGATGCGCGTACGGAGGGGTGGGCGGTCCGAGTCCTTTGCCATGTTGGTTAGTGTACTAATGATTAGCGCGGATGTATAGTTTCCCCTGTGACGGCGACCGATGACCTGCTCAAGTTGGAGAACCAGCTGTGCTTCGCGCTGGTGACCGCGGCGCGCAATGTCGTCGCCCTCTACCGACCGATCCTGGAGCCGTTGGGGCTCACGCATCCGCAGTACCTCGTGATGCTCGCGCTCTGGGAGAAGGCCCCGCGCACGTTGAATGAGCTGGCGGTCGACCTCGCACTCGAACCGGCCACGGCATCGCCTCTGGTCAAGCGGCTCGAATCTGAGGGGCTGGTGGCCAGGCAACGCAGCACTGAGGACGAAAGGCGCCTCGAGATCACGCTGACGACGGCGGGGGCGGCCCTGCGCGAGAGAGCCGTCGACGTCCCTCGTCGAGTCATGGAGGCGGTGGGTATGGACGTCGACGAGATCGCGGCACTCAGGGACGGCCTCAGCCCGTTCGCAGGGCGGCGTCCCGAGCTCGGCTGACTCGTCATCGCTTTCGCCTCGACCCGCGTCGGAGGCGGAAGAGATCGCGAGAGGCTCCAGCGGAGCCGATGTCGGTGGCCCCTCGTAGACTTGTCGGGTGCCCATCGTCCCCGTTGCTTCCTCAGGAAAACTCAGTGTCCGCGGTGCCCGCGTCCACAATCTCAAGAACGTCGACATCGACATCCCACGCGACTCCCTGGTCGTGTTCACCGGCCTGTCCGGGTCGGGGAAGTCCAGTCTCGCGTTCGACACGATCTTCGCCGAGGGGCAGCGTCGCTATGTCGAATCGCTGAGCGCCTATGCGCGCCAGTTCCTCGGTCAGGTCGACCGTCCAGACGTCGACTTCATCGAGGGGCTGAGCCCGGCGGTCTCGATCGACCAGAAGTCCACCAACCGCAACCCGCGGTCGACCGTCGGCACCATCACCGAGATCTACGACTACATGCGTCTCCTCTGGGCGCGCATCGGCGTCCCGCACTGTCCCGAGTGCGGTGAGCGGATCCAGCGTCAGACGGTGCAGCAGATCGCCGATCAGCTCATGGAGCTGCCCGAGCGCACCCGGTACCAGGTCGTCGCCCCGATCGTCTCGCAGAAGAAGGGCGAGTTCGTCGACCTGTTCCGCGAACTCGGTGCCAAGGGGTACTCCCGTGCGATCGTCGACGGGGAACTGATCCAGCTCGCTGAGCCGCCGACGCTCAAGAAGAGCTACAAGCACGACATCGCCGTGGTGGTCGACCGCCTCGTCGCTTCCGATGACATCCTCGGTCGCGTCACCGACTCCGTCGAGACCGCACTCGGGCTCGCCGGGGGAGTGGTGCAGATCAACTACGTCGACGGCGAGGGCGACGACGCGTGGCAGACGTTCTCCGAGAAGCTGGCATGTCCGAATGGGCACGCGCTCACTCTCACCGAGATCGAGCCCCGCACGTTCTCTTTCAACGCGCCGTTCGGTGCCTGCCCCGCGTGCTCCGGCCTCGGCACCCGGATGTCCGTCGACGTCGACCTGATGCTCGGCGACGAAGACCTCTCGATCCGTGAGGGTGTCATCATCCCCTGGACCACCCAGGGCAAGGGTCTGTTCCAGTACTACGAGCGCCTTCTCGAAGGGCTCTCGCGTGACCTCGACTTCTCGTTGGACACGCCCTGGCGCGAGCTCCACTCCGATGTGCAGGACGCCGTGCTGCGGGGGGAGAACTACAAGGTCACCGTCAAGTGGAAGAACCGTTACGGGCGTGAGATGCGCTACGCCTCCGGTTTCGAGGGCGTGGTGCCCTACATCGAGAGGCAGTACCTGCAGGCGGAGTCGGATAACCAGCGCAACCGGTGGGGCGAATACCTCCGCGAGGTGCCGTGCCCGGTCTGCGACGGCGACCGGCTCAAGCCCGAGGTGCTCGCCGTCCAGGTCCACGGGCACTCGATCGCAGAGGTCTCGCACCTGAGCCTCGCCGACGCCCGCGCGTTCATGGAGACGCTGACCCTCACCGACCGCGAGGCGAAGATCGCTGCGCAGGTTCTGCGTGAGATCCGGCTTCGTCTCGACTTCCTGCTGCAGGTCGGGCTCTCGTACCTCAATCTCAGCCGCTCGGCGGGTTCGCTCTCGGGTGGTGAGGCGCAGCGCATCCGGTTGGCCACGCAGATCGGTTCCGGCCTCACCGGCGTGCTCTACGTGCTCGACGAGCCCTCCATCGGACTCCACCAGCGTGACAACCGTCGCCTGATCGAGACCCTGCTCACGCTGCGCGATCTCGGCAACACGCTCATCGTGGTGGAACACGACGAGGAGACGATCGAAGCGGCAGACTGGGTCGTCGACATCGGACCCGGTGCCGGCGTCAACGGCGGCGAAGTCGTGCATTCGGGCCCCTACTCGGCTCTGCTCAACGACAGCGCGTCAATGACGGGGGAGTATCTCTCCGGCCGCCGCGAGATCCCGATGCCGACGAAGCGTCGCAAGATCGACAAGAAGCGGATGCTGAGTGTCGTCGGTGCGCGGGCGAACAACCTCCGCAACGTCACGGCTGACTTCCCGTTGGGCGTGCTGACCGCGGTCACCGGCGTGAGCGGTTCCGGAAAGTCGTCGCTCGTCAACGACATCCTCTACCAGGTGCTCGCTTCTCGGTTGAACGGTGCCCGCACGGTTCCGGGAAAGCACACGCGCGTGACGGGACTCGACAACCTCGACAAGGTCGTGCACGTGGACCAGGCGCCGATCGGCCGCACCCCGCGATCGAACCCGGCGACGTACACCGGCGTCTTCGACCGCATCCGCACCCTGTTCAGTGAGACGCCCGAGGCGAAGGTCCGCGGGTATCTCCCCGGCCGCTTCAGCTTCAACGTCAAGGGTGGCCGCTGTGAGGCCTGTTCCGGCGACGGCACCATCAAGATCGAGATGAACTTCCTGCCCGACGTGTATGTCGACTGCGAGGTCTGCCACGGCAAGCGCTACAACCGCGACACCTTGGCGGTGCACTACAAGGGCAAGAACATCGCCGAGGTCCTCGAGATGCCGATCGAGGAGGCGGCGGAGTTCTTCGAGCCGATCCAGGCCATCCACCGCTACATGAAGACCCTCGTCGACGTCGGGCTCGGCTACGTGCGTTTGGGGCAGTCGGCGACGACGCTCTCGGGCGGGGAAGCGCAGCGTGTCAAACTCGCCACCGAGCTGCAGCGCCGGAGCAACGGACGCAGCATCTACGTGCTCGACGAACCGACCACGGGCCTGCACTTCGAAGACGTTCGCAAGCTCCTCGAGGTCCTCAACGGTCTGGTCGACAAGGGCAACACCGTGATCGTCATCGAGCACAACCTCGATGTCATCAAGTCCGCCGACTGGGTGATCGACCTCGGCCCCGAGGGCGGTTCCGGCGGCGGTCAGATCGTGGCCACGGGCACCCCGGAGCAGATCGCGCGTGTCGAGGAGAGCCACACCGGCCTGTTCCTCGGCGAGATCCTGGGTGAGGGGCGCGCTGCGCGGAAGGCCAGCTGATGGCCGACGTGCTGCCGTACAAGCCGCGCCCGGGGGAGATCCCGACCGACCCCGGTGTGTATCGCTTCCGGGATGCCGCCGGGCGCGTGCTCTACGTCGGCAAGGCGAAGAACCTGCGTCAACGGCTCTCGAACTATTTCGCGCCCCTGCGGACGCTGCATGAGCGCACTCGAAGGATGGTCACCACGGCGGCCTCCGTCGAGTGGACCGTCGTCTCCACGGATGTCGACTCCCTGCAGCTCGAGTACATGTGGATCAAGGAGTTCGATCCACCCTTCAACGTGCGCTACAAGGACGACAAGTCCTATCCCTTCATGGCGGTGACGCTCGCGGACGAGGCACCTCGCGTGATCGTCACCCGAAACAGGAAGATTCCTGGAGCACGGTATTTCGGTCCGTTCCCGAAGGTCTGGGCGGTGCACGAGACGATCGATCTGATGATCAAGGCGTTTCCGATCCGCACCTGCAGCGACTCCAGCTACCGGCGCGCCATGCAGACGGGCAGACCCTGCTTCCCCGGACAGATCGGCAAGTGCGGTGGCCCGTGCTCGATGACGGTGAGCATCGAGGAGCATCGCGCGATGGTCGATGACTTCGTCGCATTCATGGCCGGCGGTGACGAGCGCTTCACCCGGGAACTCACGAAGCAGATGCTGGCTGCATCCGCGGCGATGGACTACGAGGCCGCGGCGAAGTACCGCGACAAGCTCTCCGCGATCGAGGCTGTGCTGGGGAAGAGTGCGCTCGTGCTGCCCGCGGACGAGGACGCGGATCTGTTCGGCATCGCGGAGGACGAGCTCTCCGCCGCGGTGCAGCACTTCGTGATCCGCGGCGGCCGAGTGCGGGGTGTGCGCGCGCTGACCATCGAGAAGGAGATCGACATCTCCAGTGGCGAGCTCGTCGAGCAGGTGCTGCAGCAGGCATACGGTGAAGCGCAGGACGTCCCTCGTCGCATCCTGGTTCCGACACTGCCCGACGACGCCGCGGAACTCGAGACGTGGTTGCGCGAGCGACGCGGCAAGAGAGTCGAGATCGCCGTCGCCCAGCGCGGCCAGCGCGCCGACCTGATGCGCACGGCGACATTGAACGCTCAACAGGCGCTGATCCGGCACAAGACTCGACGCACGACAGACTATGTCGCCCGCACCCAGGCCCTCACCGACCTGCAGGAAGCGCTCGGCATGGACGAAGCCCCGCTGCGGATCGAGTGCTTCGACATCTCTCACCTCGGAGGGACGAATGTCGTCGCGTCGATGGTCGTCTTCGAAGACGGGCTGCCTCGCAAGGACCAGTACCGGTCGTTCAACATCGCCGAGACCACGGACGACACCGATTCGATGTACCAGGTGCTCCGTCGGCGGTTGGCCTATCTCGACCGTCCCGAAGAGGAGTCCGAGGTGGTCGACCCGACGACCGAAGAGGTCGTGTCCGAGGACGTCGGCGCAGCGACGGTGCGTCGCAAGCCCCGCTTCGCCTACCCACCCCAGCTTCTGCTGGTCGATGGCGGGCAGCCCCAGGTGGAGGCCGCAGCACGAGCACTCCGCGACGCGGGGCACACGGAGATCGCGGTCTGTGGAATCGCGAAGCGCCTCGAAGAGGTCTGGCTGCCCGGAGACGATTTCCCCGTCATCCTGCCTCGCACGAGTGAGGCCCTCTATCTGTTGCAACGACTGCGTGACGAGGCACACCGATTCGCGATCACGCATCAGCGCAAGAAACGGCGCAACGACATCAGTTCCGTGCTCGCAGAAGTGCCGGGACTCGGCAGTTCACGGATCAAGGTGCTGCTCAAGCATTTCGGCTCGGTGACCGCGCTCCGTGCGGCCGCACCAGCGGAGATCGAAGAAGTCCAGGGAATCGGCCCCGTGCTCGCCCAGAACATCCACACGCACCTGTCCACTCGCTAGGCTGGAGTCCGAGGGGGAGAGGGAGCACTGAGTAATGGCTGACGAGGAAAAGGGCGAGTTCCTCATCGTCACAGGGATGTCCGGCGCGGGTCGGACCACCGTGGCGAACGCTTTGGAAGATCTCGGCTGGTACGTGGTCGACAACCTTCCGCCGCAGATCCTGCGCCCTCTGCTCGACTTGACCGACATGGGCGGCACCGCATTGCCGAAGGTCGCTGCCGTCGTCGATGTGCGCGGCCGCAATCTCTTCGACGACTTCCCGGGTGTGGCGCGTGCCCTGCGCTCGCGCGGCTCCGTGCGAGTCCTGTTCCTCGATGCGTCCGACGATGTGCTGGTGAGACGGTTCGAGTCCGTCCGACGCCCGCACCCGCTGCAGGGCGAAGGTACCCTGCTCGATGGCATCCGTGTCGAACGGACCCGGCTGGCCCCGATCCGCGAGGGCGCCGACATGGTGATCGACACGTCCACGCTGAATATCCATCAGCTGGCGACCCAGGTCTCGGACATCTTCTCGGAAGAGGGCGAAGCCCGTCACCGCGTCACCCTGCTGAGCTTCGGTTTCAAGTACGGGCTGCCGACCGACGTCGATATCGTCGCCGACATGCGGTTCCTGCCGAATCCGTTCTGGAATGAGGAGCTGCGCGGTCTCACCGGCCAGGACGAACGCGTCAGGGAGTACGTCCTCTCCCGCGAGGGTGCGACGGAGTTCCTGGATGCCTACTCGTCGGCGCTGGTGCCGGTGCTGGAGGGATACCAGCGCGAGAACAAGAGTCACTCGACGATCGCTATCGGCTGCACCGGGGGGAAGCACCGCTCGGTCGCGATGTCGGAAGAGCTTGCGCGCAGGCTCGCCGCCGTCCCGGGCGTCGCCGTGAGCGTCCGTCACCGGGACCTCGGCCGAGAGTAGCGAGCCTTCCGTCCGAGTAAGCTGGACGTTTGCGTCGCGATCCGACGCGTGAACGTGAAGGAGTGTCGTGGCACTAACCACCGACGTCAAGGCCGAGCTGGTCAGCATCCGCAACGCACCCCCGACGGTGCGGGTTGCGGAAGTCACCGCGATCCTCCGGTTCGCCGGTGGTCTGCATTCGATCGCCGGTCGCGTGGCCGTGGAGGCCGAGGTGGACGCTGAGACGCTCGCACGTCGCGTCGCACGAGACCTCGCCGAGATCTACGGAGTGCGCCCCGAGATCGCGCAGGTGCAGTCGAGCACCGCGAACGACGGAGCGCGGTGGGCCGTCCGTGTGATCGCCCAGGGCGAGACCCTCGCGCGCCAGACCGGTCTCCTCGACCAGCGCCGTCGCCCCGTGCGCGGGCTTCCGAACCGCCTCACCACCGGCTCTCGTGCCGAGGTCGCCGGTCTCTGGCGCGGCGCGTTCCTGGCGGCGGGGTCCCTGAGCGAGCCCGGTCGATCCGCGATGCTCGAGGTCGTCTGCCCCTCGTCGGAAGCGGCGATGGCACTCGTCGGCGCTGCCCACCGTCTCGGTGTCGCCGCCAAGGCGCGCGAAGTGCGGGGCATGCCTCGGGTCGTGGTGCGTGAGGGTGAGGCGATTCGCACGATCCTCAACGAGATGGGCGCGCAGAAGACCGCCATCGCGTGGGAAGAGCTCCGTCAGCGACGTGAGGTCCGCGCCGGTGTCAACCGCCTGGTGAACTTCGACGACGCCAACCTGCGCCGGTCGGCTCAGGCTGCCGTGGCCGCGTGCGCGCGTGTCGAGCGGGCGTTGGAGATCCTTGCCGACGAGGTGCCCGATCACCTGAAGGTCGCCGGTGAGCTTCGTCTCGCGCACCGCGACGCCAGCCTCGACGAGCTCGGTCACCACGCCGATCCACCCCTGACGAAGGATGCCGTCGCCGGCCGCATCCGTCGTCTGCTCGCGATGGCGGACAAGCGCGCGCAGCAGGAGGGCATCCCCGGGACGGAAGCCGCCGTCCCCGTCGGACTCGACGTCTGATCCGTATCCTTCGACGAAGACCCGCCGCCCACGATGAGGGCGCGGGTCTTCGTCATGTGGCGGAAGGTTCGAGGGCGCATCCGCGTTGTCGTCAGTAGGATGAATCACGTCCGCTCTACGCCGCACATCGGCGGCGCGGAGGATCGGCAAGCGCCGCGGCGCGGCGCGGATTGGATGAAAGCGATATGGCGACCTACACGCTCCCCGACCTTCCCTACGACTTCGCAGCGCTCGAGCCGCACATCAGCGGCAAGATCATGGAGCTGCACCACGACAAGCACCACGCGGCCTACGTCGCCGGCGCGAACACTGCTCTCGACCAGCTCGCCGAGGCCCGTGAGAGCGGCAACCTCGCGAACGTCAACAAGCTCGAGAAGGACCTCGCGTTCAACCTCGGTGGTCACGTGAACCACTCGATCTTCTGGACGAACCTGTCGCCGAACGGCGGGGGACAGCCCGAGGGTGAGCTGAAGGCCGCCATCGACGAGTACTTCGGCTCGTTCGAGAAGTTCCAGGCGCACTTCACGGCTGCCGCCACCGGCATCCAGGGTTCCGGATGGGCCGTGCTCAGCTGGGATTCGATCGGCTCGCGTCTGATCGTCCAGCAGCTGTTCGACCAGCAGTCGAACACCGCGCAGGGCACGATTCCGCTGTTCCAGCTCGACATGTGGGAGCACGCGTTCTACCTCGACTACCTCAACGTCAAGGCGGACTACGTCAAGGCGGCGTGGAACATCGCGAACTGGGAGAACGTCGCCCAGCGTCTCGAGGTCGCCCGTAAGCAGACGAACGGCCTGCTGGTACTGTCGTAGTCGGGTTGCGTCCCGGCGGGCCTCGGCTCGTCGGGACGCTCTCTCAGCCAAAAAACCCCCGCGCATCACGCATGCTGGAAAGTGGCGTGCTGCGCACGAGAAACAGGGAGACCTGAGTGTCTGTCAAGATCGGTATCAACGGCTTCGGCCGCATCGGACGCAACTACTTCCGCGCGGCTCTCGCGCAGGGAGCAGACCTTGAGATCGTCGCCGTCAACGACCTCACCGACAACAAGACCCTGGCGCACCTGCTGAAGTACGACTCGGTCGGCGGCGTCCTCGACGCCGAGATCAGCTACGACGACGACAGCATCACCGTCAACGGCAAGACCATCAAGGCCTTCGCCGAGCGCGACCCCGCCGGTCTTCCGTGGGGTGAGCTGGGTGTCGACATCGTCATCGAGTCGACCGGTTTCTTCACCAAGGCCGAACTCGCCAAGAAGCACATCGAGGCCGGTGCGAAGAAGGTCCTCATCTCGGCTCCGGGTACCGGTGTCGACGGCACGTTCGTGATGGGCGTGAACGAGGACACGTACAACCCGGAGACGGACCACATCATCTCCAACGCGTCGTGCACCACGAACTGCCTCGCGCCGCTCGCACAGGTCTTCAACGACGCGTTCGGAATCGACCGCGGCTTCATGATGACCGCGCACGCCTACACCGCAGACCAGAACCTGCAGGACGGTCCGCACAGCGACCTCCGTCGTGCACGCGCCGCCGCGATCAACATCACGCCCGCGTCGACCGGCGCTGCCAAGGCGATCGGCGAGGTGCTCCCGGAACTCCAGGGCAAGCTCAGCGGCTCGTCCTACCGCGTCCCGGTTCCCACCGGCTCGATCGTCGACCTCACCCTCATCACCGACCGCGAGAACCTGACGGTCGACGAGGTCAACGAGGCCTACAAGAAGGCTGCGGCCGAGGGTCGCCTCGCGGGCTTCCTCCAGTACAACGAGGATCCGATCGTCTCGAGCGACATCGTGCACAACCCGCACTCGTCGATCTTCGACTCCACCCTCACCAACGTCAGCGGAAACCTGATCAAGGTGTCCAGCTGGTACGACAACGAGTGGGGTTACTCCAACCGTCTGGTCGACCTGACCGAGTACGTGGCCGAGCGCCTCTAAACTCAGAAACATGACTCTGCGCACCCTGGACACTCTGGGGTCGCTCGAGGGCAAGCGTGTCATCGTCCGTTGTGATCTCAACGTCCCCCTGCGGGATGGGATCATCACGGACGATGGCCGTGTCCGCGCCTCGCTGCCGACCCTCAACACACTGATCAACGCGGGCGCCCGCGTCATCGTGTGCTCCCACCTCGGACGCCCGGACGGCGCGCCCGACCCGCAGTACAGCCTGGAGCCGGTGGCGCAACGCCTCTCCGAACTCCTCGGCTCCCCGGTCGCGTTCGCACGCGACACGGTCGGCGAGTCGGCGACGGATGCCGTCGAGTCGCTCGAGGACGGTGGAGTCGTCGTCATCGAGAACCTGCGGTTCAACCCGGGGGAGACCTCGAAGGATGAGGCGACGCGTGCGGCCTTCGCGGCAGAGCTCGCGAAGCTCGGCGACGTGCTCGTCTCCGACGGGTTCGGGGTGGTGCATCGCAAGCAGGCGAGCGTCTACGAACTCGCCGAGTTGCTGCCTTCCGCTGCCGGTCTGCTGATCGCAGCCGAGCTCGATGTGCTGGACCGTCTGACCGAGAATCCGGAGCGTCCCTACGCGGTCGTGCTCGGAGGCTCGAAGGTCAGCGACAAGCTCGGCGTCATCTCGCATCTGCTTCCGCGGGTCGACAAGATCCTCGTCGGCGGCGGGATGCTGTTCACCTTCCTCAAGGCACAGGGCCACGCCGTGGCATCGAGCCTCCTGGAGGAGGACCAGCTCGACACCGTTCGTGGCTACATCGCCGAAGCCGCCGAGCGCGGTGTGGAGCTCGTGCTCCCCACCGACGTCGTCGTCGCCGCGTCCTTCGGCGCGGACGCCGCGCACGAGGTCGCTGCGGCCGATGCCATCGAATCCACGCCGTTCGGCGCCTCGGGCATCGGCCTGGACATCGGTCCCGAGACGGCTGCGCGATTCGCCGAGGTGATCCGCGACTCGAAGACGGTGTTCTGGAACGGCCCGATGGGCGTGTTCGAGTTCCCCGCCTTCGCAGCGGGGACCAAGGCCGTCGCGCAGGCGCTCACCGAGGTCGACGGTCTCAGTGTCGTCGGCGGGGGCGACTCCGCTGCCGCGGTGCGTCAGCTGGGCTTCTCCGATGAACAGTTCGGTCATATCTCGACCGGCGGCGGCGCGAGCCTCGAATTCCTCGAGGGCAAGAAACTACCTGGGCTGGAGGTCCTCGGATGGGCGTGAACTCCCGTACCCCGCTGATCGCGGGAAACTGGAAGATGAATCTCGACCACCTTCAGGCGGTCGCGTTCGTGCAGAAGCTGCACTGGACGTTGAAGGATGCGAAGCATGAAGACGGGTCCGTCGAGGTGGCGGTCTTCCCGCCCTTCACGGACATCCGCAGCGTGCAGACGCTCATCGATGCGGACAAGATCCCCTTCGCTCTCGGCGCGCAGGATGTCTCGGCGCACGACTCCGGTGCATACACCGGCGAGGTATCGGGCGCATTCCTGGCGAAGCTCGACGCGAAGTACGTCATCATCGGCCACTCCGAGCGTCGCGAGTACCACTCCGAAGGCGACGACGTCGTGGCGGCCAAGGTGCAGGCTTCCCTCAAGCATGGCCTCGTTCCGGTGATCTGCGTCGGTGAGACGGCAGAGGACCTCGAGAAGTTCGGGGCGAGCGCGGTTCCCGCCGGTCAGCTCGAGGCCGCACTCCAGGGCGTCTCCGCGCAGGCGGACATCGTCGTGGCGTACGAGCCGGTGTGGGCCATCGGCTCCGGTCAGGCGGCGACTCCGCAGCAGGCGCAGGATGTCTGCGCCTCCCTGCGTGGGGTCATCGCGAAGGTTCTGGGCGACGAGGCCGCCGCGCGCACGCGGATCCTCTACGGCGGGTCCGTGAAGGCGGCGAACATCGCCAGCTTCATGCGTGAGCCCGATGTGGACGGCGCTCTCGTCGGCGGGGCAAGCCTCGTCGTGGACGAGTTCGCGGCGATCATCCGCTTCGAGAAGCACGTCGGCGTGTGAGTGCAGCGGGGCTGCGGCCCCGCTGCACCGTATACTTGACCGTTACGGGGGCGCTCCGGCCCCATCGAAAGGCTCTTTCTCGTGGCAATTCTTGAGTTCGTCCTGCAGGTCGTGCTGGGTATCACCAGCGTCCTGCTGACCCTCCTCATCCTCTTGCACAAAGGTCGCGGCGGTGGCTTGTCCGACATGTTCGGTGGCGGCATGACGTCTGCCGTCGGCTCCTCCGGCCTTGCGGAGCGGAACCTGAACCGCTTCACCGTCGTCCTGGCTCTGACGTGGTTTATCTCCATCGTCGCGCTGGGCCTCATCACGAAATTCGAGGTCATCTGATGGCTACCGGTGGAAACGCGATCCGCGGCACCCGCGTGGGCTCCGGCCCGATGGGGGAGCAGGACCACGGTTATCACGCCGACCGCATCGCGGTCTCGTACTGGGACGGGCTCGGCAACGAGACCGTGCGCTACTTCGCAGCCGGTCTCCCGGAAGAGGAGATCCCGGAGACGATCGACCACCCGCAGTCCGGTCTGCCTGCCGGACGCGACAAGGAGAATCCGCCTGCGCTCGCGAAGGCGGAGCCCTATAAGACGCACCTCGCGTACGTGAAGGAGCGTCGTACAGACGAGGAAGCGGTCCAGCTGCTCGACGACGCGCTCACGCAGCTGCGTGAGCGTCGGGGCCAGTGACCTCGACCTGACATCGAAGAAGCCGCCGCGATCACTCGCGGCGGCTTCTCTCGTCTCGCCCGGGTGCGGGGCTCAGCGGCACCCGGCAGCGGCGTCGATGTACTCCTGCGGCGGGTAGCCGTATGCCCAGACTCCGTTGGCGTCATCGGTGTATCCCATGCTGATCGCCCAGGCGGTCGCCCACTTCTCGATGCTGTCCTGCGTGGAGGCGTCGTACATGTCCTCGCACTTCACGCTGATCGCGTGGCCCACCTCGTGTGCGACGAGTGCTTTGCTCCGCTCGGCGGGCCACTGTTCGGCGACCGAGTTCGACAACTCGATGATCGCGCGATCCGGGTCGTCCCACCACCACGTCGTGTAGCCGCCCATGCTGCCGTTGTACCCCGCACCGTTCACCACGGGAGCCCAGTCGAACTCCAGCAGGACTCCGGGGGCGAGTGACCGCGCGAAGGCCTCGATCTCCAGTCTCGCGTTCTGCAGGGGCCCCGCCTTCTCCGCCAGTTCTTGGGCCTCGGTGGCGACGACCTCGGCGGCGGCTCCCTGCAGGGACAGGTACGTCGTCGCCGCAGCGGCGTCCAGGGTGGTCGTCGCGGCGGCGTCTGCAGCGGCGTTCCGCAACGCGATCACGGCATCGTTCCTCGCGGAGAGATGCGCCTTCTCGAAGCCGGCGGCGGCCTCGCCCGCTGTCGCGAGAAGGGCCACCCCGCTCCGGGAGACACCGTCACCGACGGTGGCGATCTCGGTCGTCACCGTGCGCAGATCGTCGGAGAGGCGGCTTGTCGATGCCAGGTGCTGCTCCAGAAGCGTCGTCGATCCGAAGAGCTCCCAGAACCACACCGGCTTCTCGCCGGATGAGGGAACCTCGGTCGCCACGATCTCCTCGGCGGAGACGGCGACGATCTCCGCGTCCTCGGTCGCAATGGTCAGCGCGGCCCCCAGCTCCGCATCCACGGCGACAGCCGGCTTCTCGACGGAGAGGATCTGCTCCGCCGCATCGGTGACATCGCGCAGTTCGGTGATGTCGCTGCCGACCTCCGTCTTCGCCGTGGACGCCGTCTCCGCGGCCTCGGCGTACCGCGATGCGGCGTTGTCGTAGCCGAGGTTCGCAGCCACCTGCGTGATCGAGAGAGCGGCGATCACCGCGACGCCGCCGACCAGTCCCAGGATCAGCCCACGGCGATTTTTCCGCTGTGCGGGAGGGGAGAGGGGAGGCGGGGTGGACCAGAACGCGACAGGTAGTCGATGCTCGCCGGAAGAAGGCGTCGGCGTGTCGAGAGGTGGCGGGGTCGGGATTGTCACATCGTGCCCATTCGGTGGGGCCTTCCGGCCGGTGGCTGCCTGCATCGATGCTGTCAGCGTATTCGACTGCCGGGCGGAGAGACGAGAAGGCCCCCACCGCGGGGGTGGGGGCCTTCTGGAGTGGAGGGGCTGACGGGAATCGAACCCGCATCATTAGTTTGGAAGACTAAGGCTTTACCACTAAGCTACAGCCCCGGATCCGAGACTCCGGAAGTCTCGGTACCGACTCAACGACTATACCGGACTCTGGCGCATGCTCCGGTCCGTTAGACTCGGTGGGGCTGAATCTGCGTGCGGATTCCCCGGGGCGTAGCTCAGCTTGGTAGAGCGCCCGCTTTGGGAGCGGGAGGTCGCAGGTTCAACTCCTGTCGCCCCGACACGGCCCCACGGACCTTACAGCCGCGATACCGCGCGGAAATCACAAGGAGAACACACCAGCATGGCGAACAGCACCGTCGAGAAGCTGACCCCGACCCGGGTCAAGCTCACCATCACGGTCACCCCGGACGACCTCAAGCCCAGCATCGCGCACGCCTATGAGCACATCGCTCAGGACGTGCAGATCCCCGGCTTCCGCAAGGGCAAGGTTCCGGCGCCCATCATCGATCAGCGCATCGGCCGCGGTGCCGTCATCGAGCACGCGGTGAACGAGGGCCTGGACAAGTTCTTCCGCGACGCCACGGTCGAGCACAAGCTGCGTGTCGTCGGTCGTCCCGCGGCGGATATCACCCAGTGGCCGAGCGAGAAGGACTTCTCGGGCGATCTGCTCGTCGACATCGAGGTGGACGTCCGTCCGGAGATCGAGCTCCCCTCCTACGACGGCATCACGGTGACCGTCGACGCCGTCGAGGCGGATGACGCTGCGCTCGACGCTGAGCTCGACAACATGCGTGCCCGCTTCGGCACGCTCGTCCCGGTCGACCGTCCGGCCACAAAGGGTGACTTCGTGGACCTCGACCTCGTCGCCACCATCGACGGCGCCGAGATCGACCGCGCCGAGGGCGTCTCCTACGAGATCGGCTCCGGCGAGCTGCTTGAGGGCATCGACGACGCGATCGAGTCCCTCACCGCGGGTGAGGACACCACGTTCCGCTCGGCTCTCGTCGGTGGCGACCACGCCGGCTCCGAGGCCGAGGTCTCCGTGACGGTCAAGGCCGTCAAGGAGCGCGAGCTGCCCGAGGCGGACGACGACTTCGCTCAGATCGCGAGCGAGTTCGACACGATCGCGGAACTCCGCGAGAGCCTCGCCGAGCGTGTCGCTCAGCAGGGCGTCTTCACGCAGGGCTCCGCGGCGCGCGACAAGCTGGTCGAGGTGCTTCTCGAGCAGATCGAGATCCCGGTTCCGCCGCAGCTCATCGAAGACGAGGTCCATAACCACCTCGAGGGCGAAGGCCGTCTCGAGGACGACGTGCACCGTGCCGAGGTCACCGAGGCGAGCGAGAAGCAGTTCCGCACGCAGGTGCTGCTCGACACGATCGCCGAACAGGCCGACGTGCAGGTCTCGCAGGAGGAGCTCAGCCAGTACCTCATCCAGTCGGCTGCGCAGTACGGCATGGCTCCGCAGGAGTTCGTCGAGGCTCTGCAGTCCTCGAACCAGCTCCCCGCGCTCGTCGGTGAGGTCGCCCGCAACAAGGCCCTCGCGATCGCGCTCGGCAAGGTGAAGGTCGTCGACAGCAACGGCAAGGCCGTCGACCTGTCCGACTTCATCGTGACCGATGACGAGGCCGCTGAGGCTGAGGCTGAGACCGCCGAGGCCGAGGAGAAGCCCGCCAAGAAGGCGCCGGCCAAGAAGCCGGCCGCCAAGAAGGCTCCGGCCAAGAAGGCCGACGAGGCTGACGAGGCCGAGAAGCCGGCCGCCAAGAAGCCGGCTGCCAAGAAGGCTCCGGCCAAGAAGGCTGCCGACAAGGCCGAGTGATCTACACGATCCAGTGAAGAGGGCGGATGCTGCGGCATCCGCCCTCTTTTCCTATCGAGGGGACAACCATGACGAAGAGCTGGGACGAGCGCGTGGATGAGGTGTGGGCGCAGGCCTCCGGCGAGGAGGTCGGAGCCGACACGATCGCGCGCATCGACGCACTGGCCGCGGAACGCGGACCCGATGACGCCCGTGCGGAGTTCGAACGGGCCGGTGCCCGCGACTCCGCGGGCTTGCCGGCCGAAGCGGTCGCGCTGTATCGACGTGCTCTCGCGCTGGGGATCGACGAGGAGCACCGTCCGCAGTGCGTGATCCAGCTGGCGAGTTCGCTGCGGAACCTCGGTGAGTACGACGACGCCCTCGCCGTCATCCGCGCGGAGGAGGAACGGTCGGCCGACGGTCCGTACCGCGATGCCGTCGCCACGGTGCACGCGCTCATCCTCGCGAGCGCGGGTCGGCCGGCACAGGGCCTCTCCGTGGCGTTGCTCGCCCTGGTGCCCCACCTTCCGCGTTACCACCGGTCGATGACGGCATACGCCCTCGAGATCGCTGACGCCGACACCTGATATGCCGACGGCGAACACGGCCTGGGTGCCGCGCCTGCGCCGGTAGATTCGAATCACTGAAACACGGAATCAGGAGCTGACATGGCTGCAGAACCCCTCCTCGCAACGAGCGTCTTCGACAGGTTGCTGAAGGACCGCATCATCTGGCTCGGCTCGGAGGTGCGAGACGAGAACGCGAACGAGATCTGCGCGAAGATCCTTCTTCTCGCCGCAGAGGACTCCGAGCGAGACATCTACCTCTACGTGAACTCGCCCGGTGGCTCGATCACCGCCGGCATGGCGATCTACGACACGATGCAGTTCGTGCCGAACGATATCGTCACGGTCGGAATCGGTATGGCCGCATCGATGGGGCAGCTGCTCCTGACCGCGGGCACCAAGGGCAAGCGCTACATCACCCCGAACGCGCGTGTGCTGCTTCACCAGCCGCACGGTGGCTTCGGCGGGACGTCGAGTGACATCCAGACCCAGGCGCAGCTCATCATGTCGATGAAGAACCGTCTCGCGGAGATCACCGCGGCCCAGACCGGCAAGTCGGTCGAGCAGATCAACGCCGATGGTGACCGCGACCGCTGGTTCACCGCCGAGGAAGCGCTGGAATACGGCTTCGTCGACCACATCCGCGAATCGGCCTCCGACGTCATCGGCGGCGGCGGAACCGACCAGGACACCGAGTAACGGAAAGCGAAAGGACGCTCATGTACACACCCACCTTCCGCTCATCCGGTGACCTGCCCTCCAGCCGCTACGTGCTCCCGCAGTTCGAGGAGCGCACCGCCTACGGCTTCAAGCGTCAGGACCCGTACAACAAGCTGTTCGAAGACCGCGTGATCTTCCTCGGCGTGCAGGTCGACGATGCGTCTGCCGACGATGTGATGGCTCAGCTCCTCGTCCTGGAGAGCCAGGACTCCGAGCGCGACATCACGATGTACATCAACTCGCCCGGTGGCTCGTTCACCGCGATGACGGCGATCTACGACACGATGCAGTACGTCGCGCCGCAGATCCAGACCGTG
Source organism: Microbacterium sp. PI-1 (assembly GCF_004337555.1). NCBI lineage: Bacteria > Bacillati > Actinomycetota > Actinomycetes > Micrococcales > Microbacteriaceae > Microbacterium > Microbacterium sp. PI-1. The sequence goes on along the minus strand of NZ_SJYZ01000002.1, from coordinate 232,371 downwards.
GTCCTCGGGCAGGCGGCCTCGGCGGCCGCCGTGCTGCTCGCGGCCGGTGCGCCGGGCAAGCGACTCGCGCTTCCGAACGCTCGCGTGCTCATCCACCAGCCCGCGATGGGCGAAGCCGGTCACGGACAGGCTTCCGACATCGAGATCCAGGCCGCGGAGATCCTCCGCATGCGGACCTGGCTCGAGGAGACCCTGGCCGGGCACACGAACCGCACCCCGGAGCAGGTGAACCGCGACATCGATCGCGACAACATCCTCTCCGCCACGCAGGCACTCGAGTACGGCATCGTCGACCAGGTGCTCACCACGCGCAAGCGCGTCTGAGCGTCTATGACATCGAAAGGGCGCCCGTCGGATCTGACGGGCGTCCTTTCGTCGTCTCCGGCGGATGTGCAACCTCCTTCGCTCGATCTGCGCATATGAGCACACAGGTGCGCGGACGCAGTATTGGGCCTACCCTGGAGGAGGAAGGAGGATGCCGTGGAAGAAGATCTGCTCATGGTTCGCGTCGCCGAGCTGTATTACGACGAGGACAAGACCCAGGACGAGATCGGCGGACTTCTCAAGATCTCCCGCTGGAAGGTCGGTCGTCTGCTCACTCAGGCGAGGGAACGTGGAATCGTGCGTATCGAGATCGTGCATCCTCGGGCCCGGCGCCTCGGCCTCGAACGGCTCCTCGTCGAGAGGTTCGGACTGACGGACGCCGTCGTCGTTCCTTCGCCGGAGGGTGACGACGGGACGCTGGAGCGCGTCGCGCAAGCCGCGGCCGACTTCCTCACCGCTCTGCGACCGGTTCCCCGCACCCTCGGCGTGAGCTGGGGTCGCACCCTGCGCGCCGTCGCGGAGGCCCTTCCCGACGGGTGGGCCAACGGTGTCACCGTGGTGCAGCTCAATGGGGGAGTGAGCCTGAACCGCCGTTCGGGTGGCGCCGCGGGGCTGGCCGTCACGATCGCCCAGAGGGCCTCGGGTCAGGTATCGCTGCTCCCCAGTCCCGCCATCCTCGAGCGAGTCGAGACCAAGCAGGCCATCGAGTCGGACCGCACGGTCGCGGCCGTGCTCGAAGAGGCTGCGGAGGCGCAGGCGTTCCTCTTCACCGCAGGCCCCTGCGATGCCTCGTCCGCCCATGTCGAGAACGGATACCTCCGTGCGGAGGACGTGGAGGAACTCGCACGCCGAGGCGCGGTCGGCGACGTTCTCGGCCGCTACGTCGACGCGGAGGGCAACATCGTCGACTCGCAACTCGACGCCCGGACGGTCGGCGTCTCGCTCGACCGTCTTCGCGGAGCCACCCATGCGATCTTCGTGACGGCGGGTCCCGCCAAGCACGACATCGCACGTACAGTCGTGACCAGTGGCCTGTGCGGCGTTCTGGTGACCGATGAGACCACAGCACGAGCATTGTTGGAGGAACAGTGACGACCAAAGAACTCAGCCGCAGGGCGGCGGTGGATGTTCTCGGCGCCGAGCCGGACGACGCCACTCTCCGGCGCTTCCTGCACGGACTTCCGGGAGTGGACGCCGTCGGTCTGGAACAGCGCGCAGCCGGACTCGGCACGCGTTCGATCAAGACCACGTCGAAGGCCTGGGCGCTCGACACCATCATCAAGCTGATCGACCTCACGACGCTGGAGGGAGCGGACACCCCCGGCAAGGTGCGCTCGCTCGTCGCCAAGGCGAAGACCCCCGATGCCGCCGATCCGTCGACACCGCGCGTTGCGGCGGTCTGCGTCTACGGCGACATGGTCGGCGACGCGGTGAGCGCGCTCGGCGGTCTGCACGGCGACCCCGACGACGGTCTGATCTCGGTCGCGGCGGTGGCCACGGCATTCCCGAGTGGGCGCTCATCGCTCGCGATCAAGCTCGCCGACACCGCTGAGGCGGTCGCCGCCGGAGCTGACGAGATCGACATGGTCATCGACCGCGGGGCGTTCCTCTCCGGCCGCTACGGGCTCGTGTTCGACCAGATCGCCCAGGTCAAGGAAGCCTGCCGGCGTGAGGACGGCTCGTACGCCTCTCTCAAGGTGATCCTCGAGACCGGTGAGCTGAACACGTACGACAACATCAAGCGCGCGTCCTGGCTCGGCATCCTTGCCGGCGGCGACTTCATCAAGACCTCGACCGGCAAGGTCCAGCCAGCTGCGACGCTCCCCACGACGCTGCTCATGCTCGAGACCGTCCGCGATTGGTATCGCGGGACCGGGGAGAAGATCGGTGTGAAGCCCGCCGGTGGCATCCGCTCCTCGAAGGACGCGGTGAAGTACCTGGTCACCGTCGCCGAGACGGTGGGCGAGGAGTGGCTGCAGCCGCACCTCTTCCGTTTCGGAGCCTCCAGCCTCCTCAACGACGTTCTCCTGCAGCGTCAGAAGCTCACTTCCGGCCACTACTCGGGCCCCGACTACGTCACGATCGACTGACGGGAAGACGAACATGTCATTTCTGGAATACGCTCCGGCACCGGAGTCCACCGCGATCCTGAACCTCAAGGACAGCTACGGTCTGTTCATCGACGGCGAGTTCGTCGACGGCTCCGGTTCGTCCTTCTCGACGATCTCGCCGTCGAGCGAGAAGCACATCGCCGAGATCGCCTCCGCCAGCGACGAGGACGTCGACCGTGCGGTCGCCGCCGCGCGCCGCGCCTATGACAAGACGTGGTCGAAGATGAGCGGACGCGACCGCGGGAAGTACCTCTTCCGCATCGCCCGCCTCGTGCAGGAGCGCGCCCGTGAGCTCGCGGTCGCCGAGAGCCTCGACAACGGAAAGCCGATCAAGGAGAGCCGTGACGTCGACGTGCCCCTCGTCGCCTCCTGGTTCTTCTACTACGCAGGGTGGGCGGACAAGCTCGATCACGCCGGACTCGGGGCGAACCCGCGCGCGCTCGGCGTCGCCGGACAGATCATCCCGTGGAACTTCCCCCTGCTGATGCTCGCGTGGAAGATCGCGCCCGCTCTCGCGGCCGGGAACACCGTCGTGCTCAAGCCCGCCGAGACCACCCCGCTGACGGCGCTCCTCTTCGCGGAGATCCTGCAGCAGGCCGACCTTCCGGCCGGTGTCGTGAACATCGTGACCGGAGCCGGCGCGACCGGATCGACGCTGGTGCGCCACCCCGACGTGGACAAGGTCGCCTTCACCGGTTCCACGGGGGTCGGTCGTGACATCGCCCGGGCCGTGGGAGGAACCGCCAAGAAGGTCACCCTGGAGCTCGGCGGCAAGGCGGCGAACATCGTGTTCGACGACGCGCCGATCGACCAGGCCGTCGAGGGCATCGTGAACGGCATCTTCTTCAATCAGGGCCATGTGTGCTGTGCCGGAAGCCGTCTGCTGGTCCAGGAGTCGATCCACGACGAGGTCGTCGACCGACTCAAGACTCGCCTGTCGACGCTGCGGCTGGGGGATCCCCTCGACAAGAACACCGACATCGGTGCGATCAACTCCGCCGCGCAGCTCGCGCGGATCCGCGAGCTCAGCGACATCGGTGAGGCGGAGGGCGCGGAGCGGTGGACCGCCGACTGCGCCATCCCCGAACAGGGGTTCTGGTTCGCTCCGACGATCTTCACCGGGGTCGAGGCGTCGCACCGCATCGCCCGCGATGAGGTCTTCGGCCCTGTGCTGTCGGTGCTGACCTTCCGCACCCCGGCGGAGGCGATCGCGAAGGCGAACAACACGCCCTACGGCCTCTCCGCCGGCATCTGGTCGGACAAGGGATCGCGCATCCTCGCGGTGGCCGACCGACTGCGCGCCGGTGTGATCTGGGCCAACACGTTCAACCGATTCGACCCGTCGAGCCCGTTCGGCGGTTACAAGGAATCCGGGTACGGCCGCGAAGGCGGACGTCAGGGACTCACCGCCTACCTCAAGGGAGCCGCAGCATGAGCAAGCGTCTGACCGTTCCGAAGACGTACAAGCTGGCGATCGGCGGCGCCTTCCCGCGCAGTGAGTCCGGACGCACCTATGAGGTGCTCTCACCCAAGGGCGCGTTCCTCGCGAACGCCGCCAAGGGGTCACGCAAGGATGCCCGCGATGCCGTGGTCGCCGCGCGTGCCGCGGTGAAGGGCTGGTCGGGTGCGACCGCCTACAACCGCGGGCAGGTGCTGTACCGTGTCGCCGAGGTGCTCGAAGGCCGCAGAGCGCAGTTCATCGACGAGATCGTGGCGCAGGAGGGGGCTTCGTCGTCCGCTGCTGCCGCTCAGGTCGACGAGGCGATCGATCTGTGGGTCTGGTACGCCGGATGGTGCGACAAGTACGCCCAGGTGGCGGGCAATGCGAACCCGGTGTCCGGTCCGTACTTCAACATCTCCGTACCGGAGCCGACCGGTGTGGTGGCCATCGTCGCCCCGCAGGACTCGTCGTTGCTCGGGTTCGTCTCGGTCGTCGCGCCTGCTCTGGTCGCGGGTAACACCGTCGTGGTCGTCGCGAGTGAGCAGCACCCGCTGTCGGCCATCAGCCTTGCGGAGGTTCTGGCCACGAGCGACGTCCCCGGCGGCGTCGTCAACGTGCTCACCGGTTCGCCGGCCGAGATCGCCCCGTGGCTCGCCTCGCATCAGGACGTGAACGCCCTCGATCTGGCCGGCGCGGGCGACCTCGACTGGGTCGACATGCAGATCGCGGCCGCCGACACGCTCAAGCGCGTGCTCACGCCGGGTGAAGTGATCGCCTCCCCGGAGCGGATCGGTGCTTTCACCGAGGTGAAGACCGTCTGGCACACCAAGAGCATGGTCTGATCCGCGTCCGCGGATCTCTCCGAATGCTGCGGCGTCTCGCCCGGTGCGCACCGGGCGAGGCGCCGCAACGTCGTCCGGCTTCCGACGTGTCCGCGCCAATGCGGCCCTGTGTCACATGCAGCGGTTAGGCTCGAAGGACGATCTCTGATCCCCCCATAGGAGGACGCGCATGGCACGCATCGGTGAAAGCGCTGACCTGTTCAAATGCTCTTTCTGCGGAAAGAGTCAGAAGCAGGTCCAGCAGCTCATCGCCGGCCCCGGCGTGTACATCTGCGACGAGTGCGTGGAGCTGTGCAACGAGATCATCGAGGAGCGGATGGCGGAGTCGTCCGCCGACGGGGCAGCGGAGTTCGAGTTGCCCAAGCCTCGTGAGATCTTCTCCTTCCTCGAGGAGTACGTCGTCGGCCAGGAGCCCGCGAAGCGCGCTCTCTCGGTCGCGGTCTACAACCACTACAAGCGCGTCCGCGCGCACGGCACACTTCAGACGGCGGAGCAGCGCGCCGAAGAAGTCGAGATCGCGAAGAGCAACATCCTCCTCATCGGCCCGACGGGCTGCGGGAAGACCTATCTCGCGCAGACGCTCGCCAAGCGCCTCAACGTTCCCTTCGCCGTCGCGGATGCCACGGCGCTGACCGAGGCCGGCTATGTCGGTGAAGACGTTGAGAACATCCTGCTCAAGCTCATCCAGGCCGCCGACTACGACGTCAAGCGCGCCGAACAGGGCATCATCTACATCGACGAGGTCGACAAGATCGCCCGCAAGGCGGAGAACCCGTCGATCACGCGTGATGTCTCGGGCGAGGGTGTGCAGCAGGCACTGCTCAAGATCATCGAGGGCACGGTGGCCTCGGTGCCCCCGCAGGGCGGACGCAAGCATCCGCATCAGGAGTTCCTGCAGATCGACACGTCGAACGTCCTGTTCATCGTCGCGGGAGCCTTCGCCGGCCTGGAAGACATCGTGTCGGCGCGGGTCGGCAAGCACGGCATCGGCTTCGGCGCCCCGTTGCATGACAAGGGCAAAGACCTCGATCTTTTCAGCGAAGTGCTCCCGGAAGACCTGCACAAGTTCGGCCTGATCCCCGAGTTCATCGGGCGTCTCCCCGTCGTCACGAACGTCTCGCCCCTCGACCAGGACGCCCTGATCGACATCCTCACGGGGCCTCGCAATGCGCTGGTGAAGCAGTACCAGCGCATGTTCGAGATCGACGGTGTGCAGCTCGAGTTCGAAGAGGACGCACTGCGATCGATCGCCGACCTCGCCGTGGAGCGCAAGACCGGCGCGCGTGGCCTCCGCGCGATCCTCGAGGATGTCCTCGGACCCATCATGTTCGAGATCCCGTCGGCGGAAGACGTCGCCAAGGTCATCGTGACTCGGGCGGCTGTCGAAGAGGGCGCGCCGCCGACCATCGTGATGGAGCGCAAGCGCAAGAGCGCGTGACCGGACGCCCGGCGCCCTGGACGACGCCGTCGAGCGAGACCATCGTCGAGGACCGATGATGCCATCCTCGTCGAGGAGTATCGGCATGGCGCGGGGATCGTCGCGATAGGCACGAAAGCGGTCAGCGTCCCACGATTCCGTCGCTGAGTCCCCGCCGTTTCAGGAGCGGTTCGATCTCGGCGTCGCGTCCACGGAAGTCACGGTAGGCGGCGAGAGGATCTTTCGAGCCCCCGACACCGAGCAGCCGCTCGCGGAACCGATCGCCATTGCCGCGAGTGAGACCGCCGTTGTCGCGGAACCACTCGACGGTATCGGCGTCGAGCACCTCGCTCCAGATGTACGAGTAGTAGCCCGCGCTGTATCCGCCGGAGAACACGTGGGCGAAGTAGGTGGAGGAGTAGCGCGTCGGCACCGCGGGGTCATCGAGGCCGATGTCGGCCAACGCGGCAGCCTCGAACGCGGCGACGTCGATGACCTTCGCGTCGGTGCCCAGCCGGTGCCAGGCTTGGTCGAGCCAGGCAGCAGCCAGGTACTCGCTCGTCGCGTGCCCCTGGTCGAACGTCTCGGTGGCGCGCAGACGCTCCACGATCGCGGGATCCAGAGGGGCGCCGGTCTCATGATGACGCGCGTAGTTGTCGAGGACCTCCGGCCACAGGATCCACATCTCGTTCACCTGGCTCGGGAACTCGACGAAGTCGCGGAACACGTTCGTCCCCGCGAAGTGCGGGTACGTCACGCGCGCGAAGAGTCCGTGCAGGGCATGCCCGAACTCGTGGAACAGCGTCGTCACCTCGTCGAGCGTCAACAGGGTCGGCTCCCCGTCACCCGGCAGCGGCACGTTCAGGTTGTTGACGACGACGGGAGCCGTGCCGCGCAGTCGCGACTGACTCACGATCGCGTTCATCCAGGCGCCGCCGCGCTTCGAGTCACGCGTGTAGAGGTCGAGCACGTAGAGGCCGACAGGTGAGCCGTCGGCGTTGCGCACCTCGAAGACCCGCGCACCCGGGTGGTAGGCGACGAGATCCTCACGCTCGGCGAAGGTGACGCCGTACAGCCGCGTCGCCGCGTAGAAGACACCGTCCTGCAGGACACGCTCCGCTTCGAACCAGGGGCGCAGGGCACGGGAGTCGATGTCGTAGCGCGCAGTGCGGACCCGCTCGGTGTAGAACGCCCAGTCGTGGGCTTCGACGGCGAACGGGGCAGGCTCGGTCTCGTCGACGATCGCCTGGAGCGCCGCCCGCTCTTCGCGCGCATTCCGCGCTGCGGGGCCGGCGAGGCGACGCAGCATCTGCTCGACAGCGTCCGGAGTACCGGCCGTCTCGTCGGCGGTGACGTAGGCGGCATGCGACTCGTACCCCAGCAGAGCCGCTCGCTCCGCGCGCAGCCGCACGATCTCGGTCAGCACGGCACGGTTGTCGTTCGCGTTCCCTCGGGAAGCGCGTGCGAGCGATGCCGCCATGATGCGACGTCGAGACTCTCGCACGCGCAGCTGGGCCAGCGCCGGGTGCCCGGTGAAGAGCGGAAGCGTGATGAGGAACTTCCCCTCCAGCCCCCGGTCGGCCGCCGCACGTGTGGCCGCCGAGAGCTCACCGCTGCTCAGACCCTCCAGCTCGGCCGCGGAGTCGAAGACGACGGCGAGGTCGTTCGTGTCGTTGAGCAGGTTGCGCTCGAAGGTGTTGGTCAAAGTGGACAGCCGCTGGTTCAGCGCGGTCAGCCGCGTCTTGGCCTCGTCATCCAGGCCCGCGCCCGCGTGCGTCATCTCCCGGTGATGGCGTTCCACCAGATACCGCTGCTCGGCGTCGAGGTCCAGAGCATCGCGCTGCTCGTACACCTGCCGTATCCGCCAGTACAGGGCGCCGTCGAGCGTGATCGCGTCCTGGTGTGCGGCCATGAGCGGCGCGAGCTGCTCGTCGATCTCCTGGATCTCCGGCGTCGCGTCTGCTGAGCTCACGGTGTAGAAGACGTGTGCGACGCGGTCGAGCAACTCGCCGGAGCGCTCCAGAGCCTCCACGGTGTTCTCGAACGTCGGCATCGACCGGACCATCGTGATGCGCTGGATCTCGCGGAGCTGCTCGTCGAACCCCGCCTGGAACGCCGGGAGATAGTGCTCGGGCCGGATCGCCGGGTAGTCGGGGAGGCCGTACGGGAGGGGCGACGGCTGCAGCAACGGGTTCGTGGCGTCGGTCATCCTCCGAGCCTATCCATCGACCTGCGCAGGCTCAGGAACCGTCTTCGCTCAGGCGCGTCATCACCCGCCGCAGTGCTTCTACGACCGTGCGGACCGAGCGTCGACGCAGGTTCTCCGGACGTGCGAGCACGTCGATCATCCGATGGGTGCTCACCCCTTCGAGCGGGATGCGCACGATGTCCCGGTCGTCCACACTGCGCGACGTGTATCGCGGCAGCATCCCGAGCACCCCGCCGGCGGCGACCACGGCGGAGACGGCACCGTAGTCGTTGATGCGGTGATGGATCTCGACGGGCCGGCTGGCGACGGCGGACACGGCGCGGAGCACGTCGTCGGGGGAGTAGCCGATGCGGCTGGTGACCCACCGTTCCCCAGCGACATCGGCCGGTATGAGGCTCGACCGGGTGGAGAGCGGGTGCGACTTCGACACGGCGACGTCGAGGGGCTCGCGTACGAGCGTCAGACTCCGCATCCCCGCTGTCGGCCAAGGTGCCGAATGCTCCATGCGATGCGCCAGGACGAGATCGTAGCGCGCTGTCAATGCGGGGAACTCGCTCTGTGCGACATCTTCGTCGGTGACCTGCACGCTCGGTGCGGACGCGTCGCCCGTGAACTCGCGCAACAAGGGTCCGAACAGCGCTTGCCCCACGCTGTGGAATCCGCTGACGCTGACGACTCCGGTCGGGGAGTCCTCGAACTCCTCCACGGCATGCCGGGCTGCGGCCATGGCATCGATCGCCTCGGTCGCCGCCGCTGCGAGGACCGCGCCCGCGGGAGTGAGGGAGAGGGTCCGTCCCTGCTTCTTGGTGAGGGGTGTGGGGAAGCCTCTCTGGAGTGCCGTGAGCTGCTGCGAGACCGCGGAGGGGGTGACCCGGAGGGCGTCGGCCACGGCCGTGACGCTTCCGAGCGCGCCGAGTTCGCGCAGGATCTGCAATTGATGGAGCTCCATCCGCAAAACATTAGCATTTGCTAAATGATCACTGCAGACGATGGCGATTGCTCTACATGGTCGGATGCGCTGGGATCGGAAGCATGAAGGCACTGTTCAAGGATGCACCGGGTGCCGGGCTCGAGCTCGTCGAGCGTCCGGACCCGACCGCCGGCCCCGATGAGGTCGTGATCCGGGTCCTGCGCACCGGGATCTGCGGCACCGACCTGCACATCCTCCGCTGGGACGACTGGGCGGCCTCGGCGATCGCCGCCCCGCTGATCCCTGGCCATGAGTTCTACGGCGAGGTCGTTGAGGTGGGACCCTCGGTGCACGACATCGCAGTCGGGGACCGCGTCTCGGGAGAAGGGCACATCGTGTGCGGCACGTGCCGCAACTGTCGAGCAGGTCGTCGTCAGATGTGCATCCGCACGATCGGCCTCGGGCTGCAGCGGGACGGCGCCTTCGCGGAGTTCCTCGCGCTGCCCGCGGCGAACGTCTGGGTGCATCACGCCGATGTGACGCCGGAGCTCGGAGCGATCTTCGATCCGCTGGGGAACGCCGTCCACACGGCGCTGACCTTCCCGCTCGTCGGCGAAGACGTTCTGGTGACGGGCTGCGGTCCGATCGGACTCATGGCGATCGCCGTCGCCCGGCACGCCGGAGCCCGCTTCATCGCGGCGACCGATGTGAGCGCCCCGCGGCTGGAGATGGCACGCCGGATGGGCGCCGACGAGGTCGTCGACGTCTCGGTGCGGGACATCCGCGACGCGCAGCACGCCCTCGGCATGCGGGAAGGCTTCGACATCGGATTCGAGATGAGCGGCGCGGCATCGGCGCTCCCGGCGCTGATCGACAACATGAACCACGGCGGGCGCATCGCCATGCTCGGTCTGCCGAGCAGCGGCTTCGAGATCGACTGGGGCAAGCTGGTCACCCACATGCTCACGATCAAGGGGATCTACGGGCGCGAGATGTTCGAGACCTGGAACGCGATGGGGGCGATGCTCCAGACGAGCGCGACCCTGCGCGATGCCATCGGACGTGTGATCGCCGACGTCGTCCCGGTGCGCGACTGGCGAAGAGGCTTCGCTGCGGCGGAGTCAGCGGGAACAGGCAAGATCATCCTCGACTGGACGGAGTTGTGATGTACGGAACCTTCAAGGACCACGTGGCGGGAGAGCTGGCGGCCATCGAGGAGGCCGGGCTCACCAAGCATGAGCGTGGCATTCGCGGCCCCCAGAGTGCCGAGATCACGGCGGACGGCGCGGAGGTGCTGAACTTCTGCGCGAACAACTACCTCGGCCTCGCCGATGACCCGCGCATCCTGGATGCGGCGACCGGGGCACTGCAGGAATGGGGCTACGGGCTCGCGAGCGTCCGCTTCATCTGCGGTACGCAGGAGCAGCATCTCGAGCTCGAACGCCGTCTCGCCGACTTCCTCGGGACGGACGACGCGATCCTCTACTCGTCGTGCTTCGATGCGAACGGGGGAGTGTTCGAGACGCTCTTCTCCGCGGAGGACGCCATCATCTCGGACGAGCTCAACCACGCGTCGATCATCGACGGCATCAGGCTCTCGAAGGCGCGCAGGCTTCGCTACCGCAACCGTGACCTGGCCGACCTCGAGGAGCAGCTGCGGGCGGCGTCGGATGCGCGGCACAGGGTCATCGTGACCGACGGGGTCTTCTCGATGGACGGCTACATCGCACCCCTCGCTGCGATCTGCGACCTGGCCGAGCGCTACGACGCCCTGGTGTTCGTGGACGACTCCCATGCCGTCGGGTTCGTGGGCGAGAACGGGCGGGGGACGCCGGAGCTGTGCGGGGTCGCCGACCGCGTCGACATCTACACCGGAACATTCGGGAAGGCCCTGGGCGGAGCATCCGGCGGCTACGTCGCATCGCATGCGGAGATCGTCGCGCTGCTGCGTCAGCGTTCGCGCCCGTACCTGTTCTCGAACACGCTCGCGCCCGCGATCGTCGCCGGGACCCTGACCGCACTCGATCTCGTGGAGGGCTCGGCAGACCTCCGGTCGCGTCTGCGCAGCAACGCGGCACTCTTCCGCGAGCGGATGGAAGCCGAGGGATTCGACCTGCTTCCCGGTGAGCATCCGATCGTCCCGGTGATGTTCGGGGATGCCGCGAAGACAGCGCGGATCGCTCGCGAGATGCAGGAGCGGGGGGTCTACGTCACCGCCTTCAGCTTCCCGGTCGTCCCCCGCGACCTGGCGCGGATACGGGTGCAGCTCTCGGCGGCGCACACGCCGGAGCAGGTGGAGAGATGTGTCGCGGCGTTCGTCGCGGCCCGTGCTGCCGTGGCCTAGACGGGAGTGCAAAGGAAAACTTGCAAAGAAGTCTTTGCAAGAGTATCTTTGCATGCATGACGAACGAGACGCAGGTACGCACCCTCGACGCCGGTGCGCTGAAGGCTCTGGCGCATCCGCTCCGAGTGAAGATCTTCGACCTGCTCGCCTCACGCGGCCCGCAGACCGCCAGCTCACTCGCGGCCCTCGTCGGAGAGACCTCCGGATCCACGAGTTATCACCTCCGCGCTCTCGCCGCCCATGACCTGATCCGCGAGGTCGAGGGGCGGGGCACCGCACGGGAGCGCTGGTGGGAGCGGCCCAAGGGGCGCATCGACGTGCCCGGGCCCGATGACATGACGTCGCCGGCCAACCGCGCGGCGGCACAGATCGTGACCTCGGAGTTCTTCCGCCTGCGTCACGAGACGTTGATGTCGTACCTGAACCGCCCGCAGTCGGAGGTGCCCGAGGCCTGGAGCGAGGTGGGAATCACGATCACGACCCACCTCGACATGACTCCCGACCAGGCGATGTCCCTTCGGCAGGAGCTCGAGGCGATCGTCGAGAGTGCCATCGAGCGCTACCGAGGTCAGACCGGACCCGACGTGCGGCGGGTATCGCTCCGCGCGGAACTCTTCGACCTGCCGACGCCGTCGACCGCGGTGCAGGGTTCGACCGACGATGCTGTGGAGGAATCATGACCAGTGCGACACTTCACCTGACGGCGCCGACGCAGACCGAGCGGGGGCTGCTGAAGCTGGCCGACCGCCTCACGGTCTACGTCGAGCACCGGATCGCCCGACGTGCACAGAAGCGCGTGCTCGCGCTCGACCTCCTTCGCGAACAGCAGGCGCGCCGACACGATCCCCGCGCGGTGGACCACCTGCTCGCGCAGCTGGGGGCTCCCCGCCGCTGACTGTTCCGGACACGCGCCGACGCCCCTGGTGAATGCCGAGACCCCCTGCTGCCTACGCGGCCAGCAGGGGGTCTCGGCGCTGCACGGGGGTCTCGGGTCAGTCCTCGAAGGGGCGCGCGATGATCTCGCCGGAGCGGTCCTGGAAGACCTCCCAGCCGGCATCGAGCTCTGCGATCGCGCGGCCCTCGAGCCACGTGAGCGTCCAGTGGCCCGTGAGACCTTTCGACTCCACCTCGGCGATGGCGGCCCGGAGGGACGCGGGCACCGAGGCCGGAGCTTCCGACCCTGCGGCCCAGCGCGTACCGAGCTGCATCAGGATGCCTCGACCGGGGCGAGCTCGATCGCCGTCACCGCGAACTCCTCCGATTCACTGAACTCGAGCTCGGCGATGCGACCGACCGCACGCAGGTCGTCCGCCGCTGCACGGAGTGCGTCGAGCTTCACGGAAGGCGCGGAGATCGCGGCGCGGGACACCGGGGTCTTCTGCGACGCCTTGGCTTCGGTCTTCGCACGACGGATGCCGATCAGCGCCTCGCTCGCGGCGGCGAGGACCGCCGGATCGCCGTCGATGCCGAGGGGCGTCGGCCACGCGGCCGTGTGCACCGAACCCTCCTCGAACCACGACCAGGACTCTTCGGTCGCGAACGAGAGCACCGGGGCGAGCAGACGGAGCAGCGTCGAGAGCGCAAGGCGCAGCGAGAGTGCCGCGGAGGCCTGCCCCACGTCGGTCTGGTCGTAGGCACGCTCCTTGACCAGTTCGAGGTAGTCGTCGCAGAACGTCCAGAAGAACGCCTCCGTGAGCTCCAGGGCCCGCGCGGCGTCATACCGGTCGAAGGCCTTCGTGGCTTCGATGACCACGTCGTCGAGCGCGGTCAGCATCGACGCATCCAGCGCGTGGGTCACCTGCGCGCCTTCCGGCACGGGGAACGACAGCACGAACTTCGCGGCGTTGAGCACCTTGATCGCCAGACGGCGGCCGATCTTCACCTGCGTGGGGTTCTGCGGGTCGAAGGCGGCGTCCATGCCGAGGCGGCTCGATGCGGCCCAGTAGCGCACCGCGTCCGAGCCGTGGGCGTCGAGCACGTCGGCGGGTGTGACGACATTCCCCTTCGACTTCGACATCTTCTTGCGGTCGGGATCGACGATGAAGCCGGAGATCGCGGCGTTGCGCCACGGCGTCCGGTCATCCTCGAGCGTGGAACGCAGCATCGTGGAGAAGAGCCAGGTGCGGATGATGTCCTGTCCCTGCGGGCGGAGATCGAACGGCGCAGTGAGCTGCCAGAGCTCCTCGTCGCGCTGCCAGCCCCCGGCCAGCTGCGGCGTGAGCGACGATGTCGCCCAGGTGTCGAGGATGTCCGCTTCGGCCTCGAACCCGCTCGGCACACCGCGCTGGTCCTCGGTGTACCCCGCCGGCACATCGGTCGTCGGGTCGATCGGGAGCGTCGCCGCATCCGGGGTGAGCACGCGGTCGTAATCGCGCTCCCCGTTCTCGTCGAGGGCGTACCAGAGGGGGATCGGCACGCCGAAGAAGCGCTGACGGGACACCAGCCAGTCGCCGGTCAGGCCACCGACCCAGTTCTCGTACCGCACCCGCATGAACTCCGGGTGCCAGGCCAGTTCCTGACCGTGTGCGAGGAGCTTGTCGCGCAGCTCGCCGTCACGGGCGCCGTTGCGGATGTACCACTGGCGCGTGGAGACGATCTCGAGCGGACGGTCGCCCTTCTCGAAGAACTTCACGGCGTGGTTGAAGGGCTTGCCGACCGCGGTCATGTCGCCGGTCGCCTGCAGCTTCTCGACGATCGCCTTGCGCGCGCTGAAGACGGTCTTGCCCGCGAGCTCCTCGGCGTACCAGGCGATCGCGTCGCTGTTCGCGACAGAGGAGGGTGCTTCGGGCAGGAAGCGACCATCGAGGCCGATCGTGGTCATGTTCGGCAGCGGCTGGTCCTCGGTGGTCCGCAGCTCGCGCCACCACACGATGTCGGTGACGTCACCGAAGGTGCAGACCATCGCCGCGCCGGTGCCCTTGTCGGGCTGGGCGAGGTGATGACCGTGGATCTCGATCTCCGCACCGAAGAACGGCGTCCTCACCTTGGTGCCGATGAGGTGCTTGTGTGGCCCTTCCGGATGTGTCACGAGAGCGATGCAGGCGGGAAGCAGCTCCGGGCGGGTGGTGTCGATGGCGATCGATCCCGAGCCGTCGGCGAAGGGGAACTCGATCGTGTGATAGGCCGCCTGCTGGTCGCGGTCCTCGAGCTCGGCCTGCGCGATCGCGGAGCGGAAGTCGATGTCCCACAGGGTCGGGGCCAGGGCCTGATAGGCCTCGCCGCGCTCGATGTTGCGGAGGAACGCGAGCTGGCTCTGACGGATCGTGTCGTCCGAGATCGTGCGGTAGGTCTGCGTCCAGTCCACGCTCAGCCCGAGCTGGCGGAACAGCGCCTCGAACTGCTTCTCATCCTCGATCGTGAGGCGCTCGCAGAGCTCGATGAAGTTGCGACGGCTGATCGGCTGCTGGTCGGCGGCACGGCTCGACTTGTTGTCGCCGCCCTCGAACGGCGGGACGAAGTCCGGGGTGTAGGGGAGGGACGGGTCGCAGCGCACGCCGTAGTAGTTCTGCACACGGCGCTCGGTGGGCAGGCCGTTGTCGTCCCAGCCCATCGGGTAGAACACGGTCTTGCCGCGCATGCGCTCGTATCGCGCCTTCACGTCGGTGTGGGTGTACGAGAACACGTGGCCGATGTGCAGGCTGCCGGAGGCCGTCGGCGGCGGGGTGTCGATCGAGTACACGCCCTCACGGCCGGCCTGTGCCGCACGCAGGCGGTCGAACAGGTACGTCCCCTGCTCCGCCCACGCGGAGTCCCACTTCGCTTCGAGGCCTTCGAGAACGGGCTTGTCGGGAATCTGGTTCTGCGTCGATTCGGATGCAGGCATGGAAGGTCTCCTCGAACGATGTATGCGGCACTGTGTGAGCGTGCCTGAGTGTGGGTGTGCCGATCAGTCTACCGAGCGTCCCGGAGAGCGGCCGACCTGGCATATCGACCCAGTCCAACAATTCGCCGTAGGATGGGATCACCCCGACCCGCTCTTTCTGAGGAATCGTCATGCCCGCACACCCCGCGCGCCGCCTGCTGCCCTTCGCCGCGCTCGCCGCCACCACCGCTCTGGTGCTGAGCGCCTGCGCCACCCCCGGTTCCGACGGGGACGGCGGAGAGCTCGTCTGGTCCATCGAGGGGGCGAACCTCTCGGCCGGGCACATGGATCCGCAGGTGAGTCAGCTCGACGTCTCCGGCATGGTGCAGCGGGCGGTGCTCGACTCGCTCGTGTTCCAGGAGGACGACGGATCCTTCTCACCCTGGCTCGCGAAGGACTGGACCGTCTCGGACGACAGCACCGAGTACACGTTCACTCTCCGCGACGACGTGACCTTCACCGACGGTGAGAAGTTCGACGCCGCCGCGGTCAAGGCGAACTTCGACCGCATCGTCGACCCCGAGACCGCGTCCGCGCAGGCGGCCAGCATGCTCGGCGCCGACTTCTACGAAGGCACCGAAGTCGTCGACGAGCACACGGTGACGGTGACCTTCACGCAGCCGTACGCACCCTTCCTGCAGGCCGCGAGCACGCCGCAGCTGGGCTTCTACTCGCCGGCCGTCCTCGAGACCTCGGCGGACAAGCTGAAGGCGGGCGGGCCCGACATCACCGTCGGCACCGGTCCGTTCGAACTCACCGAGTACACCCCGGATCAGGAGATCGTCTACACCCGCAACGACGACTACGCGTGGGGGCCGCACGATACGAAGGCCCCGAAGTTCGAGACGCTCCGCGTGGAGATCCAGCCGGAGGCCGCCGTCCGCACCGGCGTGGTGACGAGCGGTGAGGCCGACCTCGCCAGCAACATCCCGCCGAACCTCGCGAAAGACCTCGGCGACGGCATCACGGTCGACTCGATCGAGTACCCCGGTCTGCCGTACTCGCTCTACCTGAACGAGAAGTACGGGGTGTTCGCCGACGAGAAGGTGCGTCAGGCGTTCGCTCGCGGCATCGACATCGACGCCGCCGTGGAAGAGATCTACTTCGGCCAGTTCCCGCGTGCATGGAGCATCCTCGGTTCGACGACCCCGGGCTACGACGCGTCGCTTGAGGGCAGCTGGCCGTTCGACCAGGACGCCGCGAACACGCTCCTCGACGAGGCCGGGTGGACCGCACGCGACACCGACGGCATCCGGATGAAGGACGGCGAGCGGCTCTCGGTGCGATGGATCGCCTGGACCCCGGTGCCGGATGACCGTGCCGCTCTCGCGAACGCGATCCAGTCCGATCTCAAGGGGATCGGCTTCGAGGTCGAGCGCGAGGTGCTCGAGCCCGGGGCGTACAACGAGCAGTACGAGCCGAAGACCTTCGACCTCACCGACTGGGGTTTCTCGGGCGTCGACCCCGATCTGCTGCGCAGCCACCTGCACACCGACGGATTCCAGAACGCGTCGCAGGTGAGCGACCCGCAGATCGACGCACTGCTGGAGCAGGCCGTGGCGACCAGCGACCAGGATCAGCGCAATGAGCTGTACACGCAGCTGCAGCAGTGGAACGCCGAGTACACGGCCATCGTGCCGCTCTACAGCCCCTCGGCGATCACGGCTGTCGGCGACCGCGTCGAGGGCCTGCAGTACGACCTCTACGGTCGGCCGCTGTTCTACGATGTGACGGTCGGCTGAACCACCGGCTGAGCGGAGGGCACGAGTGGTGAAGACTGCTCTCGTCCGCATCGCCGGCCTCGCCGCCTCCGTCGTGCTCGTCCTGTGGGGTGCGGCTACCGTGGCCTTCCTCGCGTTCCGGGTGATCCCCGGAGACCCGGTGTCGGTGATGCTGGGGCCGCAGGCGCAGGTGAGTGAAGCGGTCAAGGAGGGCATCAGGGCCGATCTCGGGCTCGATCGACCACCGTTCGAGCAGTACCTCGGCTTCATCGGTCAGCTCGCGCGGGGCGACCTGGGGGAGTCGTACCAGCTGCGGATGCCCGTGACGGAGGTGATCGGGCGTCAACTCGGTGCGACGGTGCAGCTGTCCGTGCTGGCGCTCGTGATCGCCGTCGTCCTCGCGCTCGCCGTGGCGGTGTTCGTCCGAGGGCAGGTCGGACGCACGGTCGCCGCCGGCATTGAGCTGGTCATCCTCTCCTCGCCGGTGTTCTGGATCGGGCTCGTCCTGCTCAGTGTCTTCGCGTTCGGGCTGGGCTGGTTCCCGGTGTCGGGTGCCCGTAACCCCGCCACCCTCGTGCTTCCGGCGATCACTCTGGCGCTTCCCGTGGCTGCGCTGCTGAGTCAGGTGCTGCGCGACGGACTGATGCAGGCGGAGCGCATGCCGTTCGCCGAGACGGTCCGGGCCCGTGGTGCGAGCCCTTCGTGGTTCACGCTGCGGCACGGGCTCAGACACGGCGCGGCTTCCGGCGTCACCCTGACCGCGTACCTCACGGGATCCGTCCTCGGGGGTGCCGTGCTCGTGGAGACCGTGTTCGCGCGCCCGGGCTTGGGCAGGGTCACGCTCGCCGCGATCAACGATCGCGATCTTCCCGTCATCACGGGCATCATCCTGCTGAGCGCCCTGGCGTTCGTCGTGGTGAACCTCGTCGTCGAGCTCGTGCATCCGCTTATCGATCCCCGGGTGGTAGCGGCTCCGTCTCGAGGCACCCGTCGAGGCACCCGATGAAGCGGGCGCAACGCGTGCTGCTGTGGGCCGCCGTCGCCGTCCTCGCCGTGATCGCGTTCTCGGCGCTCTGGCCCGCTGCCCTCGCGACCCACGACCCTCTCCAGACGGAGGTGCGCTCCGCCCTGCTCCCGCCGAGCACGGAGCACCTGTTCGGCACCGACCAGAGCGGGCGCGACGTCTACTCCCGGGTCGTGTACGGAGCCGGACGCTCTCTCGGCATCGGACTGCTCGCGACCGTCGTCGCCCTCACGGTCGGTCTGCTCCTCGGAGCCTTCGCGGGGGTCGCGCCGCGGGGCGTCGACGCCACCGTGATGCGGGTGAACGACATCCTGATGGCCTTTCCCGAATTCCTCGTCGCGCTCGTCGTC
This sequence comes from Microbacterium sp. PI-1, assembly GCF_004337555.1. Classification (NCBI taxonomy): domain Bacteria; kingdom Bacillati; phylum Actinomycetota; class Actinomycetes; order Micrococcales; family Microbacteriaceae; genus Microbacterium; species Microbacterium sp. PI-1. Next base: position 213,816 of record NZ_SJYZ01000002.1, on the reverse strand, counting down.
GTCGCGGTGCTCGGCCCGGGGACGGTGAACATCGCGATCGCGGTGACGCTGGCGGCGGTTCCCGTGTACATCCGACTGGCACGGATGCAGACGCAGACCCTCCGGGCCGCCGAGCACGTGGAGGCTGCGCGCATCCTCGGGGTGCCGCGAGCGACGGCCTTCCTGCGACACGTCGCTCCCGGTGTGCTCGGCGCGCTGAGCGTGCTGGCGACGATCGGCATCGGGTCGAGCATCCTCGCCGCGGCGGGGCTCAGCTTCCTCGGGCTCGGGCCGTCCGAGCCGACACCGGAGTGGGGACTGATGCTGGCGGGCGGCCGCAACGTGCTCGGGCAGGCATGGTGGATCTCGGTCTTCCCCGGTATCGCGATCACCCTCACCGTCGTCTCGGCGACCGTCGTCGGGCGCATCCTCCGCGCGCGCGGAGACGGGAGGACGGCATGAGCGCTGCACTGCAGGTGCGGGGTCTGCGCATCTCCTTCGAGGGTGAGCCGGTCGTGGACGACGTGTCCTTCACCGTCGACCGCGGAGAGTGCATCGCGATCGTGGGGGAGTCCGGGGCGGGCAAGTCCCTCACGGCACGCGCACTGCTGGGTCTGACTCCCGCGGAGGCCGACGTCGCGCTGGATGAGTTCATCGTGGACGGCACGGACACCGCCGGGCTCACGGAGCACGCGTGGCGTGCGGTGCGCGGCGCCGGGATCGCCCTCGTCTCCCAGGATGCACTGGTCTCTCTCGATCCTCTGCGACGGATCGGGACCGAGATCGCCGAGCCGCTGCTCCTTCATCGGCTCATCCGCGGACGCGCGGAGCGGGCGGCTCGGGTGCGGGATCTCCTGCGGAAGGTGTGGATGCCGGATCCCGACCACCGTGCCCGCCAGCACCCGCACGAACTCTCCGGGGGCCTGCGGCAGCGCGCGCTCATCGCTTCCGCGCTCGCTGCGGTTCCGGCCGTGCTGGTGGCGGATGAGCCGACGACCGCTCTCGACGCGACCGTGCAGGCGCGGATCCTCGGGTTGCTGCGCGAGATCACGGATGCCGGAACAGCTCTCGTGTTCATCAGTCATGACTTCGCGGCCGTCCGCCGGATCGCCGACCGCGTCCTGGTGATGAGGGGCGGCGTCATCGTGGAGTCCGGGCCGGTGGCCGAGGTGCTCGAGAATCCACGGCACGAGTACACGAAGCAGCTCCTTGCGGCCACGATCCACGACCCGCGGGCCTCGGTCCCCGCCGACTCGCCGCCGGTGCTGATCGCGGACGGGGTGTCGCGGAGCTTCGGCACGGTGCCTGCGGTCATCGACGCCTCGTTCACGCTGAAAGACGGGCGGACGCTCGGCGTCGTCGGCGAATCGGGGTCGGGCAAGACGACGCTGGCCCGCATGATCGTCGGCGTCGACGCACCGGACTCCGGCTCTCTGCAGTGGACCACGGAGCGCAGGGTGCAGCTCGTGCACCAGAATCCGCTCGGGGCTTTCGACCCGCGCTGGACGATCGGCCGTTCGCTGCGTGAGGCGCTGGAAGCGGGGGGAGTGCCTCGCGCTCAGCGGCCGGCGCGCGTAGCCGGGCTCCTCGCCGAGGTCGATCTCGCACCGGAACTCGCCGAGCGGCGTCCGAGCGCGCTCTCCGGCGGGCAGCGGCAACGCGCGGCCATCGCGAGGGCGCTCGCCGCGGATCCGCAGGTGCTCGTGCTCGACGAACCCGTCTCGGCGCTCGATCCGTCGGTGCGGGAGCGGGTGCTGCGGGTGCTCGCACGGTTGCAGCAGGAACGGCAGCTGACGATGATCTTCGTCTCGCACGACCTCGACGTGGTCGGAGCGGTCGCAGACGAGGTGCTGGTGATGCAGGACGGGCGGATCGTCGAGCAGGGCACCACCGCGGAGGTGTTCGCGACGCCTCGGCACCCGTTCACTCGGGAGCTGCTCGATGCCGGCGGCGCTGCCGGTCGTTGATCGGCCGTCAGTCCTTGATCTGGATGCCGATGCCCGCCGCGATCACCGGAGCGAGCTGCTGCACCTGGAACGAGGTGAGGGTGGCCCCGCGGAGGCTGTTGGCATCGAGGAACGCGACGGCGTCGAGGCCGCGCAGATCGAGGTCTTTCGCCCGCATGCCTCGGGAATCGACCTCCTCGGTCGACGTGGCGGTGAACCGCACGCGGGTGAGCTCGGCCTGGGGCATGTCGATCGTGCGGATGGTGCACTCCGAGATCTCGAGGTCGGTGACCTTCGACGCGCCGAGGTTCAGGTAGTCGATGCGCACGTCGCGCAGGTCGAGTTCCGAGATACGCGCCTCACTCAGGTCGAGCGTGCCGATGCGTCCTCCGCTGATCCGCATCCGCCGCACTCCGGCGTCACGCAGGCGGAGTGAGGCGATCCGCGCGCCCGACATGTCGACGTCGATGACGGTCGCTCCGGTGAGATCGACGGCGTCGGCATCGGCCCTCACGGCGCACTGTTCGAGCGTCGCATAGGCGAGGTCGACGGTGCCGGTGAGCTCGAGGCTCGACCCCAGGATGTCGGCACTGCGCGCAGCGGCGGCCTCCTCGAGGACGGACGGGAGGTCGGGAGCGGTCACGCGGGGCGGGGCCGGTGATTCCGAGGTGCGGGCCATCCTTCGAGGGTAGGTGCTGCCACGGACAGCGTCGGAGGTCGGATGCCGCGTACACTGGAGGGACGAGCATCGATCCGGCCATCACCGGGGAGCTCTCGGAAGAACGGTGCAGCCCCCGGGCGGCGCTCAGTAGAACCGAGCGGGGCAGGCCCGTCACAGCCGCAGTGAGAGTGGTCGCGTCGCACGGCGTGGCACGCGAGGTGGTACCGCGGTCCGTGAGGGTCGTCCTCGCAGGAGCATCCGCCACGACGAACACTGCGAGACACGATGACCTACCCCCGTTCCTCCTTCGGCCCCGCCGCCGACTCCGTCGCGCCCAGCCCCCGTTTCCCGCAGATCGAGGAAGAGGTGCTCGCGTTCTGGAAGTCCGACGACACCTTCCGCGCCTCGATCGAGCAGCGTGAGGGCGCACCGGAATGGGTGTTCTACGACGGTCCGCCGTTCGCGAACGGCCTGCCGCACTACGGACACCTCCTGACCGGCTACGCCAAGGACGTCTTCCCGCGCTTCCAGACCATGACCGGCCACAAGGTCGATCGGGTCTTCGGATGGGACACCCACGGTCTGCCGGCCGAGCTCGAGGCCATGAAGCAGCTCGGCATCACCGAGAAGTCGGAGATCGAGGACATGGGCATCGACGTCTTCAACGCGAAGGCGAAGGACTCGGTGCTCACGTACACGCGCGAGTGGCAGGACTACGTCACCCGCCAGGCGCGCTGGGTCGACTTCGACCGCGGCTACAAGACGCTCGACCTCGGGTACATGGAGAGCGTGCTCTGGGCGTTCAAGACCCTGTACGACAGGGGCCTCGCATACGAGGGATACCGCGTCCTGCCGTACTGCTGGCGAGACGAGACGCCGCTCAGCGCCCATGAGCTGCGCATGGACGACGACGTGTACCAGATGCGCCAGGATCCGTCCGTCACGGTGACCTTCCCGCTCACGGGAGCCAAGGCCGAAGCGCTCGGACTCACGGGCGTCCGTGCCCTCGCCTGGACGACCACGCCTTGGACCCTGCCGACCAACGTCGCGCTCGCCGTCGGTCCCGACATCGAGTACGTGGTGCTCCCCGCGGGACCGGCAGGTGCCGCCGACGTCCATCAGACGGCGGGGACCGAGGATGCCGCCATCGAGTCGTCCGCACATCGCTACCTCCTCGCCCGTGACCTCCTCGGCGGCTATGCCAAGGACCTCGGCTACGAGAGCACCGAGGACGCGCTCGACGCGGTGGACGCGACCGTGCGTGGCGCGCAGCTGCAGGACGTCACGTACGACCGCCTCTTCGACTACTACGCCGACGCCGAGACCTATGGCACCGAGAACGCCTGGCGGATCCTGGTCGACGACTACGTCACCGTGAGCGACGGCACGGGCATCGTCCACCAGGCTCCGGCCTACGGTGAGGACGACCAGCGGGTCGCGGGCGCTGCCGGCATCCCCACGATCCTCTCGCTGGACGACGGTGGCCGGTTCCTCCCGAACGTCACCGATGTCGCGGGTCAGTTGTGGATGGAGGCGAACACGCCGCTGGTGCGCCTGATCCGGGAGAACGGCCGCCTCATCCGGCTCCAGAGCTACGAGCACTCGTACCCGCACTGCTGGCGCTGCCGGAACCCCCTGATCTACAAGGCCGTGTCGAGCTGGTTCATCCGGGTCACCGACATCAAGGACGACCTGCTCGCGAACAACGAGCAGATCACCTGGGTGCCCGAGAACGTCAAGCACGGACAGTTCGGCAAGTGGCTCGAGGGCGCCCGCGACTGGTCGATCAGCCGCAACCGCTACTGGGGCTCTCCGATCCCGATCTGGAAGAGCGATGACCCGGAGTACCCGCGCGTCGACGCCTATGGGTCCCTGGAGGATCTCGAGCGGGACTTCGGGACGCTGCCGCGCAACCCCGAGGGCGAGATCGACCTGCACCGCCCCTACATCGACGACCTGACGCGTCCGAATCCGGACGACCCCACGGGCAAGAGCACGATGCGCCGTATCGAGGACGTCTTCGACGTGTGGTTCGACTCGGGATCGATGCCGTACGCGCAGGTGCACTATCCGTTCGAGAACCAGGAGTGGTTCGACTCGCACTCACCGGCGGACTTCATCGTGGAGTACATCGGCCAGACCCGCGGCTGGTTCTACGTCATGCACGTGCTCTCGACCGCGCTGTTCGACCGCCCGGCGTTCACGGGTGTCAGCTGCCACGGCATCGTGCTCGGCAGCGACGGCTACAAGATGTCGAAGTCGCTGCGCAACTACCCGGACGTGTCCGAGGTGCTCGACCGCGACGGCTCCGACGCGATGCGCTGGTTCCTGATGTCGAGCTCGGTGCTGCGAGGCGGAAACCTCGCGGTCACCGAGGAGGGCATCCGCTCGGGCGTCCGCGAGTTCCTGCTGCCGCTGTGGAACTCCTGGTACTTCTTCGCGACCTACGCCAACGCCTCCGGCGCCGACGGGTACGAGGCGTCCTGGCGCACGGACTCCTCGGATGTCCTCGACCGCTACATCCTCGCCAGGCTCGGCGATCTGGTCCGCGAGGTGCGTGCGGATCTGGAGGGTCTCGACTCGACCACGGCCTCCGCGCGTCTGCGTGACTTCGCCGAGGTGCTGACCAACTGGTACATCCGTCGCTCCCGTGATCGCTTCTGGACCGGCGTCACGGACGATCCGAAGAGCCGTGAGGCCTTCGACACGCTCTACACCGTGCTCGAGACGCTCACCCGCGTGGCGGCACCCCTCGTGCCGCTCGTCAGCGAGCGCGTGTGGCAGGGGCTCACCGGCGGACGCAGCGTGCACCTGACCGACTGGCCCGACGACGCGCAGTACCCGGCCGCGGACGAGATCCGCGACGCGATGGATGCGGTCCGCGAACTCTCCAGCGTCGGCAACGCCCTGCGCAAGAAGGAGAAGCTCCGCGTGCGTCTGCCGCTCGCGCGTCTCACCGTCGTGTCGCCGCTCGCGGGGGCACTCGGGCAGTTCGAGGACATCCTCCGCGAGGAGCTCAACGTCAAGTCCGTCGAGGTCGTGCCGCTCACGGACACGACCGCGGTCGAGTACGGCATCGACCACCGACTGAGTGTGAACGCTCGCGCGGCCGGTCCGCGCCTCGGCAAGGACGTGCAGAAGGCGATCCAGGCCGCACGCTCGGGCGACTGGAACGAAGTGGACGGCGTGGTCGTCGCCGGCGGCATCGCGCTGGAGCCGGCGGAGTACGAGCTCGTGCTCGAGACGACGGGTCGTCCCGACGGCGAAGCACTCGCGATCGTCCCGAGCGGAGGGTTCGTCCTGCTCGACACGCAGACGACGCCCGACCTGGAGGCCGAAGGACTGGCCCGCGACGTCATCCGCGCCGTGCAGGAGACCCGCAAGAACGCGGACTTCGACGTCAGCGACCGCATCCGCCTGGAACTGCGTTTCGCGAGTGCCGAGGACGCGGATGCGGTGGCAGCCGCCTTCGAGGTCGCCGATGTCGCGGGGGAGACCCTCGCGTTGGAGCACGCGCTTCACCGTGACGACGCCGTGCTCCCCGCGGCCGAGTTCACGGCGGACATCCCGAGCGGGACCTACGCCAACCGTGGCGACTTCACGATCGCCGTCACCAGGATCGGAGCAGGCGCATGAGTGACAGGGAACGGGCGGATGCCGTCTACGACGCGCTGCTGAGCAGGGCGGGCGAGCGGTGGGTGCAGCCTCGCAAGGAGCGCACCGCGCGCATCCTCGCCTTCCTCGACGACCCGCAGCGCACCTATCGCGTCGTGCACCTCACCGGCACGAACGGCAAGACGTCGACGGCACGGATGATCGAGAGCCTCCTGCGCGCGCACGGCTTGCGGACAGGTCTGTTCACCAGCCCGCACCTCGAGCGCTTCACGGAGCGGATCATGATCGACGGAGAGCCGATCTCCGACGAGGCGGTGGCGGATGCGTGGGACGAGATCGAGCCGTTCGTCGACATCGTCGACGCCGAGTTCGAGGCCGCGGGAGACGCGCCGCTGACGTTCTTCGAGCTGCTCACGGTGCTGGCCTTCGTCGCGGTGGCGGATGCTCCCGTCGACGTGCTGGTGCTCGAGGTGGGCATGGGCGGTGAGTGGGATTCCACGAACACGGCAGACGGCGACGTCGCGGTGTTCGCGCCGATCGACATCGACCACGCGGACCGCCTGGGCGGGACGATCGCGGAGATCGCGCAGACCAAGGCCGGCATCATCAAGGAAGGTGCCGCGGTCGTATCCGCGCAGCAGCCCCCGGAGGCCGCCGAGGTCCTGCGCCGAGTGGCGGCCGAGCGCAACGCGACCATCGCGTTCGAGGGCGAGGAGTTCGGCCTCACCGAGCAGAAGCTCGCGGTCGGCGGACAGCTGCTCAGCGTCCGGGGACTGGCCGGGGAATACGCCGAGGAGTACCTCCCGCTGTACGGCGCTCACCAGGGTCACAACGCCGCACTCGCCGTCGCCGCCGTGGAATCGCTGATCGGCGGTGCGTCCCAGGCGATCGCCCCTGACATCATCTCCGACGGCCTGCAGGGCACGACGTCGCCCGGCCGGTTGCAGCTGCTCGGCATCGCGCCGACCGTGATCGTCGATGCCGCCCACAACCCGCACGGTGCCAAGGCGCTCGCGCAGGCTCTGGACGACAGCTTCGACTTCGATGAGTGGGGTCTGGTGCTCGGCGTACTCGCCGACAAGGACGCCGCGGGCATCGTCGCGGAGCTGGCACCACGGGCCGCGCACGTGTTCGCCACGGCTCCGGAGTCCGAACGCGCGAGCGACGCGGATGCGATCGCCGACCTCGTCGAGCAGACCGGACAGCGCGCGACCGTGCATGACTCGCTCGCCGACGCCGCCGACGCCGCCCGGGAGTGGGCCGCATCCTCCGATCGTCGTGCCGTGATCATCGCAGGTTCCGTCGTGCTCGCCGGCGAGGCGATCGCCCTGGCCGAGGAAGAGGACTGGAAGTCGGGGTGGCGCGCATGACCGCCGATGCGCCCGCCGCGCGCTCGCCTCGGCCGCCGCGCACCCTCGTGCAGAAGCTCGCGCCCGTCGTGCTGGGGTTCGAGGCGATCGTGGTGTTCCTGGTCGGGCTCACGATCTTCGGGCTGCGACAGCTTCCCGAGGGCGTCGAGCAGTGGTGGGGGATCGTCGGCGGGGCGGTCCTCGCGCTCGTGTGCATCCTCATCGCCGGCATGATCACGAAGCCGTGGGCGCTCACCGCCGGATGGGTCGTCCAGGCCCTCGTCGCCCTGTCGGCGTTCTTCGTGCCGGCGATCCTGCTGGTCGTCCTGATTTTCGGCGGCATGTGGGCGTATGCGACCATCGGAGGGGCTCGATTGGACGTACGACGTTCCGCGGCTCCCACGACCGAGACTCAGACAGAGAGTGAATGACATGGCCACCGAAGAAACCCTCGTCCTCGTCAAGCCCGATGGCGTCGCCCGCGGCCTCACCGGCGCGATCCTCGCCCGCATCGAGGCGAAGGGGTATGCCCTCGTCGACATCCGCCTGGTGGAGCCCGACCGCGACCTTCTCGCCGAGCACTACGCCGAGCACGAGGGCAAGCCGTTCTACGAGCCGCTGCTGGAGTTCATGCTCTCCGGCCCGTCCGTCGCGATCCGTCTCGCGGGCAACCGGGTGATCGAAGGATTCCGCTCGCTCGCGGGAACCACCGACCCGACGACCGCCGCGCCCGGCACGATCCGCGGAGACTTCGGCCGCGACTGGGGACTCCCCGTGCAGCAGAACCTCGTGCACGGTTCGGACAGCCCCGAGTCGGCGGCACGCGAGCTCGGCATCTGGTTCGACTGAGTCCGTCCGCCCGCACGCCGACGAAAAGCCCGCCCGCCGAATCTCGGCGGGCGGGCTTCTCGTCTGCGGAGACCGCGGATCAGAAGAGGATCCTGCTCATCTCGCCCAGGAAGTCGAGCCCCTGGAGCTGTGCGAGGAGGATGATCAGCGCATAGGCGACGATCGTGGCGAGCGGCACCCACGGCATGAGCGTGTCGGCGCGGGCCATGACCTTCTCGTTCCGGGTGAACGTGCCGTTGCGGGTCAGATGGACCATCGTCGCGAAGAAGGTGGGGATCGTGACCGCCCACGTGACCATGCACCAAGGGCAGAGGACGAAAAGGTCGTAGAGGCTCTGGCCGATGAGCCAGCACACGAGGCCGAAGGCGAACGTGATGCCGAGTCCGAACGCCGCCCAGAACCAGCGGGGGAACCGTGCGCCGGCGAGGATCGCGACGCCCACCACCAGGGGCGCCATCCATCCGGTGAGGCCCATGATCGGGTTGGGGAAGCCGAAGACCGATCCCTGCCACGACTCCAGGTTCGTGCTGCACTGGATGAAGGGGCTCAAGTCGCAGGCGAGGGCTTCCTTCGGGTTCTCCAGCAGTGCGAACTTCTCGACGGTCAGCTCGAAAGCGGCGAACCACCCGATGACGCTCGCGATGATCAACCACACGGCATAGAAGACGGGGCGGGTGCGCTGCTCGCTCATACGGGCGATTATCTCAGCGGCGCCTATGGATAGGACGACAACAGGCCGGAGAAAACGCGCTGGTCACGACCTGATGCCATGAACGGGGCCACTTGGTGCGATAATGGCCTGTGACGCGATGAACGGCCCCGCCGCGACACGCGTCGACGCAGACTTCGGGGTCCTATGCCCCACGCGATCAGAGCCATGAGCCGGTCGCACACCGAGTGAGTTCGCGGAACCCGCGGGTACCGCATGAGATTTCATGGAGCACCCAGTGCTCCGTGCAGGGAGTAAGCCAGAGATGGCCGATGAGAACAATGACAACAACGTACCTGCCCTCGATCTCCCGGCTGACGCCGCGGATGCGCTGACGGAGCCCGCTGCTCCGGAAGCCGACGAGCTCACCGGGTCTTCGAGGGACGACGCCGCGGCAACGGAGGCCGCCGCAGACGCAGCCGATGCCGCCGCGGACGCTGCCGCGGACGATGTCGCCGCAGGGTACGCCGCCGCCGAGGACGCCGCGGCCGCCGCCGATGACGCGGCGGATGCGGTCGCACGCGACGCCGCCGATCACGACGAGGCACGTGAGGGCACTGACTCCGAGAGCACTGACCCCGAGAGCACCGACTCCGAGAGCACTGACTCCGAGAGCTCCTCCGACGCTGACGAGAGCGCCGTGGCCGACGCCGCTGCGGACGAGCAGGATGCGAAGACGGAGCCGGCGGAGGAGAAGCCCTCGACGGACGAACCCCCTGTCGAGGAAGCGCCCGCTGCTGCCGCCGAGACAGCTGCCCCCGAGGCTGCTGCTCCCGAGGCGCCGGCTCCGGTGACCGCTGTGTCGCTGGGCCTGCTGCCCGAGGTCTTCGTCTCGCAGGTCTCCACCCAGCTGCACTTCTACGCTCCCGAGATCGTGCCGCTGCCGGCGCGTCCCGGTCGCGAGCGCGTCTTCGACCGCATCGCCGACCGCGATCAGCCGCAAGACGAGTCCGCGCCGCGCGGTCGCGGACGTCGCCGTCGTGGGGGCTCTGACGGGGATGACCAGCGCGACGAGCCGCGCCAGCGTCAGCGTGTCGTCGAGTACATCACGGAGCCGAAGGCCATCAAGGGTTCGACCCGTCTCGAGGCGAAGAAGCAGCGCCGCCGCGATGGGCGCGACGCCGGCCGTCGTCGCCCGGTCGTGACCGAGGCCGAATTCCTCGCGCGCCGCGAGTCCGTCGACCGCAAGATGGTCGTGCGCTCCAAGAACGGTCGCACGCAGATCGGTGTACTGGAAGACGGCGTCCTCGTCGAGCACTACGTCGCCCGCAACCAGGATGCGTCGCTGATCGGCAATGTGTACCTGGGTCGTGTCCAGAACGTGCTGCCGAGCATGGAGGCCGCGTTCGTCGACATCGGTCGCGGTCGCAACGCCGTGCTCTACTCGGGTGAGGTCGACTGGGACGGCGTCGAGACGGGCAATCAGCCGCGGCGCATCGAGCTCGCACTGAAGCCGGGTGACCGTGTGCTCGTGCAGGTCACGAAGGATCCGGTAGGACACAAGGGCGCGCGCCTGACGAGCCAGATCTCCCTTCCCGGCCGCTACCTCGTGTACGTCCCCGGCGGGTCGATGAACGGCATCAGCCGGAAGCTCCCCGACAACGAGAGGGCGCGCCTCAAGCGCATCCTCAAGGAGGTCCTCCCCGAGTCCTCCGGCGTGATCGTCCGCACCGCGGCCGAAGGAGCGACCGAAGACCAGCTCACGCGCGACGTGCAGCGTCTCACCTCGCAGTGGGAGCACATCCAGAAGCAGGTCGAGAGCCAGCAGGCGCCTGCGCTCCTGCACGCCGAGCCGGACCTGCTCGTCAAGATCGTGCGTGACGTCTTCAACGAGGACTTCACGAAGATGCTGATCCAGGGGGAGGACGCGCAGCAGACGATCCGCGCCTACCTGGAGAGCGTCGCGCCCGACCTGCTCGAGCGGGTCGAGGCGTACGAAGACGAGACGGACCCGTTCGATGCCTTCCGCATCACGGAGCAGATCGAGAAGGCCCTCGACCGCAAGGTCTGGCTGCCTTCGGGTGGGTCGCTCGTGATCGACCGGACCGAGGCCATGACGGTCGTCGACGTCAACACTGGCAAGTTCGTCGGCTCGGGGGGAAACCTCGAGGAGACGGTCACCAAGAACAACCTCGAGGCGGCCGAGGAGATCGTCCGCCAGCTGCGGCTGCGCGACATCGGCGGCATCATCGTGGTCGACTTCATCGACATGGTGCTGGAATCCAACCGTGACCTCGTGCTCCGTCGTCTGATCGAGTGCCTGAGCCGTGACCGGACGAAGCACCAGGTCGCCGAGGTGACCTCGCTCGGTCTGGTGCAGATGACCCGCAAGAAGCTCGGTCTGGGCCTGCTCGAGACCTTCAGCGAGGCGTGCGAGGTCTGCGCCGGCCGCGGCGTCATCGTGCATCATGATCCGGTCGTGAAGCACCGCTCGGGCAACAGCAACGGCGGCAGCAACGGAAACGGTCAGGGCGGTCGTCGCCAGCGCGGCGGCAACGGCGGGAACGGTCAGAGCCAGAGTGCTCCCGCGGCCCCGCACGTCACCCACAGCATCACCGAGGGCGCGAAGTCCGCGCTGGCTCAGATCGCGGCGTCGACCATCGCTCCCGCCGCGGATGGGACGGCGGAGACGCCGGCGCCGGTCGCGGCGGACGAGGCACCCGTGGCGGCGGAGCGCCCCAAGAAGGCACGCAAGAAGCGCGGCGGGGATCGCAAGGGGCCCAAGAGCCCTGCGGAAGAGCTTCTCGATTCGGTGCTCGACGCGCTTCCCGAGCCGAAGGCTCCGGGGCAGGGTCGAGGACGCCGTCGGGTGAGCACGGCGGCGCTGACCGGCACCCCGGTGTCGGTGAACTCCGAGCCGTCAGCGCCGGTCGCGGGCGCGGACTCGGAGTCCTGACGCGATCAGCCGGCGCACCAGCTCCTTGCCCTGCACCTGCTGGGCGCCGGCGGCGACGAGTCGGGGGATCATCTCCTGCGGCACGTCGTAGTGATCGAGGTCGAAGGCGCGCGCGGGGACGTCGTGCGCCCTCGCGAAGTCGTGCAGCTCATCGAGGCTCTCATCGCTCACCAGATGCGCCCACAGGCGTCCGTGAGCGGGCCAGAGGGGGGCGTCGACGAGCACGGTCACCTGGTCAGCCTACGACCGTGCCGTCGGGTCGGGACGCTGAACGCGAGCGAGAACCGCCGGAGTCGGCGTGGCTTTGCGACACCGACCCGCATCCGGTAAAGTAGTCCCTTGGTGCGTATGCCGCGTCTTCCTCGTCGGTTGAGGCGGAGAGCCTTGCGTTCGCGCCCGTCGTCCTGCGACGCATGCAAGCAACAGTCTTCCCGTGACATTCTCGGAGCCGACGTGCTCCCCAACGAAACAAGGTATGAAGTGGTTTACGCAGTAGTGCGCGCCGGTGGGCGGCAGGAGAAGGTCGAGGTCGGCACGATCGTTCAGCTCGACCGTGTCAAGGCTGCCCAGGGCGAGAAGATCGAGCTGGCCGCTGTGCTGCTCGTCGACGGCGCCACGGTGACCACCGACGCTGACTCGCTGGCGAAGGTCAAGGTCACGGCTGAGGTCATCGGCAACCTCCGCGGCCCGAAGATCATCATCCAGAAGTACAAGAACAAGACCGGCTACAAGAAGCGTCAGGGCCACCGCCAGGAGCTCACGCGCGTCAAGATCACCGGCATCAAGTAAGCCCGAGGGGACTAGGACATGGCACATAAAAAGGGCGCAAGCTCAACCCGTAACGGTCGTGACTCCAACGCTCAGCGCCTCGGCGTGAAGCGCTTCGGCGGTCAGCAGGTTCTCGCCGGCGAGATCATCGTCCGTCAGCGCGGCACGCACTTCCACCCCGGCGTCAACGTCGGCCGTGGTGGCGACGACACGCTGTTCGCTCTGGCCGCAGGCGCGGTCGAGTTCGGCGCGAAGGGCGGCCGCAAGGTCGTCAACATCGTCGCTGCAGCTGAGTGATCTCAGCGCGACACTAGTCATCCGGTTCGGGGCGGGCTTCGGCTCGCCCCGTCCGTGTATCTGCACACCGAAACAACACAGGAACTCAGGGGAACCAGGACATGGTCACGTTCGTCGATACCGTCACACTGCACCTTCGTGCGGGTAAGGGCGGCAACGGCTGCGTCTCCGTGCACCGCGAGAAGTTCAAGCCGCTGGGCGGCCCGGATGGCGGCAACGGCGGTGACGGCGGTGACGTCGTCCTCGTGGCGGACCCGCAGACCGGCACGCTGCTCTCCTACCACCACTCGCCGCACCGCTCCTCCGGCAACGGCGGCCCCGGTATGGGCGATCACCGATCCGGATTCCTGGGCGAGACGCTCGAGCTCCCCGTCCCGGTCGGCACCGTGGTGAAGAGCACCGCAGGTGACGTCCTGATCGACATGATCATCCCCGGCGAGCGTTTCGTGGTCGCCAAGGGGGGAATGGGCGGACTCGGCAACGCTGCGCTGGCCACCCCGAAGCGCAAGGCTCCCGGTTTCGCCCTGCTCGGCACTCCCGGCTACGAGGGCGACGTCGTCCTCGAGCTGAAGACGGTCGCCGACATCGCTCTCGTCGGGTACCCGTCCGCGGGCAAGTCGAGCCTGATCGGTGCCATCTCCGCGGCCCGCCCGAAGATCGCCGAATACCCGTTCACGACGCTCCACCCGAACCTCGGAGTCGTCCAGGTCGGCGACTTCCGCTACACGGTCGCCGACGTGCCCGGTCTCATCGAGGGTGCGAGCGAGGGGCGCGGACTCGGTCTCGAGTTCCTCCGTCACGTCGAGCGGTGCTCCGCACTGCTGCACGTGCTCGACTGTGCCACGCTGGAGCCTGGACGCGACCCGATCTCGGATCTCGACGTCATCCTCGCCGAGCTCGGCGCCTACGAGGTTCCCGAAGGGCAGACCCCTCTGCTCGAGCGGCCGCAGTTCGTCGCGCTGAATAAGGTCGACGTCCCCGAAGCCCGCGATCTCGCTGAGCTGGTGCGTCCCGACCTCGAGGCCCGCGGGTTCCGGGTGTTCGAGATCTCCACGGTCTCGCACGAGGGACTGCGTCCGCTCACCTTCGCACTGGGCGAGCTCGTCGAGAAGCACCGCGCGGAAGCGGCGATCGAGACGCCGCCGGAGCGCGTGGTCATCCGCCCGCGCGGATCCAAGAAGGACTTCTCCATCCGTGTCGAGGGTGGCACGTACGGCAACGTGTACCGCATCCTGGGGGAGAAGCCGGTGCGGTGGGTGCAGCAGACCGACTTCCAGAACGAGGAGGCCGTGGGATACCTCGCCGACCGTCTGGAGAAGCTCGGTGTCGAGGATGAGCTCTTCCGCCTCGGCGCGGTCCAGGGATCGACCGTGGTGATCGGCGAGGGCGACAGCATCGTCTTCGACTGGGAGCCCACCATGTCCTCTGCCGCGGAGCTGATGAGTGCTCCCCGTGGAACAGACCCTCGCCTCGCCCCCAACGCTCGTCGCACGACGTCGGAGCGCCGCGAGCAGTACTACGAGCGCATGGACGCCAAGGCGGAAGCGCGTGCCGAGGTCGAAGCACAGCGTCTCGCCGCATACCGCGAGGACGGCGAGTGACCGCACGAACCCGCGCGGATCTCGCGACCGCGTCCCGCATCGTCGTCAAAGTCGGCTCGTCGTCGATCAGCGGTGACTCGTCGTGGCGGATCCCCGTCATCGTCGAGGCGTTGGCCGCTGCCCATGCGCGCGGTGCCGAGGTCGTGCTGGTGTCGTCCGGGGCGATCGCGTCCGGGATCCCGTTCCTCCGGCTGGATGCGCGTCCCACCGACCTCGCGACGCAGCAGGCCGCGGCGGCCGTGGGGCAGAACATCCTCCTGTATCGGTACCAGGAATCGCTGCGCCCGTTCGACATCGTCGCGGGACAAGTGCTCCTGACGACCGGTGACCTCGAGAACCCCACCTCGCGCTCCAATGCGCGACGTGCGATGGAGCGCCTGCTCGGACTGCGCACCCTCCCGATCGTGAACGAGAACGACACGGTCGCCACGCAGGAGATCCGGTTCGGAGACAACGACCGCCTCGGCGCCCTGGTCGCCCAGTTGATCGAGGCGGACGCGCTCATCCTGCTCAGCGACATCGAGTCGCTGTACACGAAGCCTCCGACGGACCCCGACGCCGAGCCGATCGACATCGTCGCGCCTGACGCCGACCTCACCGGACTGGAATTCGGATCGACCGTGGTCAACAGCGTCGGCACCGGCGGCGCCGCCACCAAGGTCTCGGCAGCGCGCCTCGCCGCGGCCTCGGGTATCGGCGTCCTCGTCACCAGCGCCGACCTGGTGGATCAGGCACTCTCCGGTGCGGAAATAGGAACCTGGTTCGAACCCGCCACCTCCTAAACTGGGCGGATGACCGACCAGACCCCACAGGTGCGCCTGGAGCGCGCCAAAGAGGCCTCCCGAGCCACCGCAGCCCTCACGAGCGACGACAAGGCCCGGGTGCTCGAAGCGATCGCCGTCGCGCTCCAGGAAGCTGCGCCGCGCATCATCGAAGCGAACGGTCGCGATATCGAACGTGGCCGTGCGGACGGTATCGGGGAGTCGTTGATCGATCGTCTGCGCCTCGATGAGAAGCGCGTCGCCGCTCTGGCCGCGGCCGTGCGTGAGGTCGCCTCGCTGCCCGACCCGGTCGGCCGTGTGGTGGGCGGGCACCGGATGCCCAACGGGGTGGCCCTCGAACAGGTGCGGGTGCCGTTCGGGGTGGTCGGCGCGATCTATGAGGCGCGTCCCAACGTGACCGTCGACATCGCCGCGCTCGCACTCCGCTCCGGGAACGCCGTGGTGCTGCGAGGGGGCAGTGCTGCACGCGAGTCCAACACCGTGCTCGTCGAGGTCATGCGCGGAGCGATCGAGCGCGGAGGACTCACGGCGGAGGCGATCCAGACCGTCGACGACTTCGGGCGCGACGGAGCGAAGGCCCTCATGCACGGTCGTGGGTTCATCGACGTCCTGATCCCGCGGGGGAGCGCCGGCCTGATCGAGGCGGTCGTGACGGAGTCCACCGTTCCGGTCATCGAGACGGGAGCGGGGAACGTGCACATCGTGCTCGACGAGACCGCCCCCGACGAGTGGGCGCGCGACATCGTCGTGAACGCCAAGGTGCAGCGGCCGAGCGTGTGCAACGCGGTGGAGACGGTGCTCGTGCATCGACAGGCGGCGCCGCGGCTCGTGCCGCTGGTGGCCAGCGCCCTGCAGAGTGAGGGGGTCGCGATCCACGGTGACGACGTGGTGGCAGGTCTGATGTCGAATGTGATCCCCGCCACGGAGGAGGACTGGGCCACCGAGTACCTGAGCCTCGATATCGCGATGAAGGTGGTGGACTCGCTCGACGAGGCACTCGACCACATCCGTCGGTACAGCACGGGTCACACCGAGTCCATCATCACGACGGATTCACGCAATGCGGAGCGCTTCCTCGCGGAGGTGGACTCGGCTGTCGTGATGGTGAATGCCTCCACCCGTTTCACCGATGGCGGCGAGTTCGGCTTCGGCGCGGAAGTCGGCATCTCGACCCAGAAGCTGCATGCGCGCGGACCGATGGGCCTCGCCGAACTGACCAGCACGAAATGGCTTGCGCGTGGATCGGGGCAGACCCGCGGCTGAGCGCTAGACTGGGAGACGCTGTACCTCACAGGATCCCGAACAGCACGCCACGAAACGGAGTCAGGATGAACCTCGTCGCACAGATCGCGATGGCCGCTGCCGAAACCGAGCACCACGGCAACGTCGCGCTCGAAACGGTGATCTTCGGAGTCATCGCCGCGATCGTGTTCGCCTTCCTCGCGCTGGTGACCCTGTCTTACAAGAACGTCGCCAACCGGCACTCGGCGAAGGCGGAGGCCTGGGCGGCGAAGCACGGCAAGGACGGCCACGAGGCGGGACACGGCCACTAGGCCCCCATGAGCGACGCTGCGACCCCGCGCACCCCGCGCATCGGCGTGATGGGCGGTACGTTCGACCCCATCCATCACGGCCACCTGGTCGCAGCGAGCGAGGTCGCGAACTCCTTCGGCCTCGATGAGGTCGTCTTCGTCCCCACCGGCCACCCGTGGCAGAAGTCGGGCGTCTCGCCGAGCGAACATCGCTACCTGATGACCGTGATCGCCACCGCTTCGAACCCGCAGTTCACCGTGAGCAGGGTCGACGTCGACCGCGAGGGCCCGACCTACACGATCGACACGCTGCGTGACCTGAAGAAGGATCGGCCGGATGCGGAGCTCTTCTTCATCACCGGCGCGGATGCCGTGGCGCAAATTCTCAGTTGGAGGGACCATGATGAGTTGTGGGAGTTGGCCCACTTCGTCGCGGTCTCTCGGCCAGGACATGTCCTGAGCACAGACGGCCTCCCGAGCGACAACGTCAGCCAACTGGAAGTGCCGGCGCTGTCGATCTCGTCGACGGACTGCCGTGAACGCGTTCGCGACGATCAGCCGGTCTGGTATCTGGTCCCTGATGGGGTCGTACAGTACATCGCGAAGCATCATCTGTATCGGAGCAAGGCATGAGTACATCGGATCAGCAGGGGCAGGGTCCGCTGACGCGCAAGCAGTTGCGAGAGATCCGGTTGACGGGTACCACCCCGGTGATCTCCTCGGAGGAAGCCGCTGCGGCGGCCGAAGCGGCACCGCCCGCGCCGCCGCTGCCGCCTGTCGTCGCACCCGCAGAGGTCGGAGAGTCCGCCGCGGCGGAACCGGACGCGGCACCGCGGTCGGCCCCCGACGCCGACGAGGGCGGCAGCGTCGAGGCGAAGCGCGGTGAAGCCCCGCTGACCCGGCGCCAAGCGCGTGAGCTCGAGAAGGTCCGGACCGCGTCGGTGCCCGTCGTCGAGGCGGAGGTCACCGAAGAGGCCGACGTCGAAGAGCCGTCTGAGACGCCGGTGGGTGCGGACGAGCCGGCGGAGATCGTCTCGGGGATCCCGACCTTCATCTCCGTGAACGAAGAGCCCGGCGACGCCGACGACGATGATGTGGACGACGAGGTCGCCGTGGCGCCGGTCAGTGCGTCCGTCGCGGCGGATGCTGTGGGCGACGTCCCCCTCGAAGCCGAAGCCGAAGCCGAAGCCACGGAAGAACCGGCCGAACAGCCCGTGACCGACGACGTCGAAGCCGTTCTCGGTCTCACGACCGACGGCGACGACCAGGCGGCCGATGAGGATGTCTTGGCCGATGTGGGTGCTGACGACGAACCCATCGAGGAGCGTCCCACGGTCAACTCGGCGTTCGGCGAGGGAATCCTTGCGGATGCCTCCGATGCACATGCGCCGTTCCGTCCGTCGTTCGACGAACTGCTCGCCGTCGGCGACTCCACCGGTTCGCAGCACTCCGCTCCGAACGCTCTGATCTTCACCCCGTCGCCGGGGGAGGGCTCGCTCTCGGGGCCCGTCGCGTCCACGGGCGAGATCCTGGTCACCGGGTCTTATGAGCTCCCGCAGGGCATGGGCTCTCAAGGACATGCACTCGGAACGACCGATGGCAAGGACATCGACGCGGTCCTCATCGACGGGGAGCTCCCGCCGGCGTCCTCGCCCACACCGATCGCCGCGAGTTCGGCGATCAGCACCATCAAGCCCGCGGGTGAGGTCATCCGACCTCCTGCCCCCGAGAAGGGGAACCGACTGATGGTGACCCTCGCCATCATCGCCGGCGGCCTCGCCCTCGCGATCGGCGTCGTTCTCGTCATCGCCTTCACCACGAAATTGATTTGATGCAATCACCTGAAACTGCCGAAGAGATGCTGCGCCTCGCAGCACAAGCCGCCGTCGACAAGGGCGGTGAGGACCTCGTCGCGCTCAACGTCTCCGAGCCCCTCCCGCTCGTCGACATCTTCCTTCTCGTCACCGGGAACAGTGAGCGGAACGTCGCCGCTATCGCCGATGAGATCGAAGACCGTCTGATCGAGTCGGGGCACAAGCGTGTTCGTCGCGAGGGTCGTGCGGAGGCCCGGTGGGTCCTGCTGGACTTCGGAGACCTGATCGTGCACGTCTTCCACCAGGAAGAGCGCGTGTACTACGGCCTCGAGCGTCTCTGGAAGGATTGCCCCGTCGTTCCGATCGACGTGGTCGAGCCCGCCGCAGACGCCAGCTGACATGCCCACGCACCTCATCACCGGTGCAGGGTCCGGCATCGGAGCGGTCCTCGCCCGTCGTCTTCGAGATCGCGGGGATGACGTGGTCGCCGTCGTGCGCGACGCCGGGCGTGCCCGGGAGGTCGCGGAGGCGCTACCGGGTGTTCGTGTGCTCGTCGGCGACCTCGCGCAACCGGGCCGTCTGTCGTGGGCGCTCTCGAAGCAGCAGCTCCCGGATCGCATCGACTCACTGATCCATGTCGCCGGAGTCGTCGATCTCGGCGCGGTGGCCGACCTGCCGCCCGCGCTCTGGGAGCAGCAGCTCGCGGTGAACCTCGTCGCGCCCGCCGAGCTCACACGTCTCCTGCTTCCGGTCCTCCGTGTGTCGCAGGGGCAGATCGTGTTCGTGAACTCCGGTGCGGGCCTCCGCGCCCACGCCGGCTGGTCCGCCTATGCGGCGTCGAAGCATGGGCTCCGCGCTCTCGCTGATGCGCTGCGGGCCGAAGAGGCGCAGCACGGCGTTCGCGTCACGTCGATCTACCCGGGGCGCACGGCCACCCCGATGCAGGAGCGCGTGCATCAGCAGGAGGGGCAGGACTACGATGCCGAGCGTTTCATCACGCCGGAGTCCGTCGCCACGACGATCCTGACCGCACTCGACCTCCCGCGCGACGCGGAGATCACCGACCTCACGGTGCGACCGAGCCGCTGACCCGGCGCTGGGTCGGGGTCAGGCCGTCAGTCGTGTGCGGCGGGCGAGCATGCCGCGATCGGCGCGCGTCTGCGGGGGGATCGCCGAAAGGAGCGACCGCGTGTACGGGTGCTCGGGACGACGGTAGACCTCTTCTGTGTCTCCGATCTCGACCAGGTTGCCCAGGTACATCACCGCGACGCGATCGGCGATATGACGCACGAGCGAGAGGTCGTGTGCGATGAAGACGATCGACATGCCCAGCCGTTCACGCAGGTCGCACAGCAGGTCGATGATCTGCGCGCGGATCGAGACATCCAGTGCAGACACCGGTTCGTCGCACACCAGGACGTCGGGGTCGAGGGCGAGCGCCCTCGCGATACCGATCCGCTGACGTTGACCGCCCGAGAACTGGTGGGGGAATCGCGAGCCCATCTCCGGAGTCAGGCCCACGAGTTCGAGCAGCTCTGCGACTCGCGCACGTCGGGTCGCCGGTGTTCCGGCATGAGTGGCGGCGAGTGGTTCTGCGATGATCTGCTGCACGGTCATCCGCGGATTCAGCGACAGGTACGGGTCTTGGAACACCATCTGCACTCCGCGTCGCAGGATCTTCCGGTCGCGCAGTCGTCCCTTGGTCACGTCCTGATCGCGGTAGCGCAGGGTGCCCGCGTCGGGGGAATCCAGCCCCACGAGCATGCGCGCCAGTGTGGACTTGCCACTGCCTGATTCGCCGACGACTGCCAGGATCTCGCCGTGTCGGAGCTCGAGGTCGACACCGGCGACCGCGGCGACGCGATGCGCGCGGCGACCACTGCCCGAGCGGAACGTGCGCTCCAGGCCGCGTCCTTCGAGGATGGGGGCGCCACCGTCGTCTTCTGCGGCGGCGCTCACATCCCGCGGCATCGAGTTCAGCAACTGCACCGTGTACGGATGCTGCGGCTTCGTCAGCACCTCATCGGCGGACCCTGACTCCACGATGCGTCCGGTGCGCATGACCGCGACCTGATCGGCGACCTCCATCACCACACCGAGATCGTGCGTGATGAGCAGGATGCCCATCCCCAGCCGCTCGCGCAAGGAGAGCAGCAGGTCGAGGATCTGCGCCTGCACCGTCACATCGAGCGCGGTCGTCGGTTCATCCGCGATGATGAGATCAGGATCCAGTGCGATCGCCATGGCGATCAGGATGCGCTGGCGCTGACCGCCGGAGAACTGGTGCGGATAGTCGTGCACGCGCTTGTCGGGGGTGGGGATACCGACGAGGGTCAGCAGCTCGACCGCGCGTGCTTCGGCAGCGCGGCGGCCGATGCTGCGATGAGCGCGGAGGAGGTCGATGATCTGGTCGCCGATGCTGAGGACCGGGTTCAAAGCGGAAAGGGCATCCTGCATGACCAGGCTGACGCGCACGCCACGCAGGCGTCGATGCTGCTCGGCGGAGAGGGAGAGGAGGTCGGTCCCACTCAGCGACATGGTCGACGCCTCGACATCTCCGTCGTCGAGGAGCCCCATGATCGCGCGTGCGGTCATCGACTTGCCCGAGCCCGACTCACCGAGCAGCGCGAACACCTCTCCACGTCGCACGACGAGATCGAGGTCGTCGACCACGCGGTGGCGGCGTCCCTCGCCGGTGAGGGTGACGGTGAGTCCCTTCACGTCCAGGACCACGGCGTTCTGGGGGGCGGATGTGTTCTCCATGGATGCCATCATGCCAGCATCCTGGCTCTGAAATGTTTCGAACAGGAAACATTTCAGCCGAAGATAATCACCAGGGTTGACTTCTGTGCCGAATTCCTCCAGATTCGAGGAATCTCCCGCTCGTCGATCGGGAGTGGCACCCGCATCATCGAACCGAAGGAGCGCATTCGTGCTCGAACAAGCTGGCCGGTATACCGGCTACACCGCGTACGACTATCTCGAAGCCGGCAAGGACTACCGCGAGTTCCGCTACGCCCCGCAGATCGGCCGCGTGCCGGCGTATGACCTCGGGCTGAGCGACGCCCAGCAGGAACGCACCGAGCGTCTGCTCCGCGAGGAGACCGTGATCTCCCTGCACGAGCATGTGCAGGTGTTCCCCGAGGACATGGGCGAGCTGCGCGACCACATCCGCCAGGGCCGCGAACCCACCGCCTACCAGGGCCTGGCCCGCTCGGGTCTCACGGCCGTGTTCGACAACGGCATGGACGGCACCTGCTGCATCTCCAGTGACGCCGGATGGAAGTACCAGGACGTGCTGTTCGACCTCGGTGTGCGCATGGCCGACCTCGCGCACCAGGACTTCGTGATCAAGGCCGAGTCGATCAAGGACATCCGCCACGCCGCTGAGACCGGCCGTGTCGCACACATCTTCGCTCTCGAGGCCTCGACGATGATCGAGAACGAGGTCGACCGCCTCGACGTCCTCTACGGCTTCGGCGTGCGTCAGATGGGCATCGCCTATTCCGAGGCGAACATGCTCGGCGGTGGGCTCAAGGAGCGCGGCGACGGCGGTCTGACGTACTTCGGCGAGCGCGCCGTCGAGCGGATGAACAAGCTCGGCATCGCGATCGACATCTCCCACTCCGGAGACCAGACGTGCCTCGACGTGATCGCCCACTCCACCAAGCCGGTGTTCATCACACATGCCGGTGCGCGCGGGCTGTGGCCGACGAACCGCATGAAGACCGATGAGACGATCATCGAGTGCGCGAAGCGCGGCGGCGTGATCGGTATCGAGGCGGCCCCGCACACGACGATCTCGCCCCAGCACCCGCGGCACTCGCTGGAGTCGGTCATGGATCACTTCCAGTACTGCGTCGACCTGGTGGGCCTCGAGCACGTCAGCTTCGGTCCCGACACGCTGTTCGGCGATCACGTGGGCCTGCACGACGCGTTCTCGTCGAACCTGTCGCTCGGACAGGCGCACGCCAACGTCGACTACGAGAAGCAGCCGTACGTCGACGGCATCGAGAACCCGGCCGAGGCCTTCTACAACATCATCGGCTGGCTCGTGAAGCACGACTACTCCGACGACGAGATTCGCGCCGTCGTCGGAGGGAACACCCTGCGCGTACTCGAGGAGGTCTGGGTCTGATGAAGTACAGCAAGTTCCTCGCCCTCGGTGCGGCCGCGGCTCTCGCCGTCGGTCTCGCCGCGTGCGCCCCGTCTGCGCCGGAACCGGGGGAGTCGTCCGGCTCCTCCGGCCCCAGCGAGGAGACGATCAGCATCGGCACGACGACGGACGTCGTGAACTTCAATCCGGTCCTCGGCAACAGCCGCACGGACTCGTGGATCACGAACCTGATGTATCCGCATCTGCTGAGCATCAGTGACGACGGCACCAAGGAAGCGCATGTCGCCACCGACTGGGGCTACGTGGATGACACCACCGGCTTCTACGAGATCCGCGACGACCTGACCTGGAGCGACGGCGAGCCCCTGACCGCCGAGGATGTCGCGTGGACGCTCAACGCCGTCAAGCGCGACCAGGCACCCGGCACGTTCTACGGACAGCTGGGCAACCTCGACACCGCGACCGCCGTATCGGACACGAGGGTCGAGCTCTCGCTCACCCAGCCGGACTCGTCGATCATCGAGGAGATCGGGTTCTGGGGTGTCGTCGTTCCGCAGCACGTGTTCGAGCCGCAGGGGTCGATCGCGGAGTTCGCGAACGACGGCAGCGACGGCGGCTGGGTCGGCATGGGGCCCTTCATCATGAGCGACTTCCAGGTCGGCCAGCACTACACCCTGGAGCGCGTGGAGGACTATCCGCTCGTCGAGGGCGGAGTGCCCGGACCCGCAGAGGTCGTGTACCGCGTGTATCCCGACGTGAACACCGAGATCCTGGCGCTGCAGAGCGGCGAGATCGACGTGATCGCGAACGCGTTGCCGCCGGCGCAGGTCGAACAGCTCAGCAGCACCGACGGCCTGCAGGTCATCGAGGCGCCGGGACTCGGGTACGCCCACCTGGTCTACAACATGGACAAGCCCGATCTCGCGAAGACCGAGGTGCGCCAGGCGCTCGCCCACGCGGTCGACTACGACGCGATCCGCACCGTGGTGCTCCAGGGGCAGGCCGTCTCGACGGGTTCGAGTGCGCTGATGCCGGTGCTCGCGAAGTACTACGACGACTCGGTGAAGGAGTACGAGTTCGATCCCGAGAAGTCACGCTCCCTCATGGAGAAGGCCGGCTACACGGCGGACGCGAGCGGCAAGTTCCCCCTCTCGTTCCGGCTGATCTACTCGCTGCAGGACAGCGTGACCAGCCAGTGGGCGCAGATGGTGAAGGACAGCGCGGCGGAAGCCGGCATCACGATCGAGCTGCAGGGCACGGAGCGCAACACCTACCTCTCGATGACCAATGAGGGGGACTACGACATCTATGCGGGCAACTTCGCCATCATGGACGACCCGGTGACGAACTTCGCGCTCTCGTATCTCCCCGGCGGAGCGATCAACTACACCCACGTGGACGACCCCGACCTCAACGCGCTGATCGAGGAGGGCATGGTCACCTTCGATGAAGACGAGAAGATCTCGATCATGCGCGAGGCGAACAAGATCGTGCACGAGCAGGTCTACGACAACATCATGTACACGCAGAATCTGTTCTTCGCGGCCAGCGATGAATGGGCCGGCTTCATCTCGAAGCCGAGCGAACTGCTCTCGATCGTGAACCCGCTCTCGCTCGCGAGCGCGTACCCGGTCGAGTAACCACCACTGCACTCTCGAGGAAGGTCGCCCGGGTGTCCCGAGCATCGTTCATTCTCCGTCGCGCAGGTCGAGGTCTGCTCACGATCTGGTTCGCCGTGACCGTGACGTTCCTGCTCCTGCGTCTGCTCCCCGGCGACCCGGCGCTGGCGCTGGCGAGCCCGAACATGACGGACGACATCCGGGCGACCATCCTCGAGCAGTACGGGCTGGACCAGCCCCTGATCGTGCAGTACGGGCTCTACATGTGGCAGCTGTTGCAGGGCAACCTCGGAATCTCGTTCACGCAGTCGATCCCGGTGACCGACGTGCTCCTGCAACGGCTGCCGTGGACGCTGCTCCTGACCGTCACAGCCTTGGTGCTCACCATCGTCATCGGCGTGCCGCTCGGTGTCGCCGCCGCCTCCCACAAGGGACGGTTCATCGACAGGGCCGTGCAGGTCGTCGGGGTCACGGGACAGTCGCTGTTCGTCCCCAGTGTCGCGATCCTCCTGCTGTTCGTGTTCGGGCTGAACCTCGGCTGGTTCCCGATCGGCGGTGCCTACACCAACAACACCTACGGGTTCGATTGGTACCTCAGCGTCGCGCAGCACCTCGTCCTCCCCGCTGTGTCACTCATGCTCATCCAAGTCGGCTCCTACGTGCTCACCATGCGGTCGACGCTCATCGAGACCCTCGGGGAGGACTACATCCTCCTGGCCAAGGCGAACGGCATCCGCGGCAGCCGCATTCTCTGGAAGCACGCGCTGCGCAATGCGCTGCTTCCCACGACCACGCTGATCGGCCTGCAGCTCGGATTCCTGGTCGGGGGCGCGGTGCTCACCGAGACCGTCTTCGCCTACCCCGGTATCGGCCGTGGCATCTACGAGGCGGTCACCCAGCTCGACTTCCCCGTGCTGCAAGGGGCCTTCCTCATGCTCGCCATCACCGTCGTGGTCGCGAACACGATCACCGACATCATCTACGGCTACCTGGACCCGAGAGTGAAGACCTCATGACCGCTCCGATGCCCTCCTCCGAGACCCTCGCACCGAGTGAACCGACCGCCACGGGCAGCGAACGGGCGAGCGCGCACACCTGGCGCGCGTTCCGCCGTGACCCGCTCGGGATGATCTCGCTCGGCCTTCTGATCCTGCTCGTCATCGTCGCGCTCGCTGCTCCGCTGATCGCGCCCTATCCGGCCAGCTACGGCCCCGACGTGCTGCGGCCGCCGAGCGGCGACCATTGGTTCGGCACCGACGCCCTCGGGCGCGACGTGTTCTCCGAAGTGATCTGGGGCACGCAGCAGAGCGTGCTCGTCGCGGTCGCCGCCTCACTGATCGCCATCGTCTTCGGCACGATCATCGCGGTGCTCGGCGCCTACTTCCGCAAGCTCGACAGTGTCATCAGCGTGATCGTCGACATGACGCTCTCGCTGCCCGTGCTGCCGCTCATGATCCTCATCGCCGCGCTCGTGGGGCCGAGCACGTCGACGATCATCTTCGTCGTCGCGGCGTTCTCGTGGCCGGAAGTGACCCGACTCGTGCGTTCACAGGCGCTGACCGTCGTCGGGCTGCCCTACGTCGATGCCTCGCGCCTGATGACCACCTCGCCGGTCTGGATCATCACGAAGCACATCCTCCCCGCCGTGACACCGGTGGTGGTGGTCTCGGTGGTCGTGACGGCGTCGCGGGCGGTGCTCTCGGCGGCGGGACTCGCCTTCCTGGGCCTCGGGGATCCGACCACCTGGTCCTGGGGGCGCATCCTCTACGAAGCACAGCAGGCCGGTGCCATGGTGAGCGCCTGGTGGCTGACGCTCTTCCCCTCGATCGCGATCCTGATCCTGGTGCTCTCGGCCACGCTGCTCTCGATCGCCTACAACGACGCGCGCAACCCGCGCCACCTCGCCCGATAGGAGCCTGTGATGACCGAGTTCGACCAGCGACTCGCACCCGAGTTCTTCGACCGTGTGCAGACACGCGTGCGCGAGCGCATGGCCGAGGAAGGCTTCGACGCGTTCCTCACCGACAGCCCGGAGGACATCGCGTACCTCACCGGCTTCTTCCACCACCCGTCCGAGCGCCCCGTGGCGGTCTGGCTCGAAGCGACGGGCAGGGTCGTCATGCTGCTGCCGGAGCTCGAGCGCGAGTACGCCCAGTCCCAGTCCTCCCGGGCGGAGCTGGTCTCGTTCTTCGAGTTCCCCGGAGTCGTCGCACCGTTCGAGGTGCTGGCCCGTGCGGTCACACCGCGGGGCATGGTGGGATTCACCTCCACCATGCCGTATTCACGACTCGTGGCTGCACGGGAAGCGATGCCCGGTGCAGACCTCGTCGGGTCGGACCTGGTCACCCGCACCCGCTTCGTGAAGTTCCCCGAAGAAGTCGTGCTGCACCGCGAGGCCGCTCGCATCACCGATCGGATGCTCGACGCCGGTGTGGCGCTGGTGACGGAGGCCATCGGCGCCGGGGGAGACCTGCCGACCGAGGCTGAGCTCGAACGTCACGTCACCGCGGCAGGCACGGGCATCATGTACGCCGAGCATCACAACGTGGTGGTGGCCTCGCTGCTCGCCGGTGGGCTCGTCTATTCGGGCGCGAACTCCGCGTTCCCCCACGGTCTTCCGTCGGTCAACCGCCTCAAAGCCGGCGACACCTTCATGCTGTCGCTGGGATGCGCAGTCGGTGGTCGCTTCATCGAAGGCGAGCGCACCTTCGTGCTGGGCGAGCCCACAGCGGAGCAACGCCGCTATCACGACACGATCCATGCGGCCCAGTTGCGTGGACGCGAGACCATCCGCGCCGGGCTCGAATGCAGTGAGGCGAACCGGCTGTGCCTCGACGTGATCCGCGATGCGGGTCTGGGCGAGTTCATCCGCCACCGCCAGGGACACGGAATCGGCCTCGGCATGCACGAGGCTCCGTGGTTGGAGGACGGCGATCCCACGCTGTTGGAAGCGGGCATGGTCGTCTCGAATGAGCCCGGCATCTACGTTCCGGGGCATGCCGGGTACCGCATCAGCGACAGCATGCTCGTGACCGACACCGGTGCCGAGCCGTTGACTTCCTTCCCCCGCAGCCTCGACGACTGCACCATCGCGCTCTGACGCCCGGATTTCGAAAAGAGAGACAGAGAACCATGACGACCACCCCGCCGGTGTCCCCGGAGTTCGCCGCAGCCACCAGTGACCACGAATGGGTCGAGATCAACGGAAACCACCTGGCCGTCGAGGTACTCGGCCCAGAGGGTGCGCCGGTCATCATCACCCATCACGGCGCACCGGGGCTCGGATCGCGCGCCGAACCGCGCGCCAGCTTCGGCCGCCTCGCCGACGAGTACCGCGTCGTGGTGTTCGATGCACGCGGCAGCGGGGTGAGCGAGGGCGAGGGGATCTACAGCCATGAACAGTGGGCTGCGGACATCGACGGGCTGCGGGAGTGGATCGGTGCCGAGAAGATCGTGATGGCGGGTGGCTCCTACGGTGGGTTCATGGCGATGGAATACGCCCTGCGGTATCCGGAGCGCGTGGCCGCGATCGTGCTGCGCGACACGTCGCCCGACAACTCCAACGCGCACCTCGCGCGCGAGAACGCCTTGGCCTCTGACCGCGTCACGATCGACATGGAGAAGTTCGACCGCATCGACGTCGGGCAGGTGTACGACGACGAGGACCTGAAGGACTGCTGGCGCGAGATCCTCCCGTTGTACGACTTCGTCTACGACCCCGAGGCCACCGAACGCAAAGTGCGGGCTACGCCGTATCGCTATCGCGCGCACAACTACGCCTTCTCGGTGAACCTCCCGAACTACGATATCAAGCCGCGGCTGCCGGAGATCGGTGTGCCGACACTCATCACGGTGGGGCGGACGGACTGGATCACGCCAGTATCGTGTAGCCAGACGATCGCCGATCTCATCCCGGACTCCGAGATGGTGGTGTTCGAGAAATCGGGGCACTCCCCGCAGATCGAGGAGGCAGAGGCGTGGACGAAGACCGTGCGCTCGTTCCTGCACCGGGTGTACCCGCCGACCCGATGAGCAGCGTTCACCTGACGAGAGAAGTGAGCGATCTCGATCGACGGATCGTCGTCGCTCTGCAGCAGGACGGCCGGGCGAGTTGGACGTCGATCGCGGAGTTCGCGGGTGCCCCCGTCTCCACCGTGACCCGTCGCGGACAGCAACTGCTCGCCGAAGGGCTGGTCCGGGTGGGCATCGTGCCGACGCTGGGCAGCGAAGGGCACGTCGAGACCTTCTTCGTGCGCATCAATTGCACGCCCGGATCGCAGCTGACCGTCGCGCAGGCGCTGATCGGCTCGCCGTACGTGCGGTTCGTGACCCTGGTCACCGGAAAGTTCGACGTCTTCGCGGAGGTCGTCATCCCCGGCGACTCGGCGACCTATGCACACGTGCTCACGGATCTGCAGGCCATTCCGGGAGTCGAACGCTGGCGCAGCGACCTGGTCGTGCACACCTACAAGGTGAGCTTCGACTGGGGGCGACAGCTCTACGACGCCCATGCCGAAGCCGCGAGCGACCCGCAGTCGTACATGCCGGCGCCGAACACGTGTGATCCCACGCACTTCGACGATGCCGATCGTGCCATCGTGGAGGAGCTTCGCCACAACGGACGCGCGTCGTTCCAGTCGATCGGCGACACGCTCGACATGAACGAGAGCAGTGTGCGCCGTCGCTATGAGCGCATGCGCAACGCCGGGTGCCTGACCACGGTGACCATGGTGCCGGCGTCGGCGTTGGGCATGAGCGCGGAGACCCTGCTGATCCTGCGGGTCGAGCCGTCGCGGATCGCTTCCGTGGCGCAGACTCTGGCGCAGCACGTGTCCGTGCGATTCCTCGCGGCCGCGCTCGAGGAGAACTCGCTCTACTGCGAGATCATCCTGCCGAGCACCGAGACGCTGCACGACTTCCTCACCGGGACCATCGCGCACCTCAAGGGCGTCAGAGGCTGGAACGCGGCGATGGAGCTGGTCTTCATGAAGCGCGGTTTCATCGAGACGCCGTGGTGGCGGGCTCAGGTCGCCTCGGCGGGGTCTGCCGAGCCCGGGTCGTAGGCCGACGGCACCCTCGGCGTGTGGTGTCAAGGGGCTTCCGCGCCACGCAAGCGTGGCGCACTCTCTTCAGAGAGGAAGTCCTGGAGGGCCTACATGTCTGAACTGCCGGATCCGCGTTTCATGCTCAACCGCATCACGGCGTCGGAGTGGGTGATCAACGACCTTCGCTACTCGCCGAACGATCCGCGTCACGTGGTGGCGTGCGTGTACGAACTCGCCGAGACCGAAGTCGAGGTCACGTGGTTGCGCGATCTGCCGCTCGCGACACGCTACGGGACGGTGTTCGAGGTGCTCGAGGACGTCGAACGGTTGGGCGACTCGAATCGAGCGACACGGCCGATCTCCATCCCCCGTCAGCCGCCGCTGTTGGCGACCTAAAGACCCTGCCGGCGACGTTCCGGGTCAGAGCAGCTGCAGGTCGGTGATGCAGGTGGGGTCATCCGGCGACGTGGTGGAGATCGGTACCGCTCCGGTGAAGCCCGCGCTCTCGACGCTCAGCGTCGCCTCGATGCCCCGAGGCACCCAGAGACCCGTGAAGCCGTTGTCCTGAGTGCGCCGTGTCTCGTCGACGAGCACTGTTCCGTCAGCAGCGGTCAAGGTTATCCGCACCTCGGTGTCGGAGAGTTCGCCGATGCACGTCGTGAGGCTGTGGAAGTGGCACTCATGGGTCTGATCACGGAACGGCGCGACGGAGATATACACCGCGTCGCGGGGCAACGGCAGTCGGCCTTCACGGCCGTTCGCATCGCGAAGGACGAGTGCGTCCGGTTCGACGGACGCAAGGAGATCGGCCGGCCGGTCCGCGACGGGCATCGCATCCAGTCGCTCGACGACGTCGCCGACCTCGAGCCCGGTGAGGCCGTGCGCGGCGAGTATCTCCTGCGCCGCTGAGTCGACATCGGTGGGGGAAGGGGAAGCCGCGCATCCGGCAAGCGCGATCGCAGCGACGGCCAGCGCGGCGAATGCCGTGGATGGCTTCCATCTCCGTCGGCGCGAGGCGGAGAGAACAGGCGTGGTCGTGCGGAGAGGCTGATTCACGATGAAGTCCTTCGTACGAGGTGGGGCCGGTGTCAGCGGAGCACGCCGACACCGGCCCCTGAGCGGGATCAGAGAGCGGCCAGGAGGTCGTTCATCTCCTGGATCTCGTCGGTCTGGGCCTCGATGATCGCCTCGGCGAGTGCGATCGCCTCCGGGTCGTCTCCGTCCTCGACCTGCACCTGCGCCATCTCGACGGCGCCCTCATGGTGCACGATCATCTGTTCGAGGAAGAGGCGGGATGCTTCGAGGCCGTCGGCGGCGCGCAGCTGAGCGAGGTCGTCCTCGCTCATCATCCCGTCCCCGTGGTCCATCCCGCTCATGTCGCGATCGTCCGAGCGGATACCCCACTCGCCCAACCACCCTTGGAGTTGGTCGATCTCCGGCCCCTGAGCGGCCTTGATTCGCACGGCGAGGTCGGTCACCGCGGGGTCTACGCCCTCCGCATCGAGCACGAGGTCGCTCATCTCGATCGCCTGCTCGTGGTGGACGACCATCATCGATGCGAACATGACGTCGGCATCGTTGACGCCGGTCGAGGGCGACGCGGATCCGTGATCCATGCCGGGCATGGAAACGTCGTCGGTGCCGGTTCCGCAACCGGACAGAAGCAGGGCAGCGGACACGGTGAGCGCGGCTGTTGCCGCAGCACGAATCTTCATGGGATATCTCCAATATGCATGGTCGTTGCGCGCGCGCCGGACGGCGCCGCGCGAGGTGAGAAGCCGGGAGCCGGCGGAGGAGTGCGGGCTCGACAACTGCTCAGGTGCGACTGATGCAGAGAACGTGAAGAGAGGGAGCGCGGGGCAAGGCCTGTGCGCGGAAGGAAGGAAGGAATCGTGACTGGAGGAGTGGCTGGAGCCAGCCTCGGATCAGGCTCGGCACGAGGAGGAGCACGAGGGCGAGGAGGAGCCCGAGGACGCACATCATCGCCATGCTGACGTGATCGTCGGTTCCGCACGCCGGGCACGACATCTGGGTCGTGTCGGTGGGGCTCCCGGCCGGGGGTGCTTGCATGATCCCGTGTTGCACCGACGCGGGGTGTTCCCCCGAGATCGACGCGGGGTGCCCCCCCGAGATCGCCGCCGCTGCGGGGGCGTCCGCCGCCGCGGTTCCGTGCAGATTCAGGGTGTGCATGCCGATGAGCCCGACGATGATCGCAGCGACGAGCAGCACGCCCGACAGCACGCCTCGGAAGACGCTCGATGAGCTCCTTCCGGACCACGTCGCCGCCACCGATGCCATGAAAGTAAGTCTACGGGCCCAGGTGTAAGTGATCGCCCGGGAGGGAGGCGGTCGCCGGGTCAGACCTCGGTGTCGTCGGCGTCGTCGTCGGCTCCGGCGGCGACGCGGTCGGCCTCGGCGCTGTCGATGAGCGCGTCGTCCACGTCCGGGTCGAGGATGCGCTCACCGTCGACTTCCTGGGTGGGTGCTCCCTCGCGGTCCTCGTCGTCGGGGATCGGCGGAATCGGGGGAATGATCGGGTTCGACATGATCGCATCCTTTCGTCGAGATGTGTCGACGATACGACGGACCGTGCGCGGGCTGAACCGGGTTGACGGTCGTGAGGACGCGCGCTAGGACGGCTCCGCGAACGGAAGAAGCCCCCGGAGAACCGGGGGTTTTTCGGTGGACCTGAGGGGACTCGAACCCCTGACCCCCTGCATGCCATGCAGGTGCGCTACCAGCTGCGCCACAGGCCCAGACGCTGTTCCGAACCAGCCGGAGCAACTTGAAAAGAGTACTACACGAATCGACGCGAGCACCAATCCGGGTGAGCATCCCGGGCGCGTCCTCGTGTGCGGGAGGAGTGTGCAGGAACAAGCGCACCGACCGCGACGTTGAAGTCGGCGTGAGCATCCTCGACAGTCTGGTGATCGGCGCAGGGCAGGCCGGTCTCTCGGCATCGTTCCACCTCTCGCGGCTCGGGATCTCGCACGTGGTCCTCGACGCCGACGAGCGGCCCGGCGGCGCGTGGCAGCACCGATGGGACGCGCTGACGATGCGTGACGTGCACGGTGTCGCGGAGCTCCCGGGCGACACTCCGCCGCCGCGTGACGGTGCACGCGCCAACGAGGCCGTGCCCGCCTCCTTCGCCCGATACGAGAAGACCCATGCGCTTCCCGTGCTCCGCCCGGTGCACGTCGAGCGCGTGGAAGACCAGGATGGAGTGCTCGTCGTGCGAGCCCGGGAGGGGGAGTGGACGAGCCGCACGCTCGTGAATGCGACCGGTACCTGGTCGCACCCGTTCCTGCCGCACTTCCCCGGCATGGAGACGTTCGTCGGAGAGCAGCTGCACACCGTGGACTATCCGGGGCCGGAGCACTTCATCGGCAAACGCGTGCTCGTGGTGGGGGGAGGAGCGTCCGCCGTGCAGTTCCTCGGAGCGCTCGCGCCGATCACCGAGACCCTGTGGGTCACCCGCCGGGAGCCGGTCTGGCGGGACGACGACTTCACCCCCGAGGCGGGGGCCGCAGCGGTCGCCGTCGTCGAGCAGCGCGTCGCGGCCGGGCTTCCTCCGCAGAGCGTGGTCAGCGTCACCGGGCTCATGCTGCGCCCGCAGGAGCGCGAGGCGGAGCGTCTCGGAGCGTATGCCGACCGACGCCCCCTGTTCGAGCGGATCGAACCCGACGGTGTGCGCTGGGCGGACGGGAGTTTCGAGCGGGTCGACGTCATCCTGTGGGCCACGGGGTTCCGCCCCGCGATCACTCATCTGGCTCCTCTCCACCTGCGCAGCGCGGCCGGAGGTATCCAGCTCGACCGGAACGGGCGAGGCACGACCGCTGTCGTCGATCCCCGCGTGCAGCTGGTCGGCTACGGCCCCTCGGCGAGCACGATCGGTGCGAACCGTGCCGGTCGCTCGGCCGCGAAGGGTGTCCAGCGAGCACTGCGATCGTCGGACGCCCGCGTCACCAGCGGTTGAGCACCTCCTCGGTCTGGAACCCCGAAATCCTGAACGTCTGAGATACCAGACATCTCGCGTGACTCATCGGACATTTGTCGCAGGCAGTGGGCAATACTGCAGCAAATGGAGCGCGGGTCACACAAAAAGGTGTGGTCTGGCTGTACTGAATCAGGCGGAGGAACGGGCAATGGTGACCGAAATCAGCACGACGAAAACGCCCCCTGCGGGGATCATGACTCGCGAGATCAGAACGATCGAACGAGTTCCCGAGAGCGAAAGACACGGCAACCCAAGCAACCAATTCAGCCTGTGGTTCGGCGTGAATATGCAGATCACCGCGATCGTGGACGGGGCGCTCGCTGTCACATTCGGAACCGAAGCCTTGGCCGCGATCATCGGACTATTCCTCGGAAACGTCATCGGCGGCATCACGATGGCCCTGCATTCCGCGCAAGGGCCACGTCTCGGGGTTCCGCAGATGATCTCGAGTCGTGTTCAGTTCGGCGTGAAGGGGGCTGCGCTTCCGCTCTTCCTCACCATTTTGATGTATCTGGGCTTCCAGGCCACGAGCATCGTGCTGTGCGGGCAAGCGATAAACCTGATCTTCGGGCTCGAGATCCCGATGATCGGCATGCTCGTCTTCGGTGCTCTCACGACGGTCGTGGCGGTTGTCGGATACAAGCTGATCCACGTGATCGGGCGAATCGCTGCCGTGATCGGCGCGGTAGGTTTCGGCTACGTCGCCATACGACTTTTTCTGGGATACGACGTGTCCAGCGCCTTCGGTCAAGTCGATTTCAGCGGTGCATCGTTCATGCTCGCCGTCGCGCTTGCTGCGGGCTGGCAGATGACGTTCGCACCCTACGTCGCCGACTATTCCCGCTACCTGCCGAGCAAGACGACCGTGGCTTCGACGTTCTGGACGACCTTCCTCGGTTCCGTCATCGGAGCTCAGCTCGCAATGACGCTCGGCGTGCTGATCGCAGGCTCGGTGGGAGCTGGAGTCTTCCTCAACAGCCAGGTCGGCACACTCGGTGAAATCGCCGGAGGCGGTCTCATCGCGATCATCATGTATGTGGTCATCGTGGTGAACAAGCTCTCCGTGAACTCCCTGAATGCGTACGGCGGGTTCATGTGCATTCTTACGATTTTCACCGCGTGGACCAAGCAGCGTCGTGTTTCGCAATCGGTGCGCACGGGAATCATCGTGAGTTTCACCGTGCTCGCCGTCGTCTTCGCGATCCTCGCTAATGAAGTCGGATTCCTCGGTGCCTTCAGGAATTTCGTGCTGGCGCTCCTCTCGGTGTTCGTGCCGTGGAGTGTCATCAACCTCGTCGACTATTACCTGATCTCCAAAGAGCGTGTCAACATCCCCGCTCTCTACGATTCGAGTGGTCCCTACCGCGCCTTCAATCGGGTTGCCATCGGATGCTATTTCCTCGGCGTCGCCGTACAGATGCCGTTCATGAATCAGGCGCTCTACACCGGCCCCCTTGCGAACGCGATGGGTGGGGCTGACGTCTCTTGGATCGTCGCGATCGTCGTCACCGCAGCGGTCTACTACCCACTCGCGAAACGTACCCAGTACGTACCGGACGAGCTGATCACAGGCGCTGACGACTGAGCCTCGGAGTTCGCATTCCCCCGGATGTTCGACCCCACTTGAGGAGCCACCATGACCAGCGCCATCGGCGAACCAAAGCCCCGCCCCGAGATCTCCGACCTGCCCGAGTACCGTGCGGGCAAGCCGGCGACAGCGGTGCCGGGCCTCGACGCCGTGAAACTCTCATCGAACGAACGAAGCATGGAACCGAGCATCGGGCTGCGAGCGCGACTGCTCGAAGAGGTCAGATTCAACCGCTACCCGGATCCCGTCAACACCGAACTGCGTTCGGCCCTCGCGTCACGGCTCGGTGTACCTGCCGAACAGATCGTCACCGAGAGCGGCAGTCTCGGAGCCCTGCGATTGCTCCTTGATGCTCTTATTCCGCGATGGCGGGGGTACGGGCGCGACGAAACGGTGCCTGGGCCACCGGAGGTGGTGTACCCGTGGCGGTCGTTTGAGGCATACCCGATACTGGTGTCCGTCGCCGGGGCGGTTGGTGTTCCCGTTCCGCTGACGGACAGCGGGGCGAACGACCTCGATGCCATGGCCGAGGCGATCACGGATCGCACGAGAGCAGTGTTCTTGTGCACCCCGAACAATCCGACCGGTGGCGTCATCGGGCAGGAGGAGTTCACTCGCTTCGTTGGTCGTGTCCCCCCGGGGGTGCTCATCGTCATCGACGAGGCCTACACCGAGTACGTGGAAGATCCCTCCGCTCTCGACGGGCTTGCGGCCTTCAAAGCGCACCCGAACGTCGCAGTACTGCGCACCTTCTCGAAGGCCTTCGGACTTGCAGGTCTGCGCGTCGGCTACGCGATGGTCTCGACGCTGCTTGCTGACGCGATGTGGCGGATCCGACCGACGTTCGCAGTCACAGCGCTCGCTGAGCGTGCGGCGGTGCTCGCTCTCGAAGACGCCGAGGGTCTTGCCGAGCACGTGGCGGAAGTTCGCGAGGGGCGACGCGCGATCCACGCGGCGCTGTCGGCGGCAGGGGAAGCCCCTCTGGAATCCCAGTCGAACTTCGTCTGGTTCGATGCTCGCGACGCAGAGGCGTTCGAAGCACGGGCAGCTCAGGCTGCGATCTCGGTTCGGCGGTTGGGAACCGGCATCCGGATCACTGTGGGGAATGCCGCCGAGACGGAGCGAGTACTCGCACTCATCGCGGGGACGGCGATTCCGGACCGAGCCGACGTCAGCTCAGGCGCGTAGGGTGAGGGCATGTCACGCATCCTCGTGTTCGGCGGCCACGGCCGCATCGCCCTCCTGCTCGCTCCCTTGCTCGTCGAGCGAGGCGATGAGGTGACGGGGGTGATCCGCAACCCGGCCCATGTCGCCGACGTCGAAGCCGTCGGGGCGAAAGCGCTGGTCGCCGATGTCGAGAGTATGGACGTCGAGGCACTCGCCGAGATCATCCGCGGTCACGACGCGGTCGTCTGGTCCGCCGGTGCCGGGGGCGGATCCCCGGAGCGCACGTACGCGGTCGATCGCGATGCCGCGAAGCGCTCCATGAACGCGGCGGAGCGGGCCGGCGTGCGGCGCTATGTGATGGTCTCGTGGCTCGGGTCGACGGCGGACCACGGCGTTCCCGAGGACGACTCCTTCTTCCCCTACGCCGATGCCAAGTGGGCTGCGGACGAACACCTGCGCGCGAGCGGGCTCGAGGGCACGATCCTCGCACCGGGCGCGCTCACCTTCGACGAACCGACCTCACGGATCCAGATCGACCCCACGGGGCGGGGTGCGGTGTCTCGAGCCGATGTGGCCGCCGTCATCGCCGCATCGCTGCACGGGCCGTGCACGATCGGGCGGACGATCCGCTTCGGCAACGGCGACCCGGCGTCGGCGGTGCCCATCGCCGACGCGCTCGGCTGCTGACACGGCGGCGCCGCGGAGAAGTCACCATGTCCCGACCCCGACGATGGGCCGCCGGTGCTCTCGCGATCGTCGCGACCACGGTTCTCTGCGTCTCACCGGCGACTACGGCGTCGAGCGCTGTGCCGACGACGACTCCGACCGTCGCCGCAACGGCGGCTGAGCCCGGTGACTCGACCGCCCACGCGACCGCGCTCGTGCGAGGGATGTCGGTGGCGGAGCAGGCATCCACCGTGGTCATGGGGCATGTGGCAGGGACGGATCCGGCGATGCTCCGTTCGTACATGGAGTCCGGCCTCGGCGGGTTCATCCTCATGGGTGCCAACATTCCGGCGACCGAGGGCGAACTGCAGAGTCTGACCACCGCCCTGACGGTGGATCCCGAGCTGCCTCCGCTGATCGCGGTCGACCAGGAAGGTGGCATCGTGTCGCGCCTGCACGGTGATGACTACCCGGCGTCCTCGTCGTTGAAGCACCTCCCGGTCGCCGAGACGACCTCGGCGTTCACCGCCCGCGGTTCGCTGGTCGGGCGCGCGGGGATCACGGTGAACTTCGGAACTGTCGCCGACGTCACCGCAGATCCCGGGACCTTCATCTACGGACGTGCCCTCGGCACCGACCCGGCGAGCGCCGCCGACCGGGTGTCCGCCGCGACCACCGCCCAGGAGCAGTTCGTCGCCTCCACCCTCAAACACTTCCCCGGACACGGTGCAGCGCCCGGCGACTCGCATCATGTGATCCCGAGCACGACGATGGGACTCGACCAGTGGCGCGAGACCGAGGCGGTGCCCTTCGCAGCGGGGATCGACGCCGGGGCATCCCTCCTGATGTACGGCCACCTCGCCTACACGGCCGTCGACGCATCGCCGGCGTCTCTTTCCGCGAAGTGGCATGAGATCGCCAGGGAGGAGCTCGGCTTCGACGGGGTCGCGGTGACGGATGATCTCGGAATGCTGTTGTCATCCGGCGATCCCGCCTATGCGGATCCGGTCGCGAACGGAGTGGCCGCGATCGCGGCGGGAAACGACCTCGTGCTGATGATCGCCGGTTCCGATGCGAATACGGCGGGCGCGATGGCGGCGGGCATCGCCACGGCGGTGGAGAAGGGCACCCTGCCGGCGGAGCGACTCGAAGAGGCGGCGACGCGCGTCGTCGCACTGCGGCTGGAGCTCGCTGCGGCCGCGGCACCGTGGGCGGTCTGCGACGATTGCACGCCGGCGGGCTGACCGGTGCTCAGGCGGCCTCGCGTGCTCCGTCGCCGAGCCAGGCGTTCAGCAGCGCGGTGCGGAGGGCGGTGCCACGCTCGGCGAAGACTCGCTGCCTGCGCACATACTCTGCTTTTCCCTCGGGTGTCTCGATGGGCACGGGAACCACATCCCACGCGGAGAGATCGTACGGTGCCGCTTGCATGTCGAGGAGTCGGATGTCTCGCGCGAGTTCGAACGAATCCAGGAGCAGTTCGCCGGGGATCAGGGGACCGAGCTTCGTCGCCCACTTGTACAGGTCCATGCCCGCGTGCAGACAGCCGGGCTGCTCGAACAGAGGCTGCTCGTCGCGGCTCAACGCGGTGCGGTTGCGGGGGACCGCTTCGGGGGTGAAGAAGCGGAAGGCGTCGAAATGGGTGCAGCGGAGTTCGTGATTCTCGACCACGGCATCCGTCCCGGCCTGCCCCAGCCGCAGCGGAACCGCGTGGCGGTGCTCCTCGGCGCGATACACCATCGCCCACTCGTGCAGACCGAAGCAGCCGAACTGCCCGGGACGCGATGCCGTGCGGCGGAGCATCTTCTCGATGAGAGCCGCCAGCTCCGCCTTCTCCTGGCCGAACGCGAAGGCATCGGGCACAGCGCTCCCCGCAGATCGTCCGGGGGAGTACCAGCGCCAGTCGAGGCGTTCGACGGCGTCGGCCAGCTCGACACCCGCTCCGGGATGCCAGCGACGCAGCTGTGCGGGCTTGTAGGAGTAGTACGTGAACAGGAAATCCCAGAGCGGGTGCTTCTCGGCCCTGGTCGCACGATCCCGGTGGGCAGCGGTGAGGGCATCCGCGCGGTCGCGATGCGCCTCTTCACGGAGCAGCCAGTCCTGACGGGCGAGAGACATGTCAGTGCAGGATGCCGGCCTCGCCGAGCAGATCGCGCAGCCCGGCGCCGTCTTCGGCGCTCACCCAGGGGGCGACGTCTTCGGAATGGGGCTCACGGCCGGCGCGGCCACCGGCCAGGACCGCCTCGGCGGGAAGCAGGCGACGGATGGCCACCCCGGCGACGGAATCGGGATGCTCGTCCATGAACTGCGAGTAGATCGCCTCGTCGTGCTGTCCGTCGTCTCCGATCAGGAGCCACTTGACATCGGGGAACTCCGTCGCGAGACGTCGCAGGTTGGTGAGCTTGTGCTCGCGCCCGCTGCGGAACCAGCGCTCGTGCGTGGGTCCCCAGTCGGTGAGGAGCATGGAACCCGCGGGGAAGAGATGGCGTCCGAGGAAGCGCCACAGCGTCGGGGCGACGTTCCACGCGCCGGTGGAGAGGTACACCATCGGGGCACCCGGATGCTGTCGCAGCAGCTGGTCGAGCAGCACGGCCATCCCCGGCACGGGGAGGCGCGCGTGTTCGTCGAGCACGAAGGAGTTCCAGAAAGCGATGAAGGGACGAGGCAGGGCCGTCACCATCACGGTGTCGTCGACATCGGACACGACGCCGAACCTGGTGCCCTCGGCGACGACGAAAGCTCGTGCCTCCACGGGCTCCTGTGCCTCCACGGAGAACGTGAACGTCTGCCAACCCGGTTCCAGGTCGACGTGGATCGTCGAGTCGACCACCCCGCCACGATCGGCGACGACCTGGTGCGTGGAGTCGCCGATCTGCACGGTCACCGCGGCGAAACCCACCGGGATGCCGACGAAGCTGCGCCAGCCGCGGACACTCGCCGGCTCCCCGTCGCGTGTGCGGCGCTGCGGGGGGACGATCAGCACGCGACCCACGACACGCACCCAGCCGGGACCCCCGTATCCGGGAAACGGGAGGATGGTCGCGACGCGGCCACGACGGCGCGCGCGACCTTCACGCCAGACATGCAGGCGGTGTTCGAGTCGGGCGAACCAGTGGATCCGGGGCGCCGGGGGAGCGGATGCCATTGCCTCAGTCTTTCACGTCGGCGTCGGCCTCTGTCTCCGGAGCCTTCAGGTGACGGGCCTCAGCCCGCTGCAGCAGCTTCTTGCCGAGGTAGATCAGCAGCAGGAACACGGCGATCACACCGACGAAGATGTACCCCGCGAAGTGCACGCGGTCGACGAGTTCCCGGAAGCTGCCCGCCGCGAGGGAGGTGACGCTCACGTAGGCGGTCGCCCAGAGGACGCACGCGGGTGCCGTCCAGGCGAGGAACTTGCGGTACGGGTATTCGCTCATGCCGACGGTCAGGGGCACCAGCGAATGCAGGACGGGCAGGAAGCGCGAGAGGAAGATCGCGATGCCGCCGCGGCGTTCGAGGTAGTTCTCGGCGCGCACCCAGTTGTGCTCGCCGATCCGTCGTCCCAGCCAGGACACACGGATGTGGGGTCCCAGCCAGCGCCCGAGCCAGAATCCGATGCTCTCGCCGATCAAGGCGCCGATCACGACCGCGACGCCCATCGCGATGCCCTCCAGGGGAGTCGCCACCCCCATCGAGGCGATGATCACGATCGTGTCACCGGGAACGATGAGCCCGATCAGGATGCTCGTCTCGAGCATGACAGCGAGTCCGGCGATCAGGGTGCGAGCGACCGGATCGACCGACTGCACGGTGTCGAGGAGCCAGATCAGGAGGTCGTCCACCCCATGAGGATACGGGAGCAGCCCGGTCCTAGGCTGGAAAGGTGCCCGAACCGCTGACTGCTCATCCGCTTCCCACCTGGGTGGAGCCGTCTTCCGTGTTTCGGATGATCGAGGCGCGGGGCATCGACGTCTTCTGGCTGGATGCCGGCGCGCGGGCGACGGAAGGCTGGAGCTTCATCGGGACGGGGAAGCGTTCGAGCCTCCCGCGGGACGTGCCTCTCGACGCCCCTTCGACCGACCCGTCGCGGCCGCCGTTCACCGGGGGGTGGGTGGGCTGGCTCGACTACGAGAGCGGAGCATCGGCGTCCGGCGCACCGGTCGCACAGCCGGAGGAGACGCCAGGAGGGTCCTGGTTGCTCGTCACGCATGTCGTCGCCTTCGATCATGCACGCCGTCACACCTGGGCTCTCTCCTCCGCAGATGACCTCGAGGTCTGGACGGACGAGGTCCACGCAGCGACGGAAGCCGCTGAGCGTCCCGGCAGTGAGGAATCCTTTGCGGGCGCGGCCGCGGCCCCACGTGTTGCGGAGCCCAGGCACACCCCACACGAATACCTCGCACTCATCGAACGCTGCCGTGACCTCATCCGCGCAGGCATCGCCTACCAGCTGTGCCTGACCACACGCTTCACCGTTCCCGGCACCCATGACCCGGTCGCCGTGTACGACCGCCTCCGAGGAGCGACTCCCGCCCACCACGGCGGTTTCGTCCGCATCGGCGACCACACGCTGCTGAGCGCCAGTCCGGAACAGTTCCTCCACGCCGAAGGGGGAGTGATCCGGACGCGCCCCATCAAGGGAACGAGGCCCCGGAGCGCCGATCCCCTCGAAGACGCCGCGCTCGCCGCAGAACTCGCCGGCGACCGCAAGGAGCGTGCGGAGAACGTCATGATCGTCGACCTCATGCGCAACGACCTGTCGCGGGTGTGCGTGCCCGGGACGATCCGCGTGGAAGGGCTCTGGGCGGTCGAGAGCTATCCCGCCGTGCACCAGCTGGTGAGCACCGTGAGCGGAAGGGCAGACCCGGGGGCCACGGTCGGCGCCCTTCTCGACGCGACCTTCCCCGCCGGCAGTATGACGGGAGCGCCCAAGCTCTCGGCGATGACCAGGCTGCACGAACTCGAAGGCGGCGCGCGGGGAGTGTACGCGGGGTGCTTCGGCTACATCGGCGCGGACGGGGTGCTCGACCTCGCCATGGTCATCCGCAGCATCCTCCTCGACGGAGAGAAGGCGGTGGTCGGTGCGGGCGGCGGAATCACCTGGGGTTCGATCGCCGCTGCCGAGGTCGCCGAGGTGGCGATCAAGGCGCGGGCGCCGCTCGCCGCCCTCGGTGCGGAAACGCCTGCGTCCTGGCGTTCCGATATCCTGAACTGATCCCGCTTTTCCCTTCAGATTGGTCGTGCGTTCGTTGTCTGAGAACCTGTCCACCGCCCCTGCCGACGACGAGGCCCCGTCGGCGCACGCCATCCAGAACAAGTGGCAGAAGTACTGGGCGGAGAACGGCACGTTCCTCACGGGCGGCGACGACGACACCCGGCCGCGCCGATACGTGCTCGCGATGTTCCCGTACCCGTCCGGCGACCTGCACATGGGCCACGCGGAGAACTACCTCTACTCCGACATCGTGGCGCGCTTCTGGCGCCACCGCGGGCACAACGTCCTGAATCCGATCGGCTGGGACTCGTTCGGGTTGCCCGCGGAGAACGCCGCGATCCGTCAGGGAGCCGACCCTCGGGACTGGACCTATCAGAACATCGCGCAGCAGAAGGTGGGCTTCGAGGCGTACGGCGTCTCGTTCGACTGGAGCCGCGTGCTGCACACGTCCGACCCCGAGTACTACCGCTGGAACCAGTGGCTGTTCTTGAAGCTGTACGAGCGCGGGCTGGCGTATCGCAAGAAGAGTCCGGTCAACTGGTGCCCGAACGACCAGACGGTGCTGGCGAACGAGCAGGTCGTCGACGGACGCTGTGATCGCTGTGGCGCCGAGGTGGTCAAGAAGAAGCTCACGCAGTGGTACTTCCGGATCACCGACTACGCCGACCGTCTGCTCGACGACCTGAACCAGCTCGAGGGATTCTGGCCGCACAAGGTGCTGCAGATGCAGCGCAACTGGATCGGTCGCTCGGTGGGTGCCGACGTCGACTTCCTGATCGAGGGTCGCGAGGAGCCGGTCACGGTGTTCTCGACGCGCCCCGACACGCTGCACGGCGCCACGTTCTTCGTGGTCGCACCCGACTCCGACCTGGCATCCGAGCTCGCCGCCGGCGCCTCCGAGGATGTGCGTGAGCGCTTCCAGACGTACCTGGAGCAGGTGCAGAAGGAGACCGACATCGATCGGCAGTCCACGGACCGCCCGAAGACCGGTGTGTTCCTCGAGCGCTACGCGATCAACCCGGTCAACGGCGAGAAGCTGCCGGTGTGGGCAGCGGACTACGTGCTGGCCGACTACGGACACGGGGCGGTCATGGCTGTCCCGGCACACGATCAGCGCGACCTGGACTTCGCCCGTGCGTTCGATCTGCCCGTCAAGGTCGTCGTCGACACGACCGCTCCCGTCACGGGGGCGATGCCCGTGATCGAGGTCGATGAGGACGGCGTGCCGATCGACACCGGTGCCGCGCTTGAAGAGCAGAGCCCCGCGGCCACCGGCATCGCTCTCACGGGCGAGGGCCGCATGATCAACTCGGGCGCTCTGAACGGTCTGTCCAAGCGCAACGCCATCGCGCGGGCGATCGAGCAGCTGGAGGCATCGGGCACCGGCCGTGCCGCCAAGAACTACCGTCTGCGTGACTGGCTGATCTCGCGTCAGCGGTTCTGGGGCACACCGATCCCGATGCTGCATGCCGAGGACGGGAGCATCATCCCGGTTTCCGAGGACAAGCTCCCTGTGAAGCTGCCGAGCGTCGAGGGGCTCGACCTCAAGCCCAAGGGGACGTCGCCGCTGGGCGGTGCCGAGAGCTGGGTCCGTACGACGGACCCGCAGACGGGCGACCCGGTGCTGCGCGACCCCGACACGATGGACACGTTCGTGGACAGCTCGTGGTACTTCCTGCGCTTCCTCTCGCCGAACAGCGACACCGTGGCGTTCGATCCCGCGCAGGCGGCCCGCTGGGCGCCGGTCGACTCCTACATCGGCGGCGTCGAGCACGCGATCCTGCACCTGCTGTACGCGCGCTTCATCACGAAGGTGCTCTTCGACATGGGGCTGATCGACTTCACCGAGCCCTTCTCGAACCTGATCAACCAGGGCATGGTGCTGCTCGACGGGCAGAAGATGTCCAAGAGCAAGGGCAACCTGGTGCTCTTCCAGGAGGAGCTCGACGCCCACGGCGCCGACGCCCTGCGTGTCGGGCTGGCGTTCGCCGGGCCCGTGGAAGACGACAAGGACTGGGCCGACGTCTCGACGACCGGCGCTCAGAAGTTCCTGGCACGCGCGATGCGCGTCGCCGGCGAGGTGTCGAGCCCCGTCGACGTGGTCTTCGACGGCGGTGACGCCGCTCTCCGCCGTGCCACGCACAAGTTGCTCTCGGAGGCACCGGCACTCGTCGAGCAGACGAAGTTCAACGTCCTGGTCGCGCGCCTCATGGAGCTCGTGAACATCACCCGCAAGACGATCGATGGTGCCGCCGGTGCAGGGGACCCCGCCGTGCGCGAGGCGGCGGAGACGATCGCCGTGATGCTCGACCTGATCGCGCCGCACACTGCGGAGGAGATGTGGGAGATGCTCGGTCACGAGCCCTCTGTCGGCCTCGTGACGTGGCGCTCCGCCGACCCGGCGCTTCTGGTCGAGGACACGGTCACGGCCGTCGTGCAGGTCGGGGGCAAGGTGCGTGCGCAGCTCGAGGTTCCGGCGCGGATCGGCGAGTCCGAGCTCGAGGCGCTCGCCCGTGCGGACGAGCGTGTGATCCGTTCCATCGGAGACCGCGAGATCGTGAAGGTCGTCGTGAGGGCGCCCAAGATCGTCAGCTTCGTCGTCAAGGGCTGATCGCCTCTTCTCCACGGTGGACGCCCGGGACGGGTTGTCCACCGTGGATGTTTCGGGACGCTCGGGGGATCCGCGCCCTCGTCTAGCTTGGCCGGATGGCATCCCCGCAGGCACCGTCTCCTCCGCCGCTCCGGCGT
This sequence comes from Microbacterium sp. PI-1, assembly GCF_004337555.1. NCBI lineage: Bacteria > Bacillati > Actinomycetota > Actinomycetes > Micrococcales > Microbacteriaceae > Microbacterium > Microbacterium sp. PI-1. The sequence continues at coordinate 168,880 of NZ_SJYZ01000002.1, read as the reverse complement.
CGGCTGCGGCTGAGCATCGGCGCGGCCGTGGTGCTGGGACTCGTGGTCCTGTCGGCGGCTGTCGGATTGGGTATCCTCCGCGGGCAGACGCCGCCCACCGAGTCCGTGTCGCTCACGGACGATGAGGCGAGGGCGGGGTCCACCGGAGAGCTCTACGTCCACGTGCTCGGCGCGGTGGCGGCTCCCGGTCTCTACGTGCTCGATCCGGACGCGCGACTCGTCGACGCCCTGGCGGCTGCGGGCGGGACCACGGACGTCGCCGACCTCGCGGCGGTCAATCTTGCGCGGCTGCTCGAAGACGGCGAGCAGATCATCGTGCCGACGGTCGGCGCCGCTGCTGCCGAGTCGGGAGCCGCCCCTGCCGGGGACGACAGGATCGATCTCAACACCGCGGACCAGGCGGCGCTGGAGACTCTCCCGCGCATCGGTCCGGCACTCGCGGCACGGATCATCGCGTGGCGGGAAGAGAACGGTCGCTTCCGTTCCGTGGACGACCTGCTCGCCGTCCCCGGCATCGGGGAGAAGCTTCTCGCCGGCATTCGGGATGGCGCACGGGTGTGAGGCGTCGTGACCTGCGGCTGCTGCCTCTCGCCGTCGCGGTCTGGGCGGTGGCGCTGTTGTGCGTGCTGCTCCCCGCGGCGGCGTGGGGGTGCGCGGCCCTCTGCGGAACCGGAGCGGTGGCTGTCGTGGCGCATCTTCTCCACCGCCGCGGCTCGCGCGCGCGGCCGTCCGCGTGCGGTGGGGTTCTCGTCGTCGTGCTCTCCGCGGCCGCAGGCACCGCTCTGGCAGTGGGATTCGCGCAACCTGTGCGCGAGCGGGTGTCGGAAGAGGGAGGCCGTGTCGTCGAGATCGTCGCCGACGTCACGTCCTCCGCATCGATCGGACAGGACGGACGTCAGTGGTTCGATGCAGCCACCGCTGCCGTCGGACCCCCGGGCCAGACGGAGGCTGCGGCTGCACCGGTGCGCATCGGCATCGAACCGCGCGACGGGTTCGAACTCGGTGCACGGATCCGCGTCGTGGGGGAGGCGTCCGCGACGGACGCGGGGGAGCGCGCCACCCTGGTCGTCTTCGCGAGCGAGGCGGAGGTGGTCGAGCCAGCGGGTGGCGTGTTCGCTGCTGCGGCGACCCTCAAGCACGCCTTCGTCGCCCGGTCGTTGCGTCTGCCCGAACCCGGTGCCGGTCTGCTGCCGGGGCTCGCGGTGGGCGACACCAGGGCGGTCACCCCGGAGCTGAACGACGACATGCGCACGAGTGGACTCAGCCACTTGACGGCCGTCTCCGGGGCGAACTGCGCGATCGTCGTCGTCGCGCTCTTCGGGCTGACGGCGTTGTGCGGAGGAGGGCGCGCATTGCGCGTCGTGCTCTCCCTCGCGGGCTTGGCCGGGTTCGTCGTCTTGGTCACTCCGGAGCCGAGCGTCATCCGCGCAGCGGTCATGGCGGCCACCGGGATGCTCACCGTGCTGCTCGGACGTCCGAGTGCGGGCGCGGGCATGCTCTGCCTGTGCACCGTGGGCATACTCCTCGCCGATCCGTGGCTCGCGACGTCACCGGGTTTCGCGCTCTCGGTGGCGGCATCCGGGGCGTTGATACTGCTCGCCCCGCCTCTTGCCCGGGGGCTGGCGACAGTCATGCCCGACACGGTGGCGCTGGCGATCGCGGTCCCGCTCGCCGCGCAACTGGCATGCGGGCCGATCATCGCCTTGTTCGCAGAGCAGCAATCGCTGATCGGGGTCGCTGCGAATCTCCTCGCCGCTCCGGCGGCACCGATCGCCACGGTGATCGGTCTGCTGGCGTGTCTTGCTGCGCCGTTGCCGTTCCTCGCTGATCTGCTGACAGCGGCGTCCTGGCTTCCCGCCGCTTGGATCGCGACGACCGCCACGACGACGGCGCGACTGCCGAACGCGCAGCTGCTGCTTCCGGCGGGGTTCGGCAGCGCGGCATTGGTGGCACTCGTCAGCGTGTGCATGTCGGTCGTCCTCCTCCGATCCGCTGATGTTCCGCGCCGGCCGGCCACCGTGCGTGCGATGGTGTTCCTGCGACGCGGCGCGGCGGCGGTCCTCATCATCGTGTCGTCGCTCGCCGGTGCCCGCATTCTCCTCGACGGTCCGCTCGCGACCGTGGCGTCGCCGGAGGGATGGTCCGTCGCCGCGTGCGACGTCGGTCAAGGAGATGCGCTGATCGTGCGCTCCGGCGACGGCGTCGCACTGATCGACACCGGGCCGGCGCCGGAACCGCTGGAAGCGTGTCTGCGATCTCTCGGGGTGGAGCGGATCGACCTCCTCGTCCTGACACATTTCGACCTCGACCACGTCGGCGGGACCACCGCCGTCGTCGGTCGGGTGGACGCGGTGCTGCACGGACCCGTCACCGAGGATTCCGAGCGGCGCCTCCTTGCCGCGCTCCTCGACGGCGGTGCACGTGTCGACGAGGCCTGGGCAGGACAGCAGGGCGAACTCGGGGAGGCGACGTGGCGTGTCCTCTGGCCCCGGAGCGGGTCTCCTGTCTTTCCCTCAGGCAATGACGCCAGTGTGGTGATGGAGTTCGACGGGGGAGGAGTGCCGCGATCGCTGTTCCTCGGAGACCTCGCTGCGGCCTCCCAGCGCATGCTGATGCGTGCGGCAGACCTCGGCGGGTACGACGTGGTCAAGGTGGCCCATCACGGCAGCGCGGATCAGGACCCCGGCCTGTACGAGGCGCTTCGGGCCCGGGTGGCGTTGTTCAGCGTCGGTGCGGACAACGACTACGGTCATCCGCGTGTCGAGACTCTCGACCTACTGACAGCGACCGGGGCGCAGGATCTGCGCACGGACCAGCAGGGGAGGATCCTGCTCGGTGTGCACGGCGACGAACTGCAGGTGTGGACGGAGCGTGCAGGTGAGGAGTGAGGAGAATGCCAGCCGAGCGGTGTCGGTGAGCGCCGGTAGGCTGGACCCATGGCAGCTTCGCGTACCCCCTCTCGCAGTGGTGCGAAGCCCACCAAGATCCCGCAGGTGCCGTGGCGCGAACCGCACCCCGCGCCGATCGTGCTCGTCTCGGGGCCGGAAGAGGTGTGCGCAGAGCGTGCGATCGCCGGCGTGCGCGACTACCTGCGCGCGGAAGATCCTGCACTCGAAGTCAGTGACGTGCGGGCCGACGACTACGCCCCGGGCACACTGCTGTCCCTCACTTCTCCCTCGCTGTTCGGAGAACCGCGACTGGTGCGCGTCTCGGGTGTCGAGAAGTGCTCCGACGCCTTCATCCAGGAGGCCGTGTCGTACCTCGACAACCCCCAGGAGGGGGCGACGGTCATCCTTCGCCACACGGGCGCCAGCGTGCGTGGCAAGAAGCTGCTCGACGCTCTTCGCGCCGGTACCGGCGGAGGCATCGAGATCGCCTGCCCGGCGGTCAAGCGCGACAGCGACCGAGTGGACTTCGCCGCCGGAGAGTTCCGGGCGGCCAAGAAGCGCATCGCGCCGGCAGCCCTGCGTGCGCTCGTCTCCGCGTTCGCGGACGACCTGACCGAACTGGCGGCGGCCTGCCAGCAGCTCATCGGCGACGTCGACGGAGACATCTCGGAAGAGATCGTCACGAAGTACTACGGCGGTCGCGTCGAGGTCTCGGCGTTCGTCGTCGCGGATACGGCGATCGCCGGCCGCTACGGCGAAGCGCTCGTCGCGCTCCGGCACGCGCTGTCGTCCGGCGCCGACCCGGTGCCGATGGTCGCCGCCTTCGCGATGAAGCTCCGGACGATGGCGCGCGTGGCAGGCAACCGCGAGCCCAGCCGACAGCTCGCGCAACGCCTGGGGATGAAGGATTGGCAGGTCGATCGCGCCCGCCGCGACCTCGCCGGCTGGAACGAGCGCTCTCTCGGGATGGCCATCCAGGCGACAGCCCGAGCCGATGGTGAGGTCAAGGGAGCGGCCCGCGACCCGATCTTCGCCCTGGAGCGCATGGTCACCGTGATCGCCACGCGCCAGCCCTTCGGCGAGTAACCGTCCCCCGCTTTCTCGATCCCGCGGGGGCCTCGAACCCGAGGGGACGAAGAAGGCCCGCCCCGATGAACGGGACGGGCCTTCCTGAGAAGCTTCGGCTCAGAGGGAAGCGACCTGCTTGGCGAGCGACGACTTGCGGTTCGACGCCTGGTTCTTGTGCAGGACACCCTTGCTGACGGCCTTGTCGAGCTTGACGGAAGCCTTCTTCAGGCCGGCCTCGGCTGCTGCCTTGTCGCCGGCGGTGACTGCCGTGCGGGTGGAGCGGATGAGGGTCTTGAGCTCGCTCTTCACGGCCTTGTTGCGCTCGTGTGCCTTCGCGTTGGTCTTGTTGCGCTTGATCTGCGACTTGATGTTTGCCACGTGTGGACGCTTTCTGTACAGGAGTGTTCGGAATGCCGGCAGCAGAAGAGGGCTGCTGCACAGCGGTCGTGAGGGAAGAACCCACACGCAAGCCAAGAGTCGAGTCTACCAGCAGACGGGGCGCTCGCGCGAAACGGCGAGCAGAATGCGAAACTCGGTCGCGCAATCGATGGTACCGGGTGCAGAATCATCACTGTCCCGACATCGATGTCAAGGAGCCCCATGATCCCTGCACGTGATCGTCCGTCTGTGCCCGTCGGGCTCCGTTGGTCCGCAGCGACCTCGGCCTTCCAGATCGAGGGGGCCCGTCCCACGGGGTCGACCGGGCGCTCCATCTGGGACGACTTCCTCGAACGGCCGGGCGCGATCATCGACGGGTCGACGGCGGACCCTGCATGTGACAGCTACCGACGACCGGAGTCCGACGTGGCCCTCGCCGCGGGGCTGGGCCTCGACCGTTACCGGTTCTCCATCCCGTGGGCACGCGTGCAACCCGGAGGTCGGGGCTCGGGGGACCGCGCGGCGCTCGACCATTACTCCCGGCTGGTTGACCACTTGCTCGAGGCCGGGGTCGCACCGTTTCCGACCCTGTTCCATTGGGAGATGCCCAGCGAGGTCGAGGCCGACGGTGGCTGGCTCCAGCGCGACACGGCCGAGCGCTTCGCCGACTACGCGACCATCGTCGCCGCCCGTCTCGGCGATCGCGTCGAGCAGTGGTACACGCTCAACGAGCCGGCGATGACGACGTTGCAGGGGTATGCGGTCGGCGCGCTCGCTCCCGGGAAGGAACTGCTCTTCGGCGCCCTGCCCACCGCCCACCATCAGCTCCTCGCGCACGCCCGTGCGGCTACGGTGCTGCACGGCCACGGCGCCGCCTCCGTCGGCCTCGTGAACAATCACACCTGGGTCCTCCCGCTCCGCGACACCGCCGAGGACCACCAGGCCGCCGCCGTGTACGGCGTGATCCACAACCGCGTTTTCAGCGAACCGCTCCTCGCCGGCCACTATCCGGATCTCGAGGCACTCGGGCTGCCACCGCTGCCCGTGCGCGACGGGGATCTGGAGGAGATCGCACGGTCGATCGACTTCTACGGCATCTACTTCTACAACCCCACGACGGTCACCGCTGCGGCGGAGGGAAGCCCGATACCGTTCGACATCGTGCCGACCCCCGGCGTCCCCGTCACCGGCTTCGGACCCGAGTGGCCCATTATGCCCGGTGCCCTGCGCGATCTGCTGATCGACCTGCACACGCGGCATCCGCATCTCCCGCCCGTGATCATCGGAGAGAACGGGGCGTCCTTCCCTGAGCCCGAGCGGGCTGCGCTCGTGGACGACACCGATCGCATCGACTATCTCTCAGGTCACATCGCGGCGGTTGGCGAGGCGATCGACGCCGGGGTGCCCGTCGAGGAGTACACGGTGTGGTCGCTCCTGGACAACTGGGAGTGGGCCGACGGGTACACCCAACGGTTCGGATTGGTGCACGTGGACTTCGAGACGGGCGAGCGCACACCCAAAGCGTCGTACGAGTGGTATCGCGACCTCATCGCGCGGTCGCGGGCGGCTTCCATCGCCGCGGAGGAGGCGCGGTGACCGGCGTCTCCGGCCCCCGCACGGTCAAGGCGGGCGCACGATGGATGTCGGTGTTCACGCTGGCGTGGCTCGCGATCTGGACGGTGCAGCTCACCCCCGTGCAACTGCTGCTTCCTCTGCAGCTCGACACTCCCGAAGACGACTGGATCCGCGGCGTGGTGTCTTCGGGGCTCGTCCTCGGGATCGGGGGACTCGCCGGTATCGTCGCGGGTCCCGCCGCCGGGGCGCTCTCTGATCGTGCGGCCGCGGGACGCCACCGCCGACGCCCCTGGGCCCTCGGGGGCGTTCTGCTCACCGCCGTGTGTCTCATCCTCACCGGTTTCGCCGAGGGACCCTGGGCCGTGGGCGCGGGCTGGGTCGGTGTGTCGATCGGCGTCGCCGTCTCCTCCGCAGCTTTCACGGCGCTCATCGCCGACCAGCTGCCCTCGACGCAGCGCGGCGCGGCGTCCGCAGCGGTGGGATCGAGTCAGGCGGTGGGCATCGTGCTCGGTGTCGGACTGGTGGTACTGCTCGGGCTCGACGTCCGCGCCGGCTATCTGCTGCTCGCCGCGGTGATCGCCGTCGTCGGCACCGGTGCGGCCCTGCTGCTGCCCGACCCGCCGAGTACCGAGGCGCTGCGGCCGAAACCTGGCGGACGCCGACCGCTCGCCTCCCTCCGCGACCGCGACTTCGCTTGGATGCTCTCGGGACGCCTCGTGACGAACGTCGGCAATGCTCTCGGCACCGCGCTGTTCCTCTTCTTCCTCTTGCATGGTCTCGGTCAGCCGACCGCTGCCGCTCAGGACAATCTCCTGCTGCTGATCGTGGTGTACACCGTGTTCGTCGTGCTCGCTTCCGTGGTCACCGGCATCGTGTCGGACCGGACAGGGAACAGGCGCACGCTCACCGTCGCCGCAACCGTCGTCCAGGCGGCCTCGGGCGTGGCGATCGCCCTGGTGCCCACGTTCGAGATGACCATGGTGGCCGCGGCTCTCATGGGATTGGGGTACGGAGCCTTCTCGACGGTCGGTCTCGCGTTCGCGGCCGACCTGCTCCCTGACGCACAGGATCACGCCAGGGACCTCGGGATCGTCAACGTCACCGCAGCCCTGGGACAGCTGATCGGACCGGTGCTCGGTGCGGCACTGGTCGCTCTCGTCGGCGGCTTCTGGCTCGTCTTCGTCGCTGCTGCCGTGCTGTCGCTGGTGGGAGGACTGCTCACCGCGTTCGCGCGCAAGCCGTCGCGCTCATGAGCCGGGCTGCTCCTCTTCCACCGTCGCGATGGCCAGCTGCAGCACGGCATTGAAGACCCGTGGCCGCATCGCCGTGACCAGGTGCGTCGTGCGGGGCACGATGAGGAGCTCCGCATGGGGCGCGAGACGTCGGAACAAGGACTCGTTCAGACGCAGCTGGTCGTACTGCCCGTTCACGAACCAGAGCGGGACCGCGATCCGGGGGACCGCGGCGGCGATGTCCAGCGCGGCGAGGCTGCGCAGCGCCGTGTCCTGCATGTCCAGCGCATATCCACCGGCGGCGAAGTCGGATCTGGTCTCCGTGGGGATGGTGGCCTCGAGGACGCGACCGGTCAGCCACATACCGCGATCGGGGAGCGAGTCGACCGCCCGGGCGAAGAGGCGATAGGCGCGAAGTCCCGCACCGTGGGGGAGCGAGGTGCACGACGCCGCGACGAGCGCGGCCACCGGCGGTCGCTGTGCCCCGCCGACGTAGGCGAGACACAGCAGCCCACCCATCGAATGCCCCACGAGCACGACGGGGCCCTTCTCCGCTGCCGCACGTACGGCGGCATCGATCGTGTGGAGCGCTTCGTGCAGCGTGAAGTCCTCGTCCATGCGGCTCCCGTGCCCGGGGAGATCGACCGCGGTCGACGCATACTCCTGCTCGTCGAGATACGTGGTCTGTGCGCGCCACATCGTCGCGGACGTGCGGATGCCGTGCACGAGGACGATCTGGGTGCTCACGCGAACAGCATAAAGAAAGCGGGGCCGGTGGATGAACCACCGGCCCCGCTTCGACGCGAACGTCAGAGGATGTTACTTCTCCCAGCCGACGTTCTCGACGGGCTGGATGCCGAACAGGTCGAGACCCACGTAGGGCTCCGGCGTCAGGTTGGCGAGGCCTTCCTGGACCGTGTAGATCTGCGGGCCGTTGTACAGCGGGATCAGGCCCCAGCGCTTGTAGATCTCGGGCTCGAGCTCCATCGCGGCTGCGGTCTGAGCCTCGGGGTCGGACTGCGACTCGACCTTGTCCTTGATCTCGGCGTCGAGTTCGGCGTCACCGACACCCGACAGGTTGAGACCCGAGTCCGAGCAGTACAGCTGGCAGAACCAGGCGGCACCGAACGGGTCGGACGAGGTGAAGCGGAGACCGGAGACATCCCAGTTCTTCGAGGTGTAGTCCGAGGAGAACTGGCTGGCGGGACGGACCTCGACCTGGACGTCGATGCCGACCTCCTTCTCCTGCGCCTGCAGCGACTGCGCGAGAGCCTTCTGCGTCGCCGTGTCGCTCCAGATGGGGTAGACCACCGAGAGCTTCACGCCGTCCTTCTCACGGATGCCGTCCGAACCCTCGGTCCAGCCGGCCTCGTCGAGCAGCTTCTTGGCACCCTCGACATCGAACTCCCAGCCCGCGGCCTTCATCGAGTCGGTGTAGCCGGGCTGGAACGAGAACAGGGTCAGCGAGCCGGCCGGGTCCTCTTCATAGCCGAGGCCGTTCCACGCGATCTGCTTCTGCTGGTCGATGTTGATGGCCTTGAAGAACGCCTCGCGGACCTTGACGTCCTCGAACTGCGGCTTGGAGGAGTCGACCTGCAGGATCGTGTTGGCGGTCTGCTGCGCGCGGTAGACCTTGGCACCGTCTACGTCCTTGACCTGGTCGATGAGCTCCTGGGAGCCCGTCTCCACCATGTCGACCTCGCCGTTCTTGAAGGCGTTGACGCCGGCCTGGCCGTCCATACCCGTCATGGTGACCTTGTCGAGCAGCGGAGCGTCGCCCCACCACTCGGGGTTCGGCTTGAACGAGATGTAGCCCTTGGTCGCGTCATACTCGTCGACCGTGTAGGGACCGGCGCCCCACTCCGGGTGCGGGTTCTCGATCATCGCTTCGTTGAAGGTGTCCGGGTCTGCGAGTGCCGGGTGGATGACGCCACCGTTGAAGGGCATCTGCGGCCAGGCGAACTCGCCCTTGAAGGTGACGATCGCCGTCTTGGCGGTGTCGCCCTGCTCGACGGACTCGATGTCCTTGTACCCGTCGGTGGCGTTCGGGTTGAAGCCCTCGTCGTAGGAGCGGTTGGCCTTCCACGTGGCGTCGATGGCGGTCCAGTCCATGTCCGTGCCATCGTTCCAGTGGGCCTCGTCGGTGAACGTGAAGGTCAGGACCGTCTTGCCGTCCTTGACTTCGTGCTTCCACTCGTCGAGGTAGTTGTCGTTCTTGTACTGCGTGCCGTCCGGCTCCATCAGGATCAGCTGCGGCGTGTACCACGCGGCGATGCGTGCGGTGTCGGCGCTGCCGTCACTGTTGAAGGCGTTCAGCTGCGGCGGCACCTCACGGATCGCGAAGTTGACCTCGCCACCCTCCTGGAGGTTCTCGCGAGGCTGCGGGTTGTAGTCCGCCATCTCGACGTCGGTCTTCTCGCCGTTGTCGCCACTGTCGCCACTGCCGCTGTTGCCGGCAGCGCACCCGCTGAGCGCGAGTGCGAAAGCGCCGGTGAGTGCCAGCGCTCCCATCAGCTTGTACTGCTTCATGGTGCTCCTTTCGCCTTTCGGCGTGTCATAAGGGGAGAATAGTTCGTCCAGCATTCCGGCATACCGGACGACGGTGAATGCCGCCTAACCGTTATCGGACGGTGACCCACCTCCGGTCAGGAGACGTTCGACAGGCCCGAGGTGGTCTCCGGGTCGAAGACGATCCGCTGCCGCGTCCGCTCGATGTCGGGGTCGGGGACCGGGATCGCGGACAGCAGCGCCTTGGTGTAGGGATGCTGGGGGTTGTCGAAGACGTCGTCCACGTCGCCGTGCTCCACGAAGTCGCCCAGGTACATGACGGCGACCCGATCCGCGATGTGACGCACCACGGAGAGGTCGTGAGCCACGAAGAGGTACGACAGGCCGAGCTTGACCTTGAGATCGTCCAGGAGGTTGATGACGCCCGCCTGAATCGACACGTCGAGCGCCGACACCGGCTCGTCGAGCACCACGATCTTGGGGTTCGTCGACAGTGCGCGGGCGATGCCGATGCGCTGCCTCTGCCCGCCGGAGAACGCCTGCGGGAACCGATCGCGATGCGCCGGGTTGAGGCCCACGAGATCCATCAACTCACCGACGCGTCGGTTCACCTCCGCCTTCGGGGTGCCGATGGCCGTCAGCGGCTCGGAGATGATGTCCGCGACCGTCATGCGCGGGTCGAGAGCACCCATCGGGTCCTGGAACACGATCTGGATGTCGCGCCGCAACGCCCGCTCCACCTTGTGGCTGCGGATGTCGTTGACACTCGTCCCGGCGATGACGATGTCACCCTCGGACTGCTTGACCATGTCCATGATCTGCAGCAGCGTCGTGGTCTTCCCGCTCCCGGACTCGCCCACGATCGCCATGGTCTCGCCTTCGCGGACGTCGAAGCTGATGCCCTTGACGGCATGCACCTCGCCGACCTTGCGCTTGAGGAAGGCGCCCTTCAGCAACGGGAAGGTCTTGGTGAGGTTCTTCACCTCGAGCGTGATGGGACGCTCCTCGCGGGGCAGGCGGGTGAGTTCGCTCTCCGGCGCCTCCCTGACCGGATACACCGGCAGCCCGCCGAGCATGCCGCCGTCCTCGATCTCGTTCGAACGGATGCAGGCAGCGCGATGTGCCTCGCCTCCGCTGGTCAGGACGGGGAGGAGCTCCGGCTCACGCGTCCGGCACGCATCCATCACGATCGGGCAGCGGTCGGCGAAGGGGCAGGCGTCGGGGAGGTTGATCAGGAGGGGCGGGTTACCCACGATCGGGGTGAGCGGCTCCTTCTCGGCCTTGTCCACGCGGGGGATCGCGCCGAGGAGGCCGATGGAGTACGGCATCCTCGTCTGGTGGAACAGCTCGCGGACGGGGGCCTGCTCCACAGGCTTGCCGGCGTACATCACCATCACATCGTCGGCGGTGCGGGCCACCACGCCCATGTCGTGCGTGATCATCATGACAGCGGCGCCGGTCTCGGCCTGCGCCTTGTCGATCAGGTCGAGGATCTGCGCCTGGATCGTGACGTCGAGCGCGGTCGTCGGCTCGTCGGCGATGATCAGCTTCGGGTCGTTCGCCATCGCGATCGCGATCACCACGCGCTGACGCATTCCTCCGGAGAACTCGTGGGGGAACGCCTTCATCCGCTTCTCGGGCTCGGGGATGCCCACGAGCTTGAGAAGATCGATCGCCCGGGCGTTCGCCTCCTTGACGCTGAGGTTGCGATGCACCGTGAGTGCCTCGATCAACTGGGACCCGATCGTGTACACGGGCGTCAGCGAGGTCAGCGGATCCTGGAAGATCATCGAGATGCCGTTGCCGCGGATCCTGGAGAGCTGTGCGTCGGTCTTTCCGAGGAGCTCCTGTCCATCGAACAGGATCGAGCCGGAAATCTTCGCGTTCTCGTCGAGCAGGCCCATGACGGCCAGTGAGGTGACGGACTTCCCGGAGCCGGACTCACCGACGATGCCGAGGGTCTTGCCGGCCTCCAGATCGAAGGAGACGCCGCGAACGGCATCGACGCGGCCGGCTTCGGACGCGAAGCTGACGGTGAGGTCGCGGACGGACAGTACGGGGCTCATGCGCGGCCTCCTGCAGCCGAAGTGGGGTCGAGCGCGTCACGCAGGCCGTCGGCGATCAACGCCATCGACACGGTCAGCAGCGTGAGCGCCAACGCCGGGAAGTAGAACAGCCACGGGGAGCTCGTGATCGACGTACTGCCCTCCCCGATCAGCGATCCGAGGGAGACATCCGGGATCTTCACCCCGAAGCCGATGAACGACAGGCCGGTCTCCAATGTGACGGCGGCGACGATGCCGAGCGTGAAGTTGATCACGAGCAGCGAGCCGATGTTGGGGACCAGGTGTCGCAGGACGATGCGTGTGCCGCGGACGCCCATGTAGCGCGCCGCCTGCACGTACTCCCGCTCGCGAAGCGACAGAGCCATGGTCCAGATGATGCGTGCGGGGAAGAACCAGGTCACGAAGATCATCACGAGCGCGATCACCCACCAGACGCCGCCGGACTCGTTCGAGATGACCGACAGCATCAGGAAGGTGGGGACCACCATCATGAAGTGGATGACCAGCAGGGCGATGCGTTCGAACCAGCCGCGGAAATAGGCGGCAGCCGTGCCGACGAGGGCCGACAGGATGGTGGTTCCGACCGACACCGTGACTGCGATCATGAGCGAGCGCTGCAGCCCGATCGCGGTCTGGGTGTAGGTGTCATTGCCGGCGCCGTTCGTTCCGAACCAGTGCGCTGCGGAGGGCGGCGTGCTCAGCGCGAGGAAGTCCATATCGTTGACGGCGTACGGGGAGAACACCGGGGCGAGTGTCGCGAACAGGATCAGGACGAGCAGGACGACGACGCCCCCGACGGCCGGCTTGTTGCGCATGTAGCGGCGCGTGTAGAGCGTCCACTTCGAGAGGGACTTGCGGGGAGCTGCCTCGGTGGACGGCTCGACCAGCGGATCGATCATTTCGGTGGTCATATCAGCTCACCCTCACTCGCGGGTCGAGGACGACGACGACGATGTCCGCGAGGACCGCGCCGATCGCCGTCAGCACGGCGCCGAACGCGGCGACCGCCACCACGCCGTTGATGTCGTTCTGGTTGATGGTGTCGAGGAAATAGCGACCCATGCCCTGCCAGGCGAAGATCGACTCGGTCAGGATCGCGCCGGTGAAGATCGTCGGGATCGTGAAGGCGACCTGGGTCGCGACCGGGATGAGCGACGTACGGAGGGCGTGCTTGCGCACCGCCTGGGCTTTGGTCAGTCCTTTGGCGCGAGCGGTGCGCACGTAGTCCGCGTTGATGTTGTCCAACAGGAGCGAGCGCTGGAGGAAGTGGTACTGGGCGTATCCGACCAGCACGAGAGCGATCGTCGGCAGCGTGACGTGCTGGAGTGCATCGATGATCGTCGGGAAGAATCCGGTCACGCCCGGGCTGGAGGAGCCGGTGACGTAGAAGATCCGCACCCCTGTCCACTCGTTGAGGGCGATCGCGAGAAGAACGACACCGAGACCGGCGACGATGATGTTCAGGTTCATCGTGATGATCGAGGTCGCCTGCCCGATGCGGTCGGCGAGCTTGTACTGGCGGGACGCGGTGTAGACACCCAGCCAGATGCCGAGCACGGCGGCGATGATCGTCGCACCGAGCACGAGCTCCGCGCTGACCCACATGCGGTAGGCGACCTGCTCGTTGACCGACTGCCCGGTGGGGCTCGTGCCCCAGTCCCAGCGGAACAGGATGCCGCTGAACCAGTTCCACCACCGCTCCATGAGCGGCACGGTGTCGCTGAGGTTGCGCGGGATCAGGACGTTGTCGATCTGCTCCGGCGTCAGGGGTGGGCGTCGCCCCACGTAGTTGCTGCGCGGGTCGAGGAATCCCCACGCGAGGAAGAACGTGAGGTTCGTCGCGACCACGATCATGAGCAGCCAGCCGAGTGTTCGGCGCAGGAGGTACTTGATCAAGGGGTCAGTCTTTCTCTTCTACAGACGCGCTCGGGATCAGCCGACGCAACGCTGAGTCAGTTGGATTACGGAATCGCCATCCACCGAACTCTGCGATGCGACAACCGCCACGGGGTCTGTGATGGAGTCTTATCGCTTGCGGGATCCGGTGTCACGGAATTTCCCAGGCAACTTCGGGAGACTATCACCGGAATGCTGGAATCCGGGAATACCGGAATCGGGGATTCGCATCGCCTCACCGTAGAATCGGGGGGACATGTCCCCACGCGCTCTCACACCTCTCCAGCCTGCCTCGACGCCGGCTGCGCAGATCCGCAATTTCTGCATCATTGCCCACATCGACCACGGCAAGTCGACGCTCGCCGACCGGATGCTCCAGATCACCGGCGTCGTCTCGGACCGAGACATGCGGGCCCAGTACCTCGACCGCATGGACATCGAGCGCGAGCGCGGGATCACCATCAAGAGCCAGGCGGTTCGGATGCCGTGGGAGCTCGACGGTCAGACCGTGGCCCTGAACATGATCGACACCCCCGGCCACGTGGACTTCACCTACGAGGTCTCGCGTTCCCTCGCCGCCTGCGAGGGAGCCATCCTGCTCGTCGACGCGGCGCAGGGAATCGAGGCGCAGACGCTCGCGAACCTGTACCTCGCGCTGGAGAACGACCTCCACATCATCCCGGTGCTGAACAAGATCGACCTGCCGGCCGCCGACCCCGAGAAGTACGCGAAGGAGCTGGCCTCGCTCATCGGAGGCAAGCCCGAGGATGTGCTGCGCGTCTCGGGCAAGACCGGCGTCGGCGTCGAGGAACTGCTCGACCGGTTGGTCCAGGACATCCCGGCTCCGGTCGGCGACGCGGATGCGCCCGCCCGCGCGATGATCTTCGACTCGGTGTACGACGCGTACCGCGGTGTCGTCACGTATGTGCGCATGGTGGACGGCAGCCTCTCGCCGCGCGAGCGCATCCAGATGATGTCGACCGGGGCCAACCATGAGGCGCTCGAGGTCGGCGTGTCGAGCCCGGAGCCGACCCCGACCAAGGGGCTCGGCGTCGGCGAGGTGGGCTACCTGATCACAGGTGTGAAGGACGTTCGCCAGTCGAAGGTCGGAGACACGATCACCACGTCTCGGAAGCCGGCATCGGAACCTCTGCCGGGGTACACCGACCCGAAGCCGATGGTCTTCTCCGGTATCTATCCGATCGACGGCAGTGACTACGCGGAACTCCGCGAGGCTCTCGACAAGCTCAAGCTCTCGGACGCCTCGCTCCAGTACGAGCCCGAGACCTCGGTCGCGCTCGGTTTCGGTTTCCGCTGTGGTTTCCTCGGTCTGCTCCACCTGGAGATCGTCACGGAGCGCCTCGCCCGCGAGTTCGGACTCGACCTCATCACGACCGCGCCCAGCGTGATCTACGAGGTGCTCACCAGCGACACGGGCGAGACGGTCACCGTGACCAACCCGAGCGAGTACCCGGACGGGCGTATCGGATCGGTCTCGGAGCCCATGGTGAAGGCCGCGATCCTGCTGCCGAAGGACTACGTCGGCACCGTGATGGAGCTGTGCCAGTCGCGCCGCGGCACCCTGCTCGGAATGGAGTACTTCTCCGAGGAGCGTGTCGAGCTGCGCTACAACATGCCGCTCGGTGAGATCGTGTTCGACTTCTTCGACCAGCTGAAGTCCAAGACGCAGGGCTACGCCTCTCTCGACTACGAACCCTCCGGACAGCAGGAAGCCGACCTCGTCAAGGTCGACATCCTCCTCCAGGGCGAGAAGGTCGACGCCTTCAGCTCGATCGTCCACCGGGACAAGGCCTACGCCTACGGCACGATGATGGCCGAGCGCCTGCGCAAGCTCATCCCTCGTCAGCAGTTCGAGGTCCCGATCCAGGCGGCGATCGGCGCGCGCATCATCGCCCGTGAGACCATCCGGGCGATCCGCAAGGACGTGCTGGCGAAGTGCTACGGCGGCGACATCACCCGTAAGCGCAAGCTCCTCGAGAAGCAGAAGGAGGGCAAGAAGCGCATGAAGATGGTCGGCCGCGTCGAGGTCCCCCAGGAGGCGTTCATCGCCGCGCTCTCGGGAGACGTCGAAGGCAAGGACAAGAAGTAGTCGTGCCGCTGCCCGCGTATCCGCGGGGGATGACGCGTCATCCGCTCGTCGCCGTGCCCGAGGGCATGCTCGGCGAGGAGAACTCGACCACCGTGGCACCGGCGGTACGCGACGCGGTCGCGGCGCTGGTGAGCACGTGGGAGTTCAAGCGGCGCGCGGGTTTCGAGACACCTGCGGGTGCACCGATGCCTGAACTCGAGGGCGTGCTCGCCAAGCGTGTCTTCGGCATCCGCCTCGCGGAGCCCGTGCGCGTCGTCTGGGCCGACGCGAGTGGTTTCGGTTACGAGACCCGTCCGGGGCATCCGATCTACGGCGAGGAGTCGTTCCGGATCGACGAGCGGGGCGTGTTCACCGCCCGGTCCGTCTCGCGCCCTTCGACCTGGTTCTGGCGGATGCTCGCGCCTGCGCTGCGGAGGATGCAGCGCTCGACCCACGCCGAGTACGTCCGGATCGTCCAGGAGGCGGCCAGGGCAGCGGAGGCGGAGAGCCCGCGCTGAGCGGTTCGGAGCCGGCATGTGACCTCGTGCGGCGCGTGGGGGTGTTCGCTCAGGCAACGCGAAGTAGGGTGGAGGTCATGCGGCGCGGGACTTTCCGAGACGACACGGTGGACTATGCGGCCGTGGGTGCGACCCATGCGCCCGATCTGATGCACTACCCGCCGGAGCGCAGCATCCCGGCGGAGGAATCCTGGCGGATCGGCAGCGGCGTCGAGCGGTTCCAGACCGCCGGGGAAGCTCTCCTGTCCTGGACGGCGCAGCGCGCTGCCGGGCTCTCGGTCGAAGACGTGCGGCCGGCACCCGGACCCGCATACGCGGGCGTGAGCTTCGACGCCGAGGGGAATCCGATCGCCCCGAGCAAGCGCGATGTCGAGCCCCGCTACGACGCCGAGGGCATGCCGTTCGTCGGTGCAGGGATGACGTTGCACCTGCGCGGACGAGTCGCGGGGATGCGCGCCGACGCCGAGCTCCGCGTGATCTCGGTCACGGAAGAGACCCGGCGCATCGGATTCGTCCTCGGCACCGTCGGCGGGTCCGTCGTCAGCGGTGAGGAGTCGTTCGACGTCGACTGGCGTGAGGACAACGACGAGGTGTGGTTCACCGTGCGAGCGTTCGACGCACCGAACGCCCTCATCTACCGGACGATTCCCGCCCTCATGAAGCGTCGTCGCCGCGAGCTGTTCGCGCGCTACCTGCGGGCGATCTCGCCGCTCTACGCGACCCCCGTCTGATGGCGGGACCGCTCCCTCTCGGAGATCCGGCGCCGACGGACGGGCATCTTCCCTCCGACATCGTGATCGACCCGAACGTCCCGTTCTCCGCCTACCTGCACATTCCGTTCTGCACCGTGCGCTGCGGTTACTGCGACTTCAACACCTACACCTCGACCGAGCTGCGCGGGGCGAAGCAGGAAGACTACGCATCGACGTTGATCTCCGAGATCGCGCTCGCCCGTCGGGTGCTGGCTGATGCCGGGGCACTGCGTCCGATGGACACGGTCTTCTTCGGGGGTGGCACTCCGACACTCCTCCCCGCGGGAGATCTCGCCCGCATGCTCGAGGCGGCGACCGGAGCCTTCGGCCTCGCGGACGGGGCGGAGGTGACCGTCGAGGCGAACCCCGACACCGTGACCCCCGCGGTCGCCCGCACACTCGCCGACGCCGGCGTCACGCGGATGTCGGTGGGCATGCAGTCCGCCGTTCCCCACGTGCTCGCGGCCCTCGATCGCACGCACCGCCCCGAGAACGTGCGCACCGCGGTGGCTGCGGCGAAGGACGCCGGACTGGCGGTGAGCGTCGACCTGATCTACGGTGCACCGGGGGAGTCGCTCGCGGATTGGGAGGCATCTCTCGATGCGGCACTCGACCTCGAGCCCGACCACATCTCGGCGTACGCGCTCATCATCGAGGACGGCACCAAGCTCGCGCGCCAGATTCGTCGGGGCGAGGTCCCGACGCCGGACGATGACCTGCAGGCCGACATGTACGAGCTCGCCGATGCCCGCCTCGGGGCCGGGGGTTTCGATTGGTACGAGGTGAGCAACTTTGCGCGCACTCCGGATCGACGCTCGCGGCACAACCTGGCCTATTGGCGGGGGACTGACTGGTGGGGGTTCGGCCCCGGTGCGCACAGCCACGTGGCCGGTCTGCGGTGGTGGAACGTGAAGCACCCGGCCGCCTACGCGCAGAGGCTCGCGGCATCCGAGTCGCCGGCGGCGGGAACCGAGCGCCCCGATGTGGAGTCGCGCACGCTGGAGCGGATCCTGCTGCTCAGCCGGATCCGCGAGGGGATCGCCGTCGATGAGGTGCCCGCCGGGAACCGGAGCCGGGTCGCGGGCCTCATCGCCGATGGCCTCGTCGACCCTGCGGCCGCGATCCGGGGGCGCATCCAACTGACTCTGCGAGGGCGGCTCCTCGCAGATGCCGTGGTACGTGCGCTGACCGACTGACGCCGGAGCGCTGTCAGCCCGGAAGCAGGTCCATGCCCGCGGTGCGGCGCTGCGGCACCGTCGCACTGACCGTATCGAACACCCGCGTGCGACGCTCGGAGCCGTACACGGGCCAGCCCGGATCTCCGCCGCTCACGAACCCGACCCAGGCTGTGTTCATCTCGGTCGCGAGTGTGCCCGGTGCCGCGGTGCCGGCGAGTCGGCGCGCCTCCTCATCTTCGAGCCGGTCGAACACGAAGCCGAGTTCGAGCGCATGCGCCGCTCGGAGGTCTCGAATGGGACTGGGCCACGCGAATTCGTAGACGTGCGTGCTCTCGGGGCGTGCGGATGCCACACGGCTCAGCGGTGCGCGCAGCATCATGTCGGTGACGAGTTGCCCGAAGACCTCTCCCGTGTTCGCTCCGGGGAAAGCGGACCGGTACTCGGACACCGCGCGGCGCGGGATGCGCGAGAGGACACGTGCGGCCTGCAGCTTGAACTCGCCGATGCCGGCGAGCGCCTCGGGCGGGAACCACAATCGGTACTCGTCGGTGTTGCTGCCGATGAGCAGCGGCGTGTCGATCTCGCCGAGGACCTCGTGTGGGGACCGCGGAAGGCTGTCCGGATCGATCGCGATCTGGAAGCCGGGTGCGCCGCCGAGCGGAGACGAGCCTGCGGACTGTTCTCTCCTCGCGTCGAGGAGCTGCGCGGGCGAGAGCGCGGCGAACGAGTCCCGATCGGCGCGGACCCCGAGGCGCTTCGCGAGCTGCGCCGTCACACGTCCCGCCTTCTTCGGGGTCTGCGCCTGGAGCGGGCCCGACTCGATGATCGCGCGACTGATGAGAGCGCGTGAATCGTCTCGGGCGAGCAAGGCCGCGACGATCGCGCCGCCCGCCGATTCCCCCATCGCCGTGATCTGCGACGGATCCCCGCCGAACGCCGAGATCTCGCGGTGCACCCACTCCACGGCCGCGGCGGCGTCGCGCAGACCGAGATTGCGGGGGGCGCCGTCGAGGACGGAGAAGCCCTCGGAACCCAGACGGTAGTTGATGGAGACGAAGACGATGCCCGCCCTGGCGAACACCGCCCCGTCGTAGAGCGGCAGCGCGGCGGTGCCCCGCTCGAGCGCTCCGCCATGGATCCACAGCAGCACGGGGGCATCGGACGCGTCGGTCGGAGCCCACACGTTCGCGGTCAGGATGTCGTCACCGTCGAGGATCACCGACCCCAGCAGCTCGCCGATCGGACCCGCGTACGGCACCTGCGGTGAGGTCGGGCCGATGCGGGTGGCGTCGCGGATGCCGGACCAGGCATCGACCGGCTGGGGGGCGCGGAATCGGTTCGCCCCGAACGGCGCCTGCGCATAGGGAATGCCGAGGTAGCGGACGACCCCGCCCTCCTCGGTGCCGCGGACGATGCCGCGCGACAGGGTGGCCTGGGCTGAGGTGGTCATGAGCGTCATCCTAGGGTTGTGCGTCTGCAGTACGGAGATCACCGAGCTGTACGGGGTAGGATTGGCACTCTGAACGTCCGAGTGCCAGCGGAAGGGAAGGCGATGGTCACAGAGCGAGGACTCCAGGTTCTCCGCGCGATCGTGCAGGACTACGTCGAGACCCACGAACCCGTCGGCAGCCGTTCCATCGTGGACCGCCACTCCTTCGGGGTCTCCGCGGCGACCATCCGCAACGACATGGCGCTGCTCGAAGACGAAGAACTCATCACGGCGCCGCACACGTCTTCGGGGCGGGTGCCCACCGACAAGGGCTATCGCGTCTTCGTGAATCATCTCGCGCAGCTGCGACCGCTCTCCTCGGCGCAGCGGTCCGCCATCGAGTCGTTCCTCGGCGAGCCGGCCGACCTCGACGACCTCATGGTGCGCACGGTCCGGGTGCTGACCCAGCTCACCGGCCAGGTCGCACTCGCGCAGTACCCCTCGTTCGCCCGCGCACACGTCACGCACGTGGAGCTCGTCGCGCTGGCGCCCAATCGGCTCCTGATCGTCCTCGTCACCGACGCCGGGGGAGTGTCGCAGCGTGTGGCCATGCTGCCGGAGGCGATCGACGAGGCCGAGATGGCGGTGCTGCGGGCGCGCCTGTCCGCGCTGATCACGGGGCAGGGCATCGGGGAGGCATCCGATCGGCTTCAGGGGCTGCTCGCGGCGGATGAAGTGGCCAAGGATCGCGTGCTGCGCTCGATCGCCGGTGTCGTGATGGATGAACTCGGCGGGTTCCGGCAGGAGCGTCTGGTGATGGCGGGTGCCGCCACCCTCGCACGTCGAGAACAGGACTTCCGTGGAAGCATCCATCCGCTTCTCGAAGCGATCGAGGAGCAGGTGACGCTGCTGCGGCTGATGAGCGAGATGGTGACCGACGAGCACGGACTCGCGGCCAGCATCGGCACGGAGAACGCGCCGTTCGGCCTCGGTGAGGCATCGATCGTCGCCAGCAACTACGCCGCCCCCAGCGGTACGGCGCGAGTCGGCGTCATGGGGCCGACGCGCATGGACTACCCGAGCAACCTCGCCGCAGCACGGGCCGTAGCCCGCTACCTGTCGCGGATGCTCGACGAAGACGAGGCCGGCCGCTAACGCGGCCGCCGAGAGAACACACGCAGAAAGGCGATTGTGGCGGACCACTATGAGGTTCTCGGGGTGTCCCGGGACGCTTCCACCGACGAGATCAAGAAGGCGTATCGACGTCTTGCGCGACAGCTGCACCCGGATGTGAATCCCGGTGAAGACGCAGCGGAGCGCTTCAAGCTCGTCACCCACGCGTACGACGTCCTCAGCGATGACGACTCGCGTCGCCGCTACGACATGGGCGGCGGGGACGGCGCTGCCGGCAACTTCGGCGGCTTCGGCGGCTTCGGGGACATCTTCGAGACGTTCTTCGGCGCGTCGCAGGGCGGTGGACGCGGCGCGCGTCCGCGTTCGCGTCGGGAGCGCGGGCAGGACGCACTCGTGCGGGTGTCCCTCGACCTGGGCGATGTGGTGTTCGGCGCGCATCGCGACATCGAGGTCGATACGGCCGTGCTGTGCGAGACCTGTCAGGGGTCCTGCTGCCAGGAGGGCACCTCGCCCGTCACGTGCGACATCTGCGGTGGCTCGGGGCACGTGCAGCGACAGGTGCGGAGCCTCCTCGGCAACGTCGTGACCTCCCAGCCGTGCGGCACCTGCGAGGGGTACGGCACCACCATCCCGCATCCGTGCGGCACCTGCGGCGGGCAGGGACGCGTGCGCTCGCGTCGGACGGTCTCCCTCGACATCCCGGCCGGCGTCGAGACCGGACTCCGCCTCCAGCTCCCCGGTTCCGGGGAGGTCGGCAAGGCGGGCGGTCCGAACGGAGATCTGTACGTCGAGGTGACGGTCAACGCCCACCCGGCGTTCAGCCGTGACGGCGATGACCTGCTCGCGACGCTCGAAGTGTCGATGACCGACGCGATCCTCGGCACCGAGACCACGATCCAGGGACTGGATGGTGAGGTCGATCTCGAGATCCGGGCCGGCGTGCAGTCCGGTGACGTGCTGACCATCAAGGGGCGAGGCATCACCCCGCTCCGTGGCACGCAGCGCGGTGATCTGCGCGTCGGCGTCCAGGTGCTCACCCCGACCAGGCTCGATTCGGCGCAGCGGGCTCTCATCGAGGACTTCGCGAAGAAGACCAAGGCCCCGGACCCCCAGCTCGCGCAGTTCCAGCAGGGCCTCTTCTCGAAGCTCCGCGATCGCTTCCGCAGCCACTGATCATGGCGCTGCACTTCGTGGTCGAGTCGGCATCGGACGCGGTCGCCGGCGATGTCGTCTCCTTGACCGGGGCCGAGGCGAAGCACGCGGCCGTCGTCCGTCGACTTCGGGTCGGTGAAGAGGTAACCGTCGGCGACGGAGCAGGAGTGTGGCTGACCGGTGCAGCGGAGGAGGTTTCCCCGACACGCGTGGAGGTGCGAATCGCCCGGCGCTCAGAGCACCCGGCTCCGTCTCCGCGGATCACCCTCGTCCAGGCGCTGGCGAAGGGCGACCGGGACGAGCTCGCCGTGCAGGCGGCCTGCGAGCTCGGAGTCGACGAGATCGTGCCCTGGCAGGCAGCGCGCAGTGTCTCCCGCTGGGAAGGGCCGAAGGCGGTGAAGGGCCGCGAGCGGTGGGCGACCATCGTCCGCGAAGCCGCCAAGCAGGCCCACCGCGCGTGGCTTCCGGACGTCGTCGCGCCGGTGTCGACGAGACGACTCGCCGAACGTGCGAGCTCACAGCGTCTCCTCGTGCTCGACCCCACTGCGGCGGTGCGCCTGTCGGAGATCGAAGCCGATGGCCGCGATCTGATGCTGGTGGTGGGGCCGGAAGGCGGGATCTCGGACGAGGAACTCGACCGGCTCACCGAGGCGGGTGCCGAGCGCGTGCGTCTCGGCGACACGGTGCTGCGCACATCGACGGCAGGTCCGGCCGCGATCGCCGTGCTCTCCGTGACCCTCGGACGCTGGTGACCTCCGGCGCCGAGGCGGCAGGGAGCGGGCATGCCGCGATCAGTAGACTTGAGCACATGACGGAACCCTCGATCTTCACGCGCATTCTGAACGGGGAGATCCCTGCCGAGATCCTCGGGGAGACGGAGCGGGTCTTCGCGCTGCGGGACATCGCTCCGCAGGCTCCCGTGCACCTGCTCGTCGTACCCAAGTCCGCCGACTACCGCGACGTCACCGAGCTTGCTGCCGGAGACCCGTCGCTCCTGGCCGAGATGGTCGCGTTCGCCACGGAGTTGGCTGCGGAGCACAGCGACGACGGCGACTTCCGCCTCGTCTTCAACACCGGCGCCGGTGCCGGACAGACCGTTTTCCACGTCCATGCGCATGTGCTGGCCGGAGGATTGACTGAGAAGAGTGTCGGTGCCTGAGAATCACGAACCGCAGGAGCGCAGCCTGGGCGGCCGGCCTCCCGAGTCCGTCGAGACGATCTATGCCGACGGGGTCGCCATGGTGCAGCTGCTCGGCCCGCAGGACCGTCTGCTCAGGATGCTCGAGAGGGAGCATCCTGACGTCCAGGTGCTCGTCCGCGGGAACGAGATCACCCTCGGCGGTGACACCGACGCGGTCGGGAAGGCGAAGACGCTCGTGGAGGAGCTGCTCGCGATGACCCGGGCCGGGCACGATCTGGCTCCGAGCGACGTCTCCAGTTCCGCACGCATGCTGCGTCAGGAGGGGGGACCGCGTCCCAGCGAGGTGCTCGGTGAGGCGATCCTGACGACGCGCGGCAAGGTGATCCGTCCGAAGACCCTCGGCCAGAAGGAGTACGTCGACGCGATCGAGGAGAACACGGTCGTCTTCGGCATCGGCCCTGCTGGTACCGGCAAGACCTACCTCGCGATGGCGAAGGCCGTTCAGGCGCTGCAGCGCAAGGAGGTCACCCGGATCATCCTCACGCGCCCCGCGGTCGAGGCGGGGGAGCGGCTCGGGTTCCTTCCCGGCACGCTCACCGACAAGATCGACCCGTACCTGCGGCCGTTGTACGACGCCCTCAACGAGATGATGGACCCGGAGATCGTCCCGCGTCTGATGGCGACGGGGACCATCGAGGTCGCTCCGCTCGCGTACATGCGCGGGCGCACGCTGAACGATTCTTTCGTCGTGCTCGACGAGGCCCAGAACACCACGCCCGAGCAGATGAAGATGTTCCTCACCCGTCTCGGCTTCGGCACGCGGATGGTGGTGACGGGCGACATCACCCAGGTCGACCTCCCGCAGGGCTCGTCCGGTCTCCGACTCGTGACGCGTGTGCTCGACGGTATCGACGACATCCACTTCGCGCGGCTCACGAGCGCCGACGTCGTGCGGCACTCGTTGGTCGGCCGCATCGTCGACGCGTACAGCGAGTACGACGAGAAGCGCACCGCCCAGCGCTTCGAACGCGAACAGGCCGCCGAGTTCGCCAACAGGGCCGACCGCCGAGGGGCGCAGCGCCCCGGACCGCGGGACCGCATGCCGAAACGAGGACTCTCATGATCGAGATCAACAACGAGTCGGCCATCGACGTCGACGAGACCGTGCTGCAGCGGCTCACGGACTACAACCTCGCGCAGCTCCACGTCAGCCCGGATGCCGAGGTCGCCATCGTCCTCGTGGACGAGGGTGCCATGGAGGCGCTTCACGTGCAGTGGATGGACGAGCCCGGTCCCACCGACGTGCTCAGCTTCCCGATGGACGAGCTCCGTCCCGGCACCGAGGACCGTCCGACCGCTCCGGGACTGCTGGGCGACATCGTGCTGTGCCCCCAGGTGGCCGAGACGCAGGCTCAGGCGGCGAAGCACACGCTGATGGACGAGCTCATCCTGCTCACCACGCACGGGCTGCTCCACCTCCTCGGCTTCGATCATGCTGAACCCGACGAGGAGCGTGAGATGTTCGGACTGCAGAAGGAGCTGATCCAGGGCTTCGCCGCGTCCGAACGCCGCCGATGACGGCCGTCCTCCTGCTCATCGGAGCCGTCCTGCTGGTCGCCTTCGGCGGTCTCATGGCCGCGATCGATGCCGCGTACGGTGTCACCTCTCGCGTCGGTCTCGCCGATATGGCGAATGAGGGGCGCAAAGCGAAGGCTCTGCGACGCATCGCCGCCGATCTGGATGCGCACGTCAACGCCGTCGCCTTCATCCGCGTGCTGGCGGAGGTCACCGCAGCCGTCCTCGTGACGGTCGCGTTCACGATCCTCATCGACAACAACTGGTGGGCGATGCTCGCCGCCGCCGTGCTGATGACGGCGATCACGTTCGTGCTCGTCGGTGCGAGTCCGCGCTCCTTCGGCCGCCAGCACGCCGAAGGCATGATCCGCCGGACCGCGTCGATCGTGCGCGGCCTCCGCATCATCCTCGGCCCGCTCGCCCAGGCGCTCGTGGTGCTGGGCAACAGGGTCACGCCGGGCACCGGTCGCAGCTCCTTCACCAGCGAGGATCAGCTGCTCAGCATGGTCGACGAGGCCGCCTCGAACGACCTCATCGAGGAAGACGATCGCGACCTCATCCACTCGGTGTTCGATTTCACCGATCAGTTCGTCCGCGCCGTGATGGTGCCCCGGACCGAGATGGTGACGGTCGATGCGACCGCCACGACCGACGAGGCGATGTCGCTGTTCCTGAACCGCGGCGTCTCGAGGATGCCGGTCGTGGATGATGACGCGGATGACGTCGTCGGCGTTCTGTATCTCAAGGACCTCGTGCAGTTCGCGTATCGCGATGACAGCGCCTGGCGGGCCGCGTCGATCCGGCCGATCGCACGGCCTGCGACCTTCGTGCCGGAGTCCATGCGCGCGGAGACGCTGCTGCAGCAGATGAAGCGCGACGCCGTGCACGTGTGCCTGGTGATCGACGAGCACGGAGGAATCTCGGGGCTCGTGACGCTGGAGGACCTGATCGAGGAACTCGTGGGAGAGATCTCGGATGAGTACGATCAGGTATCCGCAGAATTCGTCGATCTCGGTCACGGACGATACCGCGTGAGTGCGCGTCTCTCCCTCGAAGACGTGGGCGATCTCTTCGGCCTCGAACTCGAGGATGAAGACGTCGACTCGATCGGCGGCTTGCTCGGCAAGGCGCTGGGGCAGGTTCCGCAGCCCGGCGCGACGGCCACCGTGGCAGGGCTGGTTCTGACGGGTGGGGCATCTCGTGGTCGTGGTCGCGGGATCGCGACGGTGTTCGTGGAACGGGCGGCAGGGGAACCTGTCGCGACGCAGGATGAAGGAGAGCGAGACGATGACTGAGGAAACCCGAAGCGGGTTCGTGACGTTCGTCGGTCGACCCAACGTCGGCAAGTCGACGCTGACGAACGCTCTCGTCGGCGAGAAGATCGCGATCACCAGCGAGAAGCCCCAGACGACACGGCGCGCCATCCGCGGCATCGTGAACCGCCCGGAAGGGCAGCTCGTCATCGTCGACACCCCGGGGATCCACAAGCCGCGCACGTTGCTCGGCGAACGATTGAACGACCTCGTGGAGCAGGTGCTCGGTGACGTCGACGTGATCGGATTCTGCGTCCCGGCCAATGAGAAGGTCGGCCCGGGGGACCGACGGATCGCGGCTTCGCTCGACGGCTACCCGCGGGCGAAGAAGATCGCGATCGTGACGAAGACCGATGCGGCGGCCCGTGACGACATCACCGCGAGGCTGCTCGAGGTGGATGCTCTGCGCGAGGACTGGGCAGCGGTCATCCCGCTCTCGGCACTCACCCGCGATCAGCTTGATGTGCTCTCCGACGAGATCCTGCTGCTGATGCCGAAGGGCCCCGCCTTGTATCCGGAGGGGATCACGACGGATGAGTCCCAGGACGACCGCATCGCCGAGATGATCCGCGAAGCAGCGCTCGAAGGAGTGCGTGACGAGCTCCCGCACTCGATAGCGATCGTGATCGACGACATCGCGCCGCGCGAGGGCACCGACCTGACCGACGTGCACGCCTCGATCGTGGTGGAACGTGATAGCCAGAAGGCGATCATCATCGGTCACAAGGGCAAGCGTCTCAGCGAGGTGGGAGCTCGTGCCCGTAGCGGTATCGAGGAACTGCTCGGCACCCGTGTGTTCCTGGGCCTGCATGTCAAGGTCGCGAAGGAGTGGCAGCGCGACCCGAAGCAACTCGGCAGACTCGGCTTCTGACATGCGAGCAGGTCACACGTCGATGGCGGCGGGAAGGCCGCCGACCCCGGCGACATGAACGATCGCAGCGAAGACCCGAATCCGCTGCGCGACGAGGTCTTCATCCGAGTGTTCGATGAGCACTGGGCAGCTGTGCGGCACCACATCGAAGGTGTCGTCGCGGATGACCAGGAAGTCACCGAGATCGTCTCGGAGGTCTTCCTGAGCGCGTGGACCCGGCTCCGGCCTGCTCGTCCACCCGGCCGGGTCTGGTTGCTCCGCGTCGCCGACCGGCACCTGCGTGCGCGTGTCGGACCGAAGTCGATGCCGCACAGTGCGCTCGAGGCCGTGCATCAGGGGGTCTTCGGGGAGGACGAGGAATCCGGCCGACAGGGTCGTTTCGAAGTCATCCGTGCTTTGGGTGTCCTCACTCAGGAACAACGGCGTATCATCATGCTGACGTACTGGGATGGACTCGCGGTGGGGGAGATCGCGCAGTTGTTGCGCGCTTCCGAGTTCCGCGTGCGGAAGAGGCTGAGCCGAGCACAGGATCGCCTGCGTGCGGAGCTGGGCCTGGGAGGGGGTGATGACGGGTGATCACGCAGAACGCGGTGCTCGAGCGCATGCTGACCGACGCCGACCCTGCTTCCACGCCTCGTGACGCGTCGCCGGATGTACGGGCACTCGCGACCCGCGATCGCATCCTCCGCACGACGCGTGCTCCGAAACGACGTCGCGCGCGCACGCTCGGGTGGGCCGGCGGTCTCACCGCGGTCGCGGCGTCCGCGGCTCTGGCGTTCGCCGTCTTCGCACCGCAGGGTGCCGCCGTCGCCGGAACGCCGTCGCCGCTCGACTTCAGCGGCTCGTCGACCGTCGCCCAGATCGTCGATGAGGCGGGCGTCGCCCTCGCGAACTCGACGGGACCTTCGATTCCTTCGCGCACGGTCAGGACGGCCTCGTGGGGATTCTCGGTCGAGGTCGACACCAAGACCACGACCGTCGTCCCCCAACTGTCGACGCTTACCTGGGAGCCCGACGGCTCCGGACGGATGATCATCATCGCGGGTGTTCCGTACGATCCGGAAGACGCGGTCGCCAGCAATGGGGCCGAGGTCACCAGCAGCGGCGAGGTCGTCACCGATCTGATCATGGGAGAAGGCGACTTCGAGACCCCGTGGAAGACGGTTCCCGGCGAGACCGGCGAGGACATGGTCGCCATGCTCCGCGCGTTCGGCATGCCGGAGGATCCGACGGCCTTCGACGTGGAGACGGCGATGACCACGGCGCTCGACCAGTGGACGCTGACCGACGCGCAGCACGAGGAACTGCTCGTTCTGCTCGCGGAGACGGGCGGCGGCGAAGCTCTCGGGACGACGACGGATCGACTGGGCCGACCGGTGGCCGGCATCCGCGTCCTGTCACCGGACGAGGCCGTGAGCGACCTGGTCCTGGTGTCGCGCGAGACCGGTCGGATCGTCGGCATCGAACGCACGGTGCTGAAGGATGACGGGGTGTTCTCCGCGGGCGCCATCATCTCCTACCGGATGTGGGACCTCGATGAGGACACCGTCCGATGAAGCTCCGCACCGTGCTGGCGGCCGTCCTGTTCGGCGCCGTCCTGGCGTGGGCAACGGTGCCGACCATGGCTTCGGCGCGCGATGATCATGACGTGGACCCGCTGGTCGCGGCGATACTCGACGAGGTCCCCGGTGGTGTGATCGTCGATGCGACTCACGCCGTGTGGCCGGCGCTGGACATGGCTCTGAGCGTGCCGTCGGCATCGGACCTGACGGCGCGCTCCGTCGGGAGCTGTGCGACCGGCAGGTTCTGCGCATACAACGCGCTCTCCCTGGCCGGAGGTTCGCTTTCGTTCGGAGGCTGCGGAGTCAACACCGTGCCGCCGAGCTTCACCGTGCGGTCCGTGGCGAATGCGCGCAGTGCCGGATATGTCCAGGCACGCAACGGTGCCACCGTGTTGAAGACGGTGAGTGCCGGAAACTGGGCGAACGTGTCCGGTACCGTGAACAACCTTCGCTGCGCCGCCTGAGCGAGTCCGCCGATGTCGACGTCGAAGAAGCTCCTCGAAGCACGACATTGGGTCGCCACGTCGTGGGGCTCGCCCGAGGCATGGGCGTTCACCGACGTCAGCCTTCCGCCGCCGACGGCGGGTGAGGTGACGATCCGTGTGCGCGCCGCGGGGGTGAACCCGGCCGACGCGAAACACGTCGCCGCGGCGAGGTCTGACTCCGCTCTTCCGGTCCCGATCGGCTACGAGGTCTCCGGTGAGATCATCGCGATCGGACCGGACACGCGGATCGGCTCCGGGACCGTGTCGGAGGGCGATGAGGTCGTGGCTTTCCGGGTGCGGGGCGGATACGCGACGGCACTCACCGTTCCCGCAGAGAAGGTGTTCGCGAAACCGTCGACCCTCTCGCATCCGGAGGCGGCGAACCTGCTGCTCGTGGGCACCACGGCCGCCGAGATGCTCGCGGTCACCGGGGCGACGCCAGGGGAGACCATCCTCCTCCACGGTGCCTCAGGCGCGGTCGGGGTGAGCGTCTTGCAACAGGCCCGGCTGCGAGGCATCCGTGTGATCGGTACGGCGAGCGAGAACCGCTTCGATGAGGTGACCCGATTCGGCGGCATACCTGTCCGCTACGGCACGGGGCTCGCCGATCGCGTGAGGGAGGTGGCGGCGGGGCCCATCTCGGCGGCACTCGATGCTGTCGGTACGGACGAGGCCGTGGACGTGTCGCTCGCTCTCGTGTCCGCCCCTCGCCGCATCGTCACGATCGCGGCCCCCGGTCGCGCCGAGGCCGCTGGGTTCCTCGCGATCGCGGGTTCCCAGCCGGCCAGTGCCCGCTTCCGCGACGAGGTGCGGGGGGAGCTGATCGCGCTGGCCCAGAACGGCGACCTCGTGGTGCCCCTCGCGCAGACCTTCCCGCTCGAGGGAGCCCAAGACGCCCACCGCCTCCTGGCGACGGGACATCCCGGAGGGAAGCTGGCTCTGATCCCGGAGGTCAGTCGGTCTCGCGAAGTGCGGAGCTGACGACCACCACTCCTTCTCCGTACTCGGCGTCCATCGCTTCCTGGATCGCGCCGTCATCCCAGACGACCTGTACCCAGACATATCCGCGATCCGTCCCGACCGTGACCGCTTCCGTGCCGAGGCGTGCCGCGATGTCGTCTTGGACCCGTGCGAGCTCATCCTCGGGAGTCGCGCCGTCGACTCCTCCCGTCGGATCCTCCGGAGCGATCGAGTCGTACAGTGCGGCCATGATCGGCGGATCGGTCAGGGTGAGTCGCTCGCCGTCGTAGGTGGCGTACACCGCATAGTCGCCCCAGGTCGTCTCGCCGCTGTCGTTGCTGCCTTCGACGCCGTCCCAGGTCCAGCCGTCCAACGGCACGCCGTGGCACTGCGGCAGGTAGGACTCCATGATCGCCCCCAGGCACAACTGCACGTCCCCGCTCGCGTCCAGCACCATGCCCACCCCGACCACACGCCCCTCCGGCGGCGCGGGGTGCGCCTCTTCCAGCCGTTGATCGGACGGAACCGTGGTGCTCGTGGGTGCCGCCGCGGGTCCTGGGACGAACGCGCAACCGCCGAGGAAGAGGAGACCGACGGCGGATACCGCGGCGAGGGCCAGAGGACGTAGCGATGTGCTCATGTGCGGGAAGTGTCGCGCGGCGCGCAATCGTCTCAGATTCGTCGAAGTGGAGGCGTGTTCCCTGCTAGCATGACGACATGCCTTTCGGCGGTCTGCTTCTTCTTAGCTGCCGCGACGAGTCCTCAAGCTAGGGCCTCCCTCGTCGCGGCGCTTGTGTTGGCCCGTTCATTTTGACGAAGAGAAGAAGCCCCATCATGCAGAACACTCAGCGCCCGTCCGCGATGCCGATCCACAAGTATCGGCCGTTCCACGAGCAGATCAACGTCCACCTGCCCGACCGCACCTGGCCGGACGCCCGAATCACCGAGGCTCCCCGCTGGTGCGCCGTCGACCTCCGCGACGGCAACCAGGCTCTGATCGACCCGATGTCGCCGGAGCGCAAGCGGGTCATGTTCGAGCTGCTCGTGAGCATGGGCTACAAGGAGATCGAGGTCGGTTTCCCGTCGGCGAGCCAGACCGACTTCGATTTCGTCCGTCAGCTCATCGAAGAGAACCTGATCCCGGACGACGTGACCATCCAGGTGCTGACCCAGGCCCGCGAGCACCTCATCGAGCGCACCTACGAGTCGATCGCCGGTGCGAAGCAGGCCATCGTGCATCTCTACAACTCCACGAGCGTGCTGCAGCGCGAGGTCGTCTTCCGCACCGACAAGCAGGGCATCATCGACATCGCGCTCGAAGGAGCGCGCCTGTGTCGGAAGTTCGAGAAGACGATCCCCGACACGAAGGTGTACTACGAGTACTCGCCCGAGAGCTACACGGGTACTGAGCTCGAGTTCGCGGTCGACATCTGCAACCAGGTCATCGAGGTGTTCGAGCCGACGGCGGACCGCAAGGTGATCATCAACCTGCCGGCCACCGTCGAGATGGCTTCTCCGAACGTCTACGCCGACTCCATCGAGTGGATGAGCCGGCACCTGAACCACCGCGAGAACGTCATCCTCTCCCTGCACCCGCATAATGACCGCGGCACCGCGATCGCGGCCGCGGAGCTCGGCTACATGGCGGGTGCCGACCGCATCGAGGGATGCCTGTTCGGCAACGGCGAGCGCACGGGCAACGTCGACATCGTGGCTCTGGGCATCAACCTCTTCACGCAGGGCATCGACCCGCAGATCGACTTCAGCGACATCGACCAGGTCAAGCGCACGGTCGAATACTGCAACCAGCTCCCCGTGCCGGAGCGCAGCCCGTGGGCCGGCGACCTGGTCTTCACCGCCTTCAGCGGATCGCACCAGGATGCGATCAAGAAGGGCTTCGAGGCGATGGAGGCGCGGGCGACCGCCGAGGGCGTCACGGTCGACGAGATCGAGTGGGCCGTTCCTTATCTGCCGGTCGACCCGAAGGACCTCGGACGTTCGTACGAGGCGGTCATCCGCGTCAATTCGCAGTCCGGCAAGGGCGGAGTCGCCTACCTGCTGAAGTCGGACCACGCGATCGACCTGCCGCGCAAGCTGCAGATCGAGTTCTCGGGGGTCGTGCAGGCCAAGACCGATGCCGAAGGCGGTGAAGTCACGTCCGACCAGATCTGGTCGATCTTCAACGACGAGTATCTGCCTGCCGATGACTCGACGGCCAAGTGGGGGCGCTTCGAGCTGCTCGCCACGCAAACCCGCAGCGACATGTCGGGTGACGTCGTGCTCGATGTCGTCCTGCGTGACGATGACGAACAGGTGGCCGTGTCGGGGAACGGCAACGGACCTGTGGCCGCCTTCGTCGAGGTGTTGCGCGGCCAGGGCTTCGACATCACGGTGTACGACTATGTCGAGCACGCTCTCAGCGCGGGCGGCGACGCGCAGGCCGCGGCCTACGTCGAGTTGCAGGTCGGCGACCAGCGGCTGTGGGGTGTCGGTATCGACGGCGATATCTCGACGGCGTCGCTCAAGGCGATCGTGTCGGGTGTGAACCGTTCGATCCGCACTCGGCAGCACGAGCTCGCAGCGGTCTGATCTCCGACGTGGAACGCCCCCGGCCTTGTACCGGGGGCGTTTCCCGTTTCGCATTCGGATCACTCTGATCGTCTGCTGCCGCGCCGCATCCCGGAAGCCGAGGTTCAGAGGTCGGCGCTGGGCTTCACGATCGCGATCGCACCCGTCTCCGCGGCGACCTTGCGGCGGTAGATGCGGCGCTGCTCCGGAAGGGAGACGTCGAAGGTGACGGCGAGGACGCGGATGACGGCGGTGACCGCGATCCCGATGATCGCCGCGAGCGTGATCGGCATCCCCAGTGCGACGGCGATCACGATGAAGGTGCACCCCGCGCCGGCGGCCACCGCATAGAGGGATCCGACGTGCATGATCGCGGTCGGCAGCCCCATGAGCATGTCGCGCAGGACGCTTCCGCCCACCGCGGCGCAGACCCCGATGAACACGGCCGGGACCTCGGGGATTCCGAACGCGAGAGCCTTGCTCGTCCCGAACGCGCCGAACATCCCGATCACGACGGCGTCGAGGACCACGATCGCGGTGTTCAGCCGGGTGAAGAGGCCGGCGAGCAGCATCCCGAAGAGGGCCGCACCACCGGCCGTCACGAGGTACCACTGGTTCTGCAGGGTCGCGGGCGTCTGCCCGAGCAGGATGTCGCGGATCAGACCGCCGCCCATCCCGATCATGATCCCGATGATGGCGACACCGAGCCAGTCGAGCCGGCGTTGGCCCTGGAACCCCGAGGCGAACATCGCACCCTGGACCCCGCCCAGGCCGACGCCGAGCAGGTCCGCCCACAGCGGAATGATGAAGAGCGGTTCGGTCACGCGTCCATTCTCGCGCACGGAGGATAATCGAAGGGTGCCCACCTATCGAGACGAAGCGGTGATCCTGCGCACCCACAAACTCGGTGAGGCGGATCGCATCGTCACGATGCTCTCCCGACGTCATGGCAAGGTCCGTGCGGTGGCGAAGGGGGTGCGCCGCACCTCGTCGAAGTTCGGCGCCAAGCTCGAGCCGTTCATGGTGGCCGATGTGCAGCTCTACCAGGGACGCTCGCTCGACATCGTGCAGCAGGCCGAGTCGCTCGGCTCCTACGGCGCGGACATCGCGGCGCACTACGACCGCTTCACCGCGGCGAACGCCATGGTGGAGACGGCCGATCGGCTGAGCGATGCCGAAGCGACCTCCGACCAGTACCTGCTCCTCGTCGGCGGACTGCGTGCTCTGTCGCGCGGCGAACACGGAGCACGGAGCATCCTCGACTCCTACCTGCTGCGGGTGATGTCCCTGTCGGGGTGGGCGCCGTCCCTCGACGAGTGCGCCCGATGCGGCGTCCCCGGCCCGCATGCGCGGTTCGTCGCACAGCTGGGCGGAGTGGTGTGCGAGAACTGCGCTCCGGCGGGAAGCCCGCGCGTCGCCGAGAGGACGCTGGCGCTGCTCCGCTCCCTCCTCGCGGGGGAGTGGGACGTGATCGATGCCGCTTCGCACGCCGACACGGCCGCAGCCTCCGGCCTCGTCTCCGCTTATGCCCAATGGCACCTGGAGCGCGGCATCCGCTCGCTCGCGCATGTGTCCGACATCCCCTCCGAAGGAGCACGGTGACTCCCAAGCCGTACACGCACAAAGACGCCGTTCCGTATCGTCCCTTGGACTGGACCGGTGTGTATCCTCCCGCTTTCGCTGCGGTGCCGGAGCACGTGGCGATCGTGATGGACGGCAACGGTCGGTGGGCGAATCGCCGGGGGCTCAATCGCATCGAAGGTCACAAGGCAGGGGAGGAGGTGCTCCTCGACGTGGTCGCCGGTGCGATCCAGGCCGGCGTGAAGCACCTCTCCGTGTACGCCTTCTCGACGGAGAACTGGGCGCGTTCCCCCGAAGAGGTCCGCTTCCTCATGGGATACAACCGTGACGTGCTGCACCGGCGACGCGATCAGCTGAACGAGTGGGGCGTGCGCATCCGGTGGGCGGGGCGCAAGCCGAGGCTCTGGGGAAGCGTCATCAAGGAGCTGCAGTACGCCGAGCAGCTGACCCGCGGCAACGACGTCCTCACCCTCACGATGTGCGTGAACTACGGCGGAAGGGTGGAGCTGGTCGACGCGATGCGAGCCATCGCCGAGGATGTCGCTGCCGGACGCGTGAAGCCGAAGGCGATCAGCGAGAAAATGGTCCGCCGCCACCTGTATGTGCCCGACATGCCGGACGTCGACCTGTTCCTGCGCAGCTCCGGGGAACAGCGCACCTCGAACTTCCTGCTCTGGGAGTCGGCGTATGCCGAGATGGTGTTCCTCGACACGCTCTGGCCGGACTTCTCCCGGGAGGAGCTGTGGCGGGCGATCGGGATCTACGTGGCGCGCGACCGTCGCTTCGGGGGCGCGATCGACACCCCGGACGCCTCAGCCTGAGAGCGCAGCCACCGCTCCGTCTCCCGCGGATGACGCAGCCGGACGATCGTGAGGTGGGGAAAGTCGTCCTGCAACGCGGGGAAGCGCTCGGCCCACTTGTGGAGCGTGGCCGTCTGCCACGCGAGGATGTTCTTCTCGGGATCGCGGCTGAGCATGTTCCACGGCCCCTTCTCGCGGTTGCCGTTCCAGAGCTCTCGTCGCAGGGCGCCGCGGGCCAGGGTGCGCCTGATCAGACGTCTGCGCACCACGGGATACGGATAGTCGAGCCAGATCGCGAGCTGCGCGCGCGGGGTGAGGACGGCATCCGTGCCTTTGCTCGTGTACTGCCACTCGGTGATCCAGCGGTCGTCCGACGCGAAGGCGCGTACGTCGTCGAGGAACTCCGGCCTCGGAGTCCAGCCCGGCCCATGGAACAGCCCGTCGATCTCGACGTGACGAAGGTCCCACATCTCCGCGATGCGACCTGCCAGTGTGGTCTTCCCCGACCCGGACACCCCTGCCACCAGCACCCGCTTCGGGCGGAAGGGGAGCGGGTCGTCCACGAAGAGCATCCGAGAATCCTATCCGCCGGTCCCCGCAGCAGCGGAATAGCTCACAGGCGCATGCGGTTGGATCAAAGTGTGACTGAACCCATCTCCATCGACATCTGGTCCGACATCGCCTGCCCCTGGTGCTACATCGGCAAGCGCAACCTCGAGAAGGGTCTCGAAGCCGTAGCTGCCGACGCGGATGCGCCGCAGGTCGACATCACGTTCCACTCGTTCGAGCTCTCACCCGACACCCCCGTCGACTTCGACGGGGACGAGATCGACTTCCTCGCCGGCCACAAGGGCATGCCCCGCGACCAGGTCGAGCAGATGCTGGCGAACGTGACCGGTGTCGCCGCCGACGCGGGGCTCCAGTACCGCTTCGATCTGCTGCAGCACACCAACACGGTGAAGGCGCACGAGCTGCTCCACTTCGCGAAGGCCGAGGGGTTGCAGCACGAGATGGAGGAGCGGCTCATGTCCGCCTACTTCACCGAGGGCAAGCATGTCGGGCGCATCGACGATCTCGTCGCGCTCGCTGTCGAGGTCGGTCTCGACGCCGACCGTGCTCGTGCGGCGCTGGAGAGTGAGCAGTACCTGCCCGCCGTGCGTCAGGACCAGGCTCAGGCGCGCGCCTACGGCATCCAAGGGGTGCCGTTCTTCGTCGTCGACGGCCAGTACGGCATCAGCGGTGCGCAGCCGCCGGCCGCATTCGAGAACGTCCTTCGCGATCTCTGGGCGAAGCGCGGGGAGACCGAGGCGGAGGCCGCCGCGGTCTAGCGGGGCAGCGCCGCTTCGATCGCGCTGACGATCTCGGGGGCGTCCGGCTTCTGCTTCGGACGGAAGCGCAGGACGTCCCCGTCCGGCAGCACGAGGAACTTCTCGAAGTTCCACTCCACCCGTCCGGCCTTCCCGCCGGCATCGGGGGTCTCCTTGAGTGCCTTGTAGAGCTCGGCGGCGTTCTTGCCGTTCACCTTGACCTTGTCGGTGACAGGGAAGCTCACGCCGTAGGTGGTCGAGCAGAACTCGAGGATCTCATCGACCGAACCCGGCTCCTGACCGAAGAACTGGTTGCACGGGAACCCGACCACGGTGAACCCGCGGTCACCGTAGAGACGCTGCAATTCCTCGAGCTGTTCGTACTGGGGCGTGAGGCCGCACTTCGACGCGACGTTCACCACCAGCACCACATCGGCGCCGAGATCGTCGAGCGTCTTCTGCTCGCCCTTCGCGTCGGTGAACGGGATCGTGCGGAGCGAGGATTCGGTCATATCCACAGCTTAGATCGCCGCATCCCTCTCGGCTCCGCGTCTGGGAGAATAGAGACGACATGACTCTCGCCACCACCGCCCGCCCCCTTCGCATCGGTCCGATCGATCTCGACGTGCCGGTCGTCCTCGCACCCATGGCGGGGATCACGAACACCGCATTCCGACGTCTGTGCCGTGAGTACGGAGCCGGACTCTATGTGAGCGAGATGATCACCTCGCGCGCACTCGTCGAACGCAACGAGACGACGATGCGACTCATCAGGCACCACGAGTCCGAGACCCCGCGCTCCATCCAGCTCTACGGCGTCGACCCGAAGACCATCGCGGAAGCGGTGCGCATCATCGTCGCCGAAGACCACGCCGATCACATCGACCTCAACTTCGGGTGTCCCGTGCCGAAGGTCACCCGTCGCGGCGGGGGAGCGGCGTTGCCCTGGAAGTCGAAGCTGTTCGCAGACATCGTCGATCAGGCCGTCAAAGCCGCCGGGGATGTGCCTCTCACCGTCAAGATGCGAAAGGGCATCGACAAGGATCACCTGACGTTCCTCGATGCCGGTCGAGCCGCCGAGGATGCCGGCGCGGCTGCTGTCGCGCTGCACGCGCGCACCGCGGGCGAGTTCTACTCCGGACACGCAGACTGGAACGCCATCGGTGAGCTGAAGCAGGCCGTCACCAGCATCCCGGTGCTCGGCAACGGCGACATCTGGTCGGCCGACGACGCCGTGCGGATGATGGCCCAGACCGACTGCGACGGGGTCGTGGTCGGTCGCGGTTGTCTCGGACGCCCGTGGCTGTTCGGCGAACTCGCCACGGCATTCGGGGGCGAGGGAAAGGTCGTCGACGCGACGCTCGGCTTCGTGGCGGACGCCTTCCGCCGACATGCCGAACTGCTCGTCGAGTTCTTCGAGGACGAGGACCGGGGCTGCCGGGATGTGCGCAAGCACGTGTCGTGGTACTTCAAGGGGTATCCGGTCGGTGGGGACATCCGGACGGGACTCGCCACCGCGTCCAGCCTGGCGGAGATCGACGAGCTGCTCGGACGGCTCGATCACACGGCGCCGTACCCCGGCGCGGACGCGGAGGGCCAGCGCGGACGGGCAGGACACCCCAAGCGCACGGCGCTGCCGGACAAGTGGTTGGAGTCGCGCGAGCTCGCGTCCTCCGCCTCGGAGATGATGCGTGGAGCGGAGATCGAGAACAGTGGCGGCTGACTCCCCGGTCGGGCTTCGCGCCGACGGCTACGATGCGCGAGACGCCGAGCGCTTCTTCGCCGAGACCCATCGATCCGAGCGCAACGACTTCGCCAGAGACCGCGCTCGCGTGCTGCACTCGGCCGCGCTGCGCCGTCTCGCCGCCAAGACGCAGGTGCTGAGCCCCGCGAGCACGGCGGACTTCGCGCGCAACCGACTGACCCACTCGCTCGAGGTGGCCCAGGTCGGACGGGAACTCGCGGTGGCACTCGGCGTCTCCGCGGATGTCGTCGATACCGCGTGTCTCAGCCACGATCTGGGACACCCGCCGTTCGGTCACAACGGCGAACGGGCACTCAACGAGTGGGCCGAGCACATCGGCGGCTTCGAGGGCAACGCGCAGTCGCTGCGCATCCTCACCCGGCTCGAGGCGAAGGTCCTCGACGATGATGACCGCTCCGTCGGCCTGAACCTGACCCGTGCGAGCCTCGACGCGACGTGCAAGTATCCGTGGACGGTGGACAGCCCCGTGCCGGATCCCGGGGGCCGCCTGAAGTTCGGCGTGTATCCCGAGGACGAGGCCGTCTTCCGCTGGATGCGCGAAGGCGCGCCTGGTCGGTTGCGCTGCATCGAGGCGGAGATCATGGATCTCTCCGACGACATCGCCTACTCGGTGCATGATTTCGAGGACGCGATCGTCAACGGCTACGTCGATGTCGCCCAGCTCGCGGACCCCCTCGCCCACGATGCCCTCGTCGGACGCATCCAGCAGTGGGTCGGATACGACTTCACCAGGGACGAACTCGCCGATGCCCTGTATCGCCTGGCATCCCAGCCGATGTGGCTCGCGTCGTTCGACCGTTCCCGTCAGGCTCTCGCCCGCCTGAAGAACCTGACGAGCGACCTGATCGGCCGCTTCGCCCGCGCGTCGGTCTCCGCCACCAAAGACGCCTACGGTTCGACCGCACTCGTGCGCTACAACGCGCACGTGATCGTGCCGCGGGTGGTCGAGGTCGAGATCGCTGTCCTGAAGGGGATCATGGGCCAGGCGATCGTGACGATCGAAGCGCGAAAAGGCGTCTACAAGGAGCAGCGGCGGGTGCTGAAGCGTCTCGCCGACGCGCTCTGGTCGACGGATGCGCTGTGGTCCGCCGGTTCGGACGTTCTCGAGCCCGCGTTCGCCGCGGACTTCGTGGCGGCCGAGGACGATGCCCAGCGTGCGAGGGTCGTGGTCGATCAGATCGCCAGCCTCACCGACCAGAGCGCGATCGACTGGCACAATCGCCTGGTCGGGGAGATCGATCCGGCCGAGGTCGGCATCTGGACCCCGCGTCACGCACGACCCGGTGCACGCGCGCACGCTGAGCGGCGACCCGTCGCCGAAGGGGCGCACTGATGCCACGCATCCGGCAGGCCGACGTCGACGAGGTCAAGGCGCGCACGAACATCGCGGACATCGTCGGTGAGCGGGTCGCTCTCAAGTCGGCCGGCGTGGGATCGCTCAAGGGCCTGTGCCCGTTCCACGATGAGAAGAGCCCCAGCTTTCACGTGCGTCAGCAGGTGGGCTACTACCACTGCTTCGGCTGCGGCGAGTCGGGCGATGTGTACTCGTTCCTGCGCGAGATGGATCACATCAGCTTCACTGAGGCCGTCGAGCGCCTGGCCGGACGCATCGGATACACCCTGCACTACGAAGACGGGGGAGCGGCCCCGGAGACGAGCGGTCGAAGTCGCCTCTACGCGGCGAACACGGCGGCGGCGGAGTTCTTCCGGGCGCAGCTGCTGTCGCCGGACGCCGAGGCCGGCCGTCGCTTCCTGGGAGAACGCGGATTCGACGCCGGTGCCGCCGCGCACTTCGGAGTGGGGTTCGCGCCGCGCGGGTGGGACGGGATGCTCAAGGCCCTCACGGCGCAGGGGTTCACCCGCGAGGAACTCAGCACGGCAGGACTCGTCTCGACCGGACAGCGGGGGGTCTACGACCGGTTCCGTGGGCGTCTGGTGTGGCCCATCCGCGACGTCTCCGGTCAGACGATCGGATTCGGCGCGCGCAAGCTCTTCGATGACGACAACGGGCCCAAATATCTGAACACCCCGGAGACCCCGATCTACAAGAAGGCGCAGGTCCTCTACGGACTCGACCTCGCGAAGCGGGACATCGCGCGGGGTGATCCTCGACGTGTCGTGGTGGTCGAAGGGTACACCGACGTGATGGCGTGCCACCTGGCCGGTCTCACGACGGCCATCGCGACCTGTGGCACGGCGTTCGGCACCGAACACATCAAGGTGCTGCGTCGTGTGATGGGCGACGACAACGCCTCGGGGGAGGTCGTGTTCACGTTCGACGGCGACGAGGCCGGTCAGAAGGCGGCGCTGCGTGCGTTCACCGAGGACGATCGATTCAACGCACAGACCTTCGTCGCGGTCGCACCGGATGGGCTCGACCCGTGCGATCTGCGACTCCAGCGGGGCGACGCCGCCGTGCGCGGACTGATGGACAAGAAGCAGCCGATGTTCGAGTTCGCGATCGACCGCAAGCTGGCCGGCTTCGACCTCGGCACGGTGGAAGGACGCGTCGGTGCTCTTCGCGCCGCAGCACCGATCGTGGCGGAGATCCGCGACCGGCTTCTGCGCCCGGGCTACGAACGGGTCCTGGCACGCCGGCTCGGGATGGATCCGACCGAGGTGCGCAGCGAGGTCGAGCGCGCGGCCCGCGGTGCCTCGATGGCTCCGCCGGTGCGTCGGGAGGCTCCGCAACAGGTCGATGGGGCGACGGGTGCGCCCGTGATGGCGCCGGTCACGCTGGCGACTCTGCCGCGCAGCCCCGATGTGGCCGTTGAGCGCGACGCCCTGATGGGCGCCCTGCAGTACGGGCATCAGGTCGACCAGGCACTGCTGAGCAGGGCACTGGCCGTGCCGTTCCGCACTCCGGGGCTGGACGCGGTGCGCGAAGCCGTGGTGGGGGCGCCGGATCGGACGAGGGCGGGCTGGGTGACGGAGGCGGTGAACGCGGTGCGTGAGCCGTATCGTTCGCTCGCCGGTGAACTGCTGATGACTCCGTTCCCTGCGCGCGACGAGGAGCGGGCCGTCGCGACCGTGTCAGACCTGGCCCGCAGACTCGTGCTGCGCCAGCTCGAGTCCGAGAAGCAGGAGCTCCTCGGGGCGGTGCAGCGTGTGCCCGCAGACTCCGACGGCGGACGTGCGCTGCGCATGCGCCTGCGCGACATCGACGCCGAGCGTCAACGCTTCGCCGAGTCGTAACCCCGCGCGGCATCGCGCAGCGGGCAGGATGGAGACATGTCCCGCAAGCCCGAACCCAAGAACGCCATCGATTGCTCCGATCTGGTGATCGACCGGATCGGTCATGGCATGCCGACGCGGGCCGTCGACGGTGTCACGTTCTCGCTCGCGCCCGGGGAGCTCATCTGCGTCGCGGGGCCGACCGGATCCGGGAAGTCGACGCTGGTGGCGGCCCTCGCCGGCTCCACCGATCCCTCGGTGAAGGTCGTCGGAGGCAGCGCACAGGTGTGCGGGGTGAACGTCCGCCGCCCCGGACGCAAGCACCGGATCCTCACCTATCGCGCCGGTTTCGTCCCCCAAGGGGCGGGCGCCGATCTTCCGCCGCGCCTGACGGTCAACGAGGTGATCGCCGAACCGATCCTGATCCGCGAACGGCGGGTCAACACCAAGGCTCTGTCGATCCGCGTGGCCACGCTGCTGGACGAACTCCACCTTCCGCTCGGGACGGCGGCGAAGTTCCCCTATGAGCTCAGCGCCGGTATGCGTCAGCGCGTGGCGATCGCCCGCTCCTTCGTCCTCGAGCCGCGGGTGCTCATCGCGGACGAGGTGCTCGCCAACCTCGACCTCGAGGTCCGCCCCGTGGTCTTCGATGCGATCACCCGACGCCGCAAGGAACAGTCGATGGCTGCGCTGCTCGTCACGAACGACGCGGACTTCATCCGCGAACTGAACGCCGAGACTCTCATGCTCCGTGGCGGTCATGTGGTCGCCCGCGGAGTCGGCCGGGATCTGCTCTGGGTGCCGAACGCGGAGTCGGATTCGCGGCGCTGACGCCGACACGCCCGGCATACGCGAACGGCGCCCCGGTGTCATGAACTACGTCGGGAGTTTGCTAAGCTTGTCGAGTTGCCCGCGCAGCGGGCGCATTCCTCGGTAGCTCAATTGGCAGAGCAGCCGGCTGTTAACCGGCAGGTTCTTGGTTCGAGTCCAAGCCGGGGAGCCAATGACGAAAGCCCCCTTTTCGGAGGGGGCTTTCGTCATTCCCATGGGCGCTCTGCGCACCCGGTGCGGAGGGTCAGCGGGCCGCGCCCTCGAGCGTTCCTTCGACGGGGCCGGCCGGATCGGCGAGCAGGCAGGAGAGCACGCGTCCGTCGGGCTGGTCCCAGGTCTCGGCCGTGGGGGGGATCAGATAGACGATGAGTGCCGACTCCTCTCGCGCGATCCCGACGAACTCGGTGAACGCCTCACCCACGCACTCCGTCGTGTATGCGTCGACCGTTTCGACGCTGAAGTCCTCCTCCAGCACGGTGACCTGGTGGAAGACCTCTTCGTCGTGCGGTTCGTCGCACGGCACGACCTCGGCGTCCTCGGGCATCCCGGAGGCGGCTTCGAGGCGGCAATCGCCGACCTGCACGGCAGGAGTCGTGACGTTTTCGGTCTCCACGCCGTCCGCCGTCGAGCTCGGCTCCGGTGCGGAGGCGGATCCACCACAACCGGTCAGAACGACCGAGAGGGTCAGGGCGCCGGTGGCGAGGAACAGGGAGAGTCCGGGATGGAGCTTCATTCGGGTCATCCTTCGAGGTCGTCCACGCCGGGCATCCAACTCGCGCCCGGGCGTCCCCATCCACGCTTGCGCGCGATCTTCTGCACGGTCTTCCAGTCCCCGTCGGAGAGGCGATCCACGTAGAGGATGCCGTCGAGGTGGTCGAACTCGTGTTGCATGATGCGGGCACGCCATCCGTCCACGTCGATCGAGACAGGCTGCCCGTCGAGGTCGGTCGCTGTGACGCGGACGCGCTCGGAGCGTCGAAGCGGGAACCGCTCGCCGGGGAAAGACAGGCAGCCCTCCGACTCCAGTTCCGGGTCGGGGTCGCCTGGCTCCAGGGGAACCATCCAGAGCTCCGGATTGATGAGCACGCCGCGCCAGGGCTCGTCGTCGTCGTCGACGTAGGCATAGGTGTAGATGCGCAGGGGGACGCCGACCTGAGGCGCGGCGAGCCCGACGCCCGGGGCGGTGTCCATCGTCTCGAACATGTCCTCGACGAGGGTGCGGATCTCGTCCGTGATCTCGTCGACGGGTGAAGCGGGGGAGTGCAGGACGGGGTCGCCCATGATGCGAATCGGTAGTACAGCCACGTCACAACCCTAGTCGGCACGATGCGGCAGGTAGGCTCATATCGTGACTGCTGGGGTGTGGATGAACGCGGTGGACGACGTCGGCGACCAGCT
Organism: Microbacterium sp. PI-1; assembly: GCF_004337555.1. Lineage (NCBI taxonomy): Bacteria > Bacillati > Actinomycetota > Actinomycetes > Micrococcales > Microbacteriaceae > Microbacterium > Microbacterium sp. PI-1. The sequence continues at coordinate 125,686 of NZ_SJYZ01000002.1, read as the reverse complement.
CGTCGGCGCCTTTCAGAACCCCGGTCTGCTTCTGGGGATCCCTCTCGCCCTCGCCGGCGCCGTCTTCATGTCGCTGGGAGCGCAGTATCAGCACCGCGGCGTGGAGAAGGTCGAGCGTCTCAGCGGCTCCGACGGCGCGTCAGGACTCAGCTTCGACCAGATCCGACGCCTGCTGACGCGGCCGTCGTGGCTCATCGGCACGTTGATGCTCGGGCTCGCCGTCGTCTGCCAGCTCGCGGCTCTGGTGAAGGCCCCGCTGATCGTCGTCCAGCCCCTCGGGGCGATCGCTCTCGTGATCACGACCCTCCTGAATGCGCGGGTCTCCGGTCACGCTCCGACGAAACAGTCGCTCACCGCCATCGTGTGCTGCGTCGGCGGCATCTTCCTCTTCGTCTTCTTCGCGGCGATCTATGCAACCGAGCAGGAGGTGACCGATCGTGAGCTCTTCGTGATCCTCGCTCTGCTCCTGGTGGTCATCATCATCCTCGGCGGCGGCTGGCTCATCCTCCGGCACCGCATGCGTGCGCTGTTCTACGTGATCGGCGCCGGCGTGCTCTACGGTTTCGTCGCCACGCTCGCGAAGGTCGTCATCAAGCGCATCGAGGCCGGGCAGTTCGAGTGGATCACGGCGATCTGCGTGCTCGCGCTCGTCGCCGCAGCAGCCGTCGGTGGCTACTTCGTGCAGACCGCGTACAGCTCGGGTCCGCCCGACCTCGTCATCGCCGGGCTCACGGTCGTCGATCCGCTCGTCGCCGTCGTCATCGGCATGGTCGTCCTCGGCGAAGCCGCGGCAGCTCCCCCCTGGGTGATGGCGATCTTCGTGATCGCGGGCGCCATCGCGGTGTGGGGAGTCGTCGGGCTCGCCCGCTACCACCCGCAGGTGCTCAGCGAGAGCCAGGAGCTGGGGATCGCGCGCGGCAGCACCTCGCCGGACACGGCCCAGACCACACCGGCCGCTGCCGGCACGTCCGTACCCCCTCCGGCCTCTCCCGGTACCCCCGGGGCCACGGATCGTCCGGACAACCCGGAGGATCCGCGCGAGCAGCCGTGGCGCTCCGGTTCGCCGGAACAGCCCTAGAACGGCACCCCAGCCGCGATGTCCGTTCAGTAGGCCTGATCGATGAGGTCGGGGGAGACCTCGGCGGCGGCGGCCTCGTCCACGAAGAACACCGTGCGCTTGCGTCCCTTGGCGCCGGCGGCGGGCACGCTCGTGTAGCTGGCACCGGCGAGGGCCAGACCCAGGGCAGAGGCCTTGTCTGCGCCGGTCAGCACCAGCCAGACGCGCTTCGACGAGTTCAGCACCGGACGTGTGAGCGTCACACGCTCCGGCGGCGGCTTGGGCGAGTCACGGACGGCGAGCACTGCGGCATCCGTGACCGTGACCTCATCCCGGTCGGGGAAGAGCGAGGCGACGTGGCCGTCGGGTCCCACTCCGAGGAAGCACACGGCGAAGGACGGCCATGCGTGGTCTTCGGTGCCGAAGCGGGCGAGCTCCGCCGCATAGGCTGCGGCAGACTCGTCCAGAGTGAGCCCGGTGTCGGGGCCGGCCACCTCATGCACGTTCTCGGCGGGTACCGGGATGTGGTCGAGCAGAGCCTGCCGCGACTGCAGGGAATTGCGGTCGGCGTCATCGCGCGGAACGAATCGCTCGTCACCCCACCAGAAGTGCACCAGCGACCAGTCGATCTCGGCCGACCGAGGGTCTTCCAGGGTCGCGCGCAACACCGCTCCGCCCATCGATCCGCCGGTCAGGGCGATGTGGGCCAGACGACCGTTCCTCGTGCGCGCGCGGACACGCGTCAGGAATCGATCGGCGACACGGTGGGCGAGGGCGGCAGGTGTGGATTCCACCACGACCCGCTTCTCTGCGGATGATACCTGCATCGACGTCACTCTCCAGTCTCGGGCGGACCCAGCTTCTCCCAGCCCTCGGTGATGACTCGACCGTACAGGACATCGGGGTCCAACCGACGCAGCTCCTCCGCGAGGCACTCACGAAGGGTCCGGCGCGGCAGGTGGAGGTCGTGGTTCGGCTGTCCGGGCTGCGTGAGCACCGCGACGCCCGGCGTCGGGCGCTCCAGCAGGATGTCGCCGGACTCACGGGTCAGGCGCACGGACTTGATGCCCTCTTCCCAGTGCTCAGGATCCTCGTACGACCAGCGCACCCGAACCTCGAGCGCCATCTGCAGCCAGGCGGCCAGCAGAGCGGTGGACGGGGAAGCCGCGGCTCCACGGACCTCGACGCCGGTGATCGGCTCGTAGGGCGGCTGATCCAGCACGGCCGCCAGTTGTTCACGCCAGTGCGTCAGCCGGGTCCAGGCGAGGTCGGTGTCACCGGGGGCGTGGGTCTCGCCGAGGAGGGCGAGCCGGTCGCGGACGTCGCTCGCCGTCGCCGCATCCGTGATGCGTCGCTGGGCGATCTTGCCGAGTGGTGACTGCGCCGGTGCGACCGGAGCTGCTTCGGGCCACCACGCGACGACGGGAGCATCCGGCAGGAGGAGGCCGGTGATCAGGCTCTCCTCGTTGCTGGCGGCGTCACCGAAGGCACGGAGGACGACGACCTCGCTGGCGCCGGCGTCCCCGCCGACGCGGATCTGCGCATCGAGGCGGGAATCCCCTTCGCCGGTCGTGAGCACGATGACGCGCATGGGGTGCTCGCGGGACGCATCGTTGGCGGCATCGATGGCGGCCTCGGCCACCCCGTTGCGTGCGGAGATGACCAGGGTGAGGACACGACCGAGAGCGACGGCGCCGCCCTCCTCGCGTACCTTGACCAGCTGCTTCGCGACCTGGCTGACGGTGGTGTCGGGAAGATCGATGATCACGGGCGTCTCCAGACTCGTCCATCGCGGGCCAGCAGGTCGTCGGCTGATGCCGGTCCCCACGAGCCTGGCGCGTACTGCTCGACCGGGCCGCCCTCGGCGGCCCAGTACTTCTCGACGGGATCGAGAATCTTCCAGGAGAGCTCGACCTCCTCGTGCCGCGGGAACAGCGGCGGGTCGCCCAGGAGGACGTCGAGGATCAGACGCTCGTACGCCTCGGGGCTCGCCTCGGTGAACGCGTGGCCGTAGCCGAAGTCCATCGTGACGTCGCGGACGTTGGATCCGCTGCCCGGAACCTTCGAGCCGAACCGGATGGTGACGCCCTCGTCGGGCTGCACCCGGATGACGAGCGCATTCTGTCCGAGTTCCGAGGCGTTGCCACGCCCGAACAGGTGCTGGGGTGCGCGCTTGAAGACCACGGCGATCTCGGTCACACGGCGTCCGAGACGCTTGCCGGTGCGCAGGTAGAACGGCACCCCGGCCCACCGACGCGTGTCGATCTCGAGCTTGATGGCCGCGTAGGTCTCCGTGGTCGACTCGGGGTTCATCCCCTCCTCCGCCAGGAAGCCGGTCACCTGCTCGCCGCCCTGCCAGCCGCCGTCGTACTGCCCACGCGCGGTGGCGAGGGAGAGGTCCTCCGGGACGTGGACGGCAGCGAGCACCTTCTCCTTCTCAGCACGCAGGTCCGCAGCCGACAGGCTGATCGGCTCTTCCATGGCGGTCAGGGCGAGGAGCTGGAGGAGGTGGTTCTGAATCACGTCGCGCGCGGCGCCGATGCCGTCGTAGTAACCGGCCCGGCCGCCCACGCCGATGTCCTCGGCCATGGTGATCTGCACATGATCGACGTAGTTGCGGTTCCAGATCGGCTCGTACAACTCGTTCGCGAAGCGCAGCGCCAGGATGTTCTGGACCGTCTCCTTGCCCAGGTAGTGGTCGATGCGGAAGATCGAGTCGGCCGGGAAGGCCACTTCGAGCGCAGCGTTGAGGGCACGCGCGGACTCGAGGTCATGTCCGAAGGGCTTCTCGATCACCACCCGCCGCCAGCGCTCGTCATCGTCGCTGTTCTCGCCGACGAGCCCGGAATCCTTCAGCTGCTTGGCGACGAGCGGGAAGTCCTTCGGCGGGATCGACAGGTAGAACGCGTGGTTCCCCATGGTGCCGCGTTCGAGGTCGAGCTTCTCGACGGTCTCACGAAGCTTGTGGAACGAGTCCGGGTTGTCGAACTCACCCGAGACGAAGCGGATGCCCTGCAGCAGCTGAGTCCACGTCTCTTCGCGGAACGGCGTCCGGGCGTGCTCCTTCACCGCGTCGTAGACGACCTGCGCGAAGTCCTGGTCTTCCCAGTCCCGGCGAGCGAACCCGACCAGGGCGAACCCCGGAGGAAGCAGCCCGCGGTTGGCGAGATCGTAGACCGCGGGCATCAGCTTCTTGCGTGAGAGGTCACCGGTGACGCCGAAGATCACGAGGGCGCTGGGCCCCGCGATCCGATTGAGGCGGCGGTCATCGGGGTCACGCAGCGGGTTGTGCCCGCGCGAGAGGGGAACAGACATCAGTGGGGGATTCTCCTGCTGTTACTTCTGTGCGGCTTCGAAGAGGGCGAGCACGTCGTCCGAGGACTCGGTGATCGTCAGCGTGACGACGGGACGTCCGTGCTCGGCGAGCACAGCGGCGTCACCGGCGGCCTGGGCCTGGATGAGCTGCCCGAAGGTGAAGGGACGATCCGGGATCTCGAGATCGACGTCCGTGCGCTCGAGGATCTGCAGGAACACCCCCTGCGCGGGACCGCCCTTGTGATACTGGCCGGTCGAGTGCAGGAACCGCGGACCCCATCCGAAGGTGGTCGGTCGTCCGGAGTCGGCGGCCACCAGTTCGCGCAGCCCCTGGAGCTGAGGCACCTCGAGCCGGTTGACGTAGGCCTGGATCGACACGTAGCCGTCGGCGGGGAGCTGCGCCCAGAGTGCGTCCAGGACGCCCTCGACGGTGCCGGAGGCCGCGAGTGCCGGGTCGGACACACGCACCTCGACGCCGTTCTCGACGAAGGCCGGGGCGGTCGGCTCGGGGCGTGCGTCGAGAAGGCCACGGGCAGCGACCTTGGCCGATTCGACATCGGGCTGATCGAAGGGGTTGATGTGCAGCAGGTGGCCCGCGATCGCGGTCGCGTACTCCCAGACGATGAGCTGCGCGCCGAGCGTCCCGCTGACGAGGATCTCGCCCTCGTAGCGTTCGTGCAGGTGGAACTCGTTCGCGTCGTCGACGAGCCGCACGATCTGCAGGTCGGCGGGCACCGGGTCGAGCTCCGGCGAGACCGGAAGGAGGACGACCGGGAGGATACCGGTACCGTCCTTGCCGGTGGACTCGGCGATGAGCTGCTCGATCCAGTCCGGCAGACCCTTGATGTGCGTGCCGTCCGTGATCAGACCGAGCTTGTCGCGACGGGGGTTCGTCGCGGCGATGGCCGCACCGAGGCGGAGCGCCGGGTTCTCGGCGGAGTCGACGGCCACCTCGAGCGACGAGGCCTCGGCTTCGTTCAGCAGCTCGTCGATGTCGACGCCCGCGAGACCTGTCGGCACCAGTCCGAACGCTGTGAGCGCTGAGTAGCGCCCTCCGACGTTCGGGTCGGCGTTGAAGACGCGGTACCCTGCTTCGCGCGCCGACGCATCGAGCGGGGAACCGGGGTCGGTCACGACGACGATGCGTTCCACGGGATCGATGCCGAGGTCGCGGAAAGCGGCCTCGAAGGTACGACGCTGCGAGTCGGTCTCGACCGTGGACCCGGACTTCGACGACACGACCAGAACGGTGCCCTCGAGCCCTTCATCCAGGGCGGCGAGCACCTGGCCGGGAGCGGTCGAGTCGAGGATGGTCAGCGGCACCCCTGCGGTCTGTGCGATGACCTCGGGAGCGAGCGAGGAGCCTCCCATGCCCGCCAGGACGACCCGCGTGACCCCTTTGGCGTGGAGGTCGTCGCGCAGGGCGACGATCTCGGCGACGAGGGGGCGCGAGACCGAGACGGCCTCGACCCATCCGAGCCGGATCGACGCCTCCGCCTCTGCCGCGGTACCCCAGAGCGTGGGATCTCCGCCGGTGATGCGGGAAGCGACGAGATCGTGGACGAGGCTCGGCACCGTCTCATCGATCGCGGCGCGCGCGGCTCCGGATGCGTGGATGGAGAACGTCATCGCTGGGACTCCAGACCTTCGGCGACCTGCGTCAGCAGATCGTGCCACGAGTCGATGAACTTCGCGACGCCCTCGTCCTCGAGCACCTGGGTGACATCGGTGAAGTCGATGCCGACCTCGGCGAGTCCGGCGAAGACGGCGCGGGCCTCTTCGTAGCCGCCCGTGATCGTGTCGCCGGTGACGACGCCGTGGTCGAACGTCGCCTCGAGGGTCTTCTCCGGCATCGTGTTGACGACGCCCTGAGCGACGAGCTCGGTCACGTAGAGGGTGTCGGGGAGTGCGGGATCCTTCACGCCCGTCGAAGCCCACAGCGGACGCTGCGGGTTGGCTCCGGCATCGAGCAGGGTCTTGGCGCGGTCACCGGCGAAGCTCTGCTCGAAGAGCTCGTAGGCGAGGCGGGCGTTCGCCAGGCCCGCCTTGCTCTTGAGCGCCTCCGCGGCGTCGGTCCCGATGGCGCTGAGACGCTTGTCCGTCTCGGTGTCGACCCGGGAGACGAAGAACGAGGCGACCGAGTGGATGGTCGACAGGTCGATGCCGGCTGCCTTCGCGGTCTCGAGTCCGGTGAGGTAGGCGTCGATGACCTCGGCGTAGCGCTCGAGGCTGAAGATCAGCGTGACGTTGACGCTGATCCCGGCACCGATCGCCTCGGAGATCGCCGGGAGACCCGCCTTGGTCGCCGGGATCTTGACGAGCAGGTTGGGGCGGTCGATCTTCGCCCACAGCTCCTTGGCCTGTGCCACGGTGCCCGCGGTGTCGTGGGCGAGGTCGGGGGAGACCTCGATCGAGACACGACCGTCGACGTGGTCTGACGCTTCCCAGACCGGACGGAAGACGTCGAGTGCCGCGGCCACGTCCTGCGTGGTGGCGGCGAAGACCGCCTCCTCGGCGCTCGCCCCGGATGCCGCGAGCTCGGTCACCTGCGCGTCGTACGAGGTGTCGTTCTTATCCGTGATCGCGTTCGCGAAGATCGTCGGGTTCGTGGTGACTCCGACGATGTCGCGCGACGAGATCAGCTCGGCGAGGTTGCCGGAGGAGATGCGGGTGCGGGAGAGGTCGTCGAGCCAGATGCTGACACCTGCGGCGGCGAGCTGTGCGGTGGGGGTGCTCATGCGTTCTCCTTGGTGCTGTGTGCGGCGATGGTCTCGCGTGCGGCCGCGATGACGGCCTCGGTCGTGATTCCGAATTTTTCGAACAGGGTCTTGTAGTCCGCGGAGGCACCGAAGTGGTCGATGCCGATCGAGCGACCGCGGTCGCCGACGATCTCGCGCCAGCCGAGCACCGATCCCGCCTCCACGGAGACGCGGGCCGTGACGGAAGCCGGGAGCACGCTCTCACGGTACGCCTCGTCCTGCTCGTGGAACCACTCCAGCGAAGGAGCGGAGACGACGCGAACGTTCACACCTTCCGCGGCCAGCGCCTCGCGGGCGCCCACGGCGAGCTGCACCTCCGAGCCGGTCGCGATGATGATGACGTCTGGCGTTCCGTTCGGTGCTTCGGCCAGGACGTAGGCGCCCTTGGACGCGTTGTCGGCGGAGGCGAACACATCACCCGAGGCCGCACCGTCGCCGCGCTCGAACACCGGGATGTTCTGCCGCGTGAGGGCGATGCCGGCGGGGCCCCCGTGGCGACGCAGGATCTCCAGCCAGGCGGCCGAGGTCTCGTTCGCGTCCGCCGGGCGCACGACCGTGAAGTTCGGGATCGCGCGGAGGGTGGCGAGCTGCTCGATCGGCTGGTGGGTGGGCCCGTCCTCGCCGAGGGCGACTGAGTCGTGCGTCCAGACGAAGACGGACGGGATGTCCATGAGCGCCGCGAGGCGAACCGCGGGCCGCATGTAGTCGCTGAAGATCAGGAACGTGCCGCCGAACGCGCGGGTCGGGCCGTGCAGCACGATGCCGTTCACGATCGCACCCATGGCGTGCTCGCGGATGCCGAAATGCAGCACGCGTCCGTAGGGGTTGCCCGACCACTCGTGGGTCGACCACTCGGTGGGGATGAACGACGGCGCATCCTTGATGGTCGTGAGGTTCGACTCGGCGAGGTCAGCCGATCCGCCCCACAGCTCGGGGAGCTCGGCGGCGAGGGCGTTGATGACCTGGCCGGATGCGGCGCGGGTCGACACCTCCTTGCCGGACTCGAACACGGGCAGCGCGCCGGTGATGTCGGCCGGGAGCTCCTGGGCCTCGAGCCGGTCGAGCAGGGCCTTCTTCTCCGGGTTGGCTGATGCCCAGGCGTCGAACGACTCCTGCCACGCGGCACGTGCCTCGGCAGCGCGAGCGGCGAGACCACGCGTGTGCGCGATGACCTCGTCGGCGACCACGAAGTTCTGGTCGGGGTCGAAGCCGAGGACCTTCTTGGTCGCGGCCAGCTCGTCGGCACCCAGGGCGGAGCCGTGGATCTTGCCGGAGTTCTGCTTGCCGGGCGAGGGCCAGCCGATGATCGTCTTGAGGATGATGAGCGACGGCTTCGAGGTCTCGCCCTGAGCCGCCTCGATGGCCGCGTTGAGCTCGGCGACGTCTTCGACGTACTCGCCGGTCTTCTTCCAGTCGACGACCTGGACCTGCCAGCCGTAGGACTCGTAACGCTTCGCGACGTCCTCGGTGAAGGCGACGTTGGTGTCGTCCTCGATCGAGATCTGGTTGGAGTCGTAGATCGCGATCAGATTGCCGAGCTGCTGGTGGCCGGCCAGAGAGGAGGCTTCGCTCGTGACGCCCTCCTGCAGGTCGCCGTCACCGGCGATCACGTACACGAAGTGGTCGAACGGACTCGTGCCCGCAGCGGCTTCGGGGTCGAACAGGCCGCGTTCGTAGCGGGCGGCGTAGGCGAAGCCCACGGCCGAGGCGAGTCCCTGGCCGAGAGGTCCGGTCGTGATCTCGACGCCCTTGGTGTGCCCGTACTCCGGGTGTCCGGGGGTCAGCGAGCCCCACGTGCGAAGCGCCTTCAGGTCGTCGAGCTCGAGCCCGAAACCGCCGAGGTATAGCTGCACGTACTGGGTGAGGGAGGAGTGCCCCACGGACAGGATGAAGCGGTCGCGGCCCAGCCAGTCGGTGTCGGTCGGATCGTGGCGGAGCACCCGCTGGTAGAGGAGATACGCGGCCGGAGCGAGGCTCATCGCCGTGCCGGGGTGCCCGTTGCCGACCTTCTCAACGGCATCGGCCGCCAGGATCCGGGCGGTGTCCACCGCACGTCGATCGATCTCATCCCACTGCAATTCCGACACGTTCATGCCCTTTCCGACAGTTTCGAGGGCGCCCGTATTCCCTGGCGCATCCGCAACTTCCCTGGCGCATCCTGCACCGTCGCGGGGACGGGTGGAGGGGAGTGCGCAGCGCCGGGCGCGCGAGTGCTTTCAGCATAGCGAAGACGACTGTCGTGCTACGCGGATCGACGGCGCAGAGGACGTCACGCCGTGTCATACACTGGAGAGGTTGTCCGGTTACGTGCGCGGAGGAGGCGATCGAGATCTCGACGATGTCTGATCAGACCGTGAGGAAGTCGTCCATCGGTCGCACGGTGAAGGCGTACGTGACGCTCACCAAGCCGCGTGTCCTCGAGCTGCTGCTCGTGTCGACCGTGCCGGTGATGTTCCTCGCGCAGGGCGGACTGCCGGACCTCTGGCTCGTGCTGGCCACCGTCATCGGCGGATCCCTCAGCGCAGGTTCGGCGGCGGCGTTCAACATGTACCTCGACCGCGACATCGATGCGCACATGCATCGCACCGAGAATCGGCCGCTGGTGACCGGCGAGGTCAGTGCGCGCGGCGCACTCGTCTTCTCGTGGACGCTCGCGATCACCTCGACCGTCTGGCTGCTGCTCACGACCAACTGGCTCACGGCGACGCTCTCCGCCACGGCGATCTTCTTCTACGTCGTGATCTACACGATGATCCTCAAGCGCCGCACCGAGCAGAACATCGTCTGGGGTGGCATCGCCGGGTGCTTCCCGGTGCTCATCGGCTGGTCCGCCGTGACCGGCTCGCTCGACTGGCCGGCGTTCATCCTCTTCCTTCTCGTGTTCCTGTGGACCCCGCCGCACTACTGGCCGCTGTCGATGAAGTACAAGGACGACTACGAGGACGTCGACGTCCCGATGCTCGGGGTCACGCGCAACGCCTCGCAGGTCGGCCTCCAGGTGATCCTGTACGCCTGGGCCACGGTCGCCTGCTCGCTCCTGCTCGTGCCGATCGCGGACATGGGGCTGGTGTACACGGTCTCCGCCGCGGTGTTCGGCGGATGGTTCATCTACGAGTCGCATCGCCTGTACAACCGTGCGGTGCGCGGTACCGAGCCTCGCCCGATGCGCGTGTTCCACGCTTCGATCACCTATCTGACGTTGATCTTCGTCGCGGTCGCGGTCGATCCGCTGCTGCCTTTCTGACCACTCCTCGAACACGACGGGGCGGCACCGATCTCTCGGTGCCGCCCCGTCGTGTTCCAGCTCGGGTGATCAGCGGGTGACGGAGGGGTCGTCCTCGGTCTTCTCGTCGGCCGCCGGCTCGACTGTGTCGGGGGCACCGTCCGCGGGAACCTCGGTGGTCGGGACCGCGGTGGACTCGGGTGCGACCGGAGTCGACGGCTCCTCCGCTTCCACCGTCCAGTCGATCGTCTCGACGACGGCCGGAGCAGGGACGGGGACGAGCGAACGCGCGGCGACAAGTCCGAGCGTCAGCAGGATGCCGACGATGCCGGCGGCGAGCACGCCGGCGCCCACGACGACGAGCGACTGTCCGACGTACACCTCGATGCCGGTGGCGGTGCCATCGAGCAGCGTGCTGGTCATCGTGGCGATCTGACCGGAGATCAGCCATCCACCCACCGCGGTCGCGGCGAGGGAGACGACGAGCAGGAGCCAGAAGCCGATGCTTCGTGAGAGTGACTTGTTCATGCGGCCATCATCGCCGACCTGCTGATGAGTCGGCGATGCGGCGCCTGTGCATCGCCTGTGCGACCTCAGTCTTCCGCAGGGACCGGACGCCGCAAGCGCAGCACGACCACCGTGTAGGTCGCGGCCGAGAGTGCGGCAAGGACCATGTGGATGCCGACCAGCACCGGGGGGAGTCCTTCGCGGGCCTGCCACACCCCGACACCGACCTGCACGAGGATCGCGAGGACCAGCACGAGCAGCCAGCGCCGGGGCTCCAGACGGAGCACCCAGGCAGCGATCGTCAAGAACAGCACCAGGCCGGCGAGGATGTATCCCGGCCAGGAGTGCACATGCGCGAGCACTGTCGCATCGAAGCCGTGGCGCAGCACGTCGGCGTCACCGGAGTGCGGACCGGAACCCGTCGTCAGGACGCCGAACAGGATCGTCATGGCCAGGACGAGGCCGGTCAGGTGGGTGACGATCGCGAACCAGGTCGGCACCGAGCGCTCGCGCGGCCCCGGCGCGGTCTTCAGACGCACCAGGAAGGCAGCCGTGACGCACACCAGCAGCAGTGATGACGCGTAGTGGAATCCCACGATGAACGGGTTGAGTCCGGTGAGGACCGTGATGCCGCCGACGAGCGCCTGTGCCACGACGCCTGCCAGGACGATCCAGGCCAGAGTGACGAGATCGCGTCGTGCGGCGGTCGTGCGCACCGAGTGGACCGCGGCCGCGATGATCGCGAGGAGGAGGACACCCGTCGCGAAGGGGAACGCGAGAGGAGCCTCTTCCGCTCCGGACAAGCCGGAGACGAGGGTCACGAGGAAGTAGGTGAGAACGGCTCCCACGATGCCGCCGACGGCGAACCACAATGCCCGGACCAGGCCGCGCTTCCCGCTGTACCGACGCAGGACCAGGAGCACGACCACGAGCGCGATGATCCCGACGACGCCGGTCATCAGGCGGTTGCCGAACTCGATCAGGCCGTGGATGCCCTGCACCTCGAAGACCGGGACGAGGGACTCGGGAGTGCACAGCGGCCAATCCGAGCAGCCCAGTCCCGAACCGGTGAGGCGCACGGCGCCACCGGTGCCGATGATGATGGTCTCGCTGAGGAAGGAGAGCCAGGCGAAGACCGTCAACGCACGGCCCCACAGCGCTGAACGCGGCGGTGCCGTGTCCGTCTTCGGGGAGGCGGGGATCATCGTCTCGGGCATAAGTCCTCCGGACCGCGCGCGACGCGGCGGGCATGGCCCGTCTGTCAGGCGGAACCTGTAGAATCGGATTGTTGCGATGAGCGCTGACCGCGCTGAAGCATCGTCAACAGTTTAGGCGCGATGGAAGCGCCGGTGATGAGGGCCCACCAACGGCACCCGCTCCCGCAGACTCGACGGGGATCAGGTGTGTCGGGGCGGATGACACCGTTTGGGACCTGTGAGGAGAGTGTTGGATGTCGGATGTACTGATCGACCGCCCGGAGCTTGACGGTCTGGGGGTGTACGAGTTCGGCTGGCACGATGAGGACGCTGCGGGTGCCATCGCGAAACGCGGTATCTCGGAAGAGGTCGTCCGCGGCATCTCGGCCCTCAAGAACGAGCCCGAGTGGATGCTGAAGACCCGTCTCAAGGGATATCAGCTCTTCGGGCGCAAGCCGATGCCGACGTGGGGCGCAGACCTCAGCGAGATCGACTTCGACAACATCAAGTACTTCGTCCGCTCCACGGAGAAGCAGGCGCAGTCCTGGGAAGACCTTCCGGCCGAGATCCGGGACACCTACGAGAAGCTCGGCATCCCCGAGGCCGAGCGTCAGCGCCTGGTCGCCGGTGTCGCCGCTCAGTACGAGTCCGAGGTCGTGTACCACCAGATCCGCGAGGACCTGGAGCAGCAGGGCGTGATCTTCATGGACACCGACACGGCTCTGCGTGAGCACCCGGAGTTCTTCGAGGAGTACTTCGGCACCGTCATCCCCGCGGGTGACAACAAGTTCGCCGCGCTCAACACGGCCGTGTGGTCGGGCGGTTCCTTCGTCTACGTCCCCAAGGGCGTGCATGTCGAGATCCCGCTGCAGGCGTACTTCCGGATCAACACCGAGAACATGGGCCAGTTCGAGCGGACCCTGATCATCGCCGACGAGGGCAGCTACGTCCACTACATCGAGGGCTGCACGGCTCCGATCTACAAGTCGGACTCCCTGCACTCGGCCGTCGTCGAGATCATCGTGAAGAAGAACGCCCGCGTGCGCTACACGACGATCCAGAACTGGTCGAACAACGTCTACAACCTGGTCACCAAGCGCGCCGTGGCGCACGAGGGAGCGACCATGGAGTGGGTCGACGGCAACATCGGCTCCAAGGTGACGATGAAGTACCCGTCGATCTATCTGATGGGCGAGCACGCCAAGGGGGAGACGCTCTCGGTCGCCTTCGCCGGCCCCGGTCAGCACCAGGACGCGGGCGCGAAGATGATCCACATGGCGCCGTACACCCAGTCGTCGATCGTCTCGAAGTCGATCGCGCGTGGCGGCGGGCGCGCCGGCTATCGCGGCGAGGTGCGCGTGGACGCCGCGGCGCACCACTCGGCGAACACCGTGCGATGCGACGCGCTGCTCGTCGACACCAAGTCACGCTCCGACACCTACCCGGCGATCGACATCCGTGTCGACGACGTGCAGCTCGGCCACGAGGCCACGGTCTCGAAGGTGAGCGAGGAGCAACTGTTCTACCTGCAGTCGCGCGGAATGCCCGAGGACGAGGCGATGGCGATGATCGTGCGCGGCTTCATCGAGCCGATCGCACGCGAGCTGCCCATGGAATACGCGATGGAACTGAACAAGCTCATCGAGATGGGCATGGAAGGATCGGTCGGCTAGTGACCGCCGCTACGACAGCGCCTGCCGAGGCGCAGCACACGAACGCGCACATCGACCCCGCGGCCCAGGTCGCAGAAGCCGGATTCGTCCCGGTGCAGACCCGCTCGGAGCGGCCGCACTCCTTCGAACCTTCCGACTTCGGCGCCCCCACCGGGCGCGAGGTCAACTGGAAGCACACCCCGATCGCGCAGCTCACGCCGCTGTTCGAGGTCGCGTCACCGAACGACGGCGTCAGCTACGCGCACAGCGCAGGGGAGCAGTACATCGCCGCCCCGCTCGCCGTCGGCGCGGAGCCCCGTGGTGAGGTCTTCCTCGCGGAGGACATCACGGCCGCCGTCGCCTGGCAGGGCAGCTCCGAGGCCCTTCATGTGCGCATCCCGCGTGAAGAGGAGGTCGCAGAGCCGATCTTCATCGCCATCACGGGGCTGGGCGCTGAGCGTCGGGCCGATGCGCACATCGTCATCGAAGCGCTCGAGCACAGCGCGGCGACGGTCGTCCTCCAGCACACTGGCTCAGCGCAGTACGCGCAGAACGTCGAGATCATCGTCCGCGACGGGGCGAAGCTCACCGTCATCAGCCTGCAGCAGTGGGCCGATGACGCCGTGCACGCCGCCGCGCACCAGGCCAGGGTGGGCGCGGATGCGACCCTCAAGCATTTCGTGGTCAGCTTCGGTGGCGGCGTCGTGCGGGTCAACCCGAGTGTCGAGCTCGCCGGCGCCGGCTCCGAGGGGTACCTCTATGGCCTCTCGTACGCGGACGCCGGGCAGCACCTGGAGAGCCAGGTGTATCTGCACCACAAGGGGCCGCACACGAAGGGCGACGTCCTCTACAAGGGGGCATTGCAGGGACAGAGCGCCCACAGCGTCTGGATCGGCGACGTGCTCATCGGTGCAGACGCGACGGGCACCGACTCCTACGAGGCGAACCGCAACCTGGTGCTGACCGAGGGCGCGCGCGCCGACTCGATCCCGAACCTCGAGATCGAGACCGGCGACATCCTCGGTGCGGGCCATGCCAGCGCCACCGGTCGTTTCGACGACGAGCAGCTCTTCTACCTCCAGGCCCGCGGTATCACGGAAGAAGAAGCGCGACGACTCGTCGTGCTCGGCTTCCTCACCGACATCGTGCAGCGTCTCGGCATCCCCGCTCTCGAGACCGAGTTGCTGGCGGCGATCGAGGCGGAGCTCGCCGAGGTGAGTGCATGACCGCCGAACGCGTCTGCGGTGTCGCCGACCTCGAGCAGGACACGCCTCTGCGCGTCGACCCGGGTGGTGTGCCCATCACCGTGATCAAGGACGGTGACGGAGTCATCCACGCCATCGGCGACACCTGCACCCACGGCGACATCTCGCTGTCCGAGGGGTTCGTCGAGGGAGACACCGTGGAGTGCTGGGCGCACGGCTCGGCCTTCTCGCTGCTCACCGGCAAGCCCCAGAATCTCCCCGCATATGAGCCCGTCCCGGTCTACGTCGTCCAGATCGACGGCGACGACGTGCTCATCGATCCGACTGTGATTAAGGAAGTCTGAAGAATGTCTGTTCTCGAGATCCGCGACCTGCACGTGACGGTCGAGACCGAGGCGGGGACCACCCCGATCCTCAACGGAATCAACCTCACCATGAACACCGGTGAGACCCACGCCATCATGGGCCCCAACGGCTCCGGCAAGTCGACCCTGGCCTACACGATCGCAGGTCACCCGAAGTACACGGTGACCTCCGGTTCGATCACCTTCGACGGCCAGGACGTCCTGGAGATGAGCGTCGACGAGCGCGCTCGCGCAGGACTGTTCCTCGCGATGCAGTACCCGGTGGAGATCCCCGGCGTCACGGTGACGAACTTCCTGCGTACTGCGAAGACCGCGCTCGACGGCGAAGCACCGGCGATCCGCGGGTGGACCAAGGACGTCAAGGCCGCCATGTCGAACCTGCGCATGGACCCGAAGTTCGCGCAGCGCAATGTCAACGAGGGCTTCTCCGGCGGTGAGAAGAAGCGTCACGAGATCCTGCAGCTCGAGGTGCTCAAGCCGAAGTTCGCGGTCCTCGACGAGACCGACTCCGGCCTCGACGTCGACGCGCTGAAGATCGTCTCCGAAGGTGTCAACCGTGCGAAGGAGTCCACCGGGCTCGGCGTGCTGCTGATCACCCACTACACCCGCATCCTCCGTTACATCCGTCCCGACTTCGTCCACGTGGTCGTCGCGGGCAAGATCGTGGAAGAGGGCGGCCCGGAGCTCGCCGACCGGCTGGAGAACGAGGGATACGACCGTTTCCTCGACCCTGCAGCCCCTATCGAGGCGTAGGCTGATCGCATGACAGCGACCCTCACGGACGAGAAGTACGACGCGGTCACCGAGGCTCTCAAAGACGTCATGGACCCCGAGCTCGGGATCAACGTCGTCGACCTCGGCCTCATCTACGACCTCGCCTGGGATGACGAGAACGATGCTCTCGTCATCCACATGACGCTGACCAGCGCCGGGTGCCCGCTCACCGATGTCCTCGAGGACCAGACGGCTCAGGCTCTGGACAGCGTCGTCGATCGCTTCCGGATCAACTGGGTCTGGATGCCGCCGTGGGGTCCGGAGCGGATCACGGACGACGGGCGTGACATGATGCGCGCTCTCGGCTTCGCGATCTGACCGTCACGGAGGACCGTCGGTCGGCGTCATCGACGCGCGCCGGTTCGGAGGACACCGCGATGGCGTGTGTCGAATCTCGGGAGAACGAATGCTTCAGGTGAAGGCGCTGCCTCTGGCAGAACTCCGTGAGCGCAGCAGCGAGAAGTGGCGCGAGTACCCGGCCGACGTGCTTCCGCTCTTCGTCGCAGAGACCGATTTCCCGCTCGCACCTGCCGTCTCCGCCGCGCTGCAGCGCGCGGTGGCGGTCGGCGACACCGGTTACGTGGCCTCCCGGACACCCCTCGCCGAGTCGTTCGCGGCGTTCGCGGCGCGCCGGTACGGGTGGTCCCCGGATCCCGCCCGCATGCGCAGCACCGCGGATGTCAGCATGGGCCTCGTCGAGATCCTGCGTCGGGTGACCCAGCCGGGCGAGCGAGTCGTCGTGACCCCGCCGGTGTATCCGCCCTTCTACGACCTGGTCGCCGAGTCCGGTGCCGAGGTCGAGAGGGTGCCGCTGCGCGACACGGGGATCGGGTGGGAGCTCGACCTCGCTGGGATCCGCGGCGCCTTCGAAGACGGCGCGACGGCGATGCTGCTGTGCAATCCGCACAATCCGACCGGAACCGTGCACGCTCGGGAGAGTCTGGCTGCTCTCGCGGACCTGGCCGAGGAGTTCGGCGTCGCGGTCATCTCGGACGAGATCCATGCGCCGCTCGCACAGCCCGGGACGGGTTTCACTCCTTTCCTCGCCGCGAGCGACGCCGCTCGACGGGTCGGATACGCGGTGGTCAGCGCCAGCAAGGCGTTCAACCTCGCCGGGCTCAAGTGCGCGCTGATGGTCACGGCCGATGAGGAGACGACCGCGGTCGTGCGGGGTCTTCCGGTGGAAGTCGAGTGGCGCACGGGGCAGTTCGGGCTCCTGGCTGCCGTCGCCGCGTTCTCGGAAGAGAGCGATGAGTGGCTCGACGGTCTGCTGCGCACCCTGGACGAGAATCGCGTCCTCCTCGAAGACCTGCTCGCCTCGCATCTGCCCGGCGCGCGCTATCGCATACCCGAGGCGGGATACCTTGCCTGGATCGACCTCTCCGCCCTGGGATGGGGGGAGAACCCCGCACGACGTATCCTGAGGGACGCCAAAGTCGCTCTGCACTTCGGCCCCGCGTTCGGGATCGAAGGCGCCGGGCACGTTCGGTTGAACTTCGGCACGAGTCCGGAGATTCTCACCGAAGCAGTCGAGCGCATCGCCGCGCTCGTCGATCGCTGACCCCTGGACCGACGCTGAGACGTACGTGGTCGTCGCTCCACGGGGCGGCACCGCTCACTGTGGTAGCCGAGGATCCCGGACTCAGCCTCGGGGAGGCGTCGGAGTCGCCCGCGCGCTGAGTTCGCCGGCGAGGGCGCGGACACCGAGGTCGAAGACCCGGTCGAGCCCGGCCGTGACATCGGGCTCCGGGGTGGGGAGCAGTGCTCCGTGACTGTCGGCGTGCATTCTCTGCTGGACGAGGGTGGCGTGCCCGAGGACGAAGTGCAGGAGGGCGGCACCACGCTCGTCGGCATCGATCGCTCCCTGGGCCCGCAGCGCCTGTGTCAGCGCAGACTGGGCGTGCGATGAGCCGAGCTGCAGGGCATAGGTGCTGAGCACCAGTTCCGCGCCGTCGCGATAGGCGAACAGGGCGTCGCGGATCCCGCGTGCGGTCTCCAAGACGTCGGTGCCGTGGAGGGGGATCGACGCCGTGATGCGATCGGCGAGTTCGGCGAGCAGCTCCTGTTTGCTCGCGAAGTGCCAGTACAGGGCACTCGGCTGGACGTCGAGCCGACCGGCGATGCGCCGCATCGAGAGGTCCGCGAGCCCGACCTCATCCAGGAGTTCGAGCGCGTTGCGGGCGACGCTGTCTCGATCGTGTCGGGCCGGATTGGGGTCGGGGGTCATGCGCCCATTATAGTGAACGGCGTTCAGGTGAACACTGTTCAGGTTTACTGGCGCGGCAGCGGAGGAAGCGATGACGATGGCAGGACGAACCCAGGTCGCACACGGTGTGATCGCGGTCGACGGGGTGTCGGTGGAGTTCGATGGTCGCTCCGTGCTCGAGGACGTCACGCTGGAGCTGAGCGCCCCCACGATCGCCGTGATCGGAGCGAACGGGTCGGGGAAGTCGACGTTCGTGCGACTTCTGAACGGGCTGGTGGCACCGAGCCGCGGTCACGTGTCGGTACACGGGATCGATCCGCAGCGGGATCGGGCGGACCTCCGCAGGCGTGTGGGGTTCGTGTTCACCAATCCCGACGCGCAGATCCTCATGCCGACACCGGCTGAAGATCTCGCGCTCTCGGTGCGCGGGCGTCCGAAAGCAGAGGCGGACGCGCTGGTGCGCGAGGCGCTCGACGCGCATGGTCTGGCGGGCCACGCCGATGTCCCGGCGTCGAGTCTGTCCGGCGGACAGAAGCAGATGCTCGCGCTCGCTTCCGTGCTCATCACCGAGCCTGAGTTGATCGTGGCCGATGAGCCGACGACTCTCCTCGATCTCCGCAACGCGCGCCGCATCGGCGATCTCCTGCTCGCGCAGCCATCCCAGGTGGTGGTCGTGACGCACGATCTCGAACTGGCCGCGCGCTGCGAGGCGGTCGTGCTGTTCGAGGAGGGGCGGGTCAGTACCGTGGGTGAGCCGGCGACGGTGATCGAGGCCTACCGTCGGGCGTGCGCATGATCGCACTGTACATTCCCGCGCACGGCATCCTCCATCGGGCTCGTGTCACGTTCAAGCTGGCGGCCCTGGCGCTCGGATCCCTCGTCCTGTCGCTGTACCCGCACGACCCGCTCAGCATCGCCGTCTCTCTGACCCTCGTGCTGGCGCTGTACGCCATCGGCGGTCTCCCGCTCCGGGTGCCGTTCGTCGAGATCTGGCGTCTGCGCTGGCTCGTCGTCGTGCTCGGCGTCGCTCTGGCGGTCTTCGTCTCGCCTTCTGCCGCCTGGGTCAACACGGGGCGAGTCGTCGCCGTGCTCCTCCTTGCGAGTCTCTTGACGCTCACGACGCGAGTGTCCGACCTCCTCGCTGTGCTCCGTCGCTTCCTGCGGCCGCTCCACCGTTTCGGGGTGGATCCCGATGCCGCGGCCCTCACCGTCTCACTCACCCTCACGACGATCCCGGTGATGGCCGGGTTCCTCGAGCGCCTCCGGGAGGCGGAGCGCGCCCGTGGCGTGCGGTTGGGGGTGCGCACGGTCGTCCCGCTGCTCGTGCTGGCCCTGCGTCATGCGGACGAGGTCGGTGACGCGCTGGCGGCCCGGGGTATCGGTTGACCTCTAGGCCGGGACGAGGACACCCGTTACCGGTGACGGCGAGGTCTTCTCCTGCGAGCAGAGGCGGAGAGCGCTGAGGAGCAGTGCGACGGCGATCAGCGCGGTGGCCACCGAGGTGCCGAGCACCAGGAGCAGCACGATGCCGATCAGACCGCTCAGGACACCGACCACCAGCCGCGGTCGCGAAGCCGTCGCCTGCGGCGCGGGCTGTGCCTCGAATCGAGTGAACGCGACGGCGGCGAGTGCGGTGAGTGCCAGGGCGGTGACGAGCCAGAGCGGACGGCCGGCCCACCAGCCCGCGCTGTCGAGTGCGGGAAGGGTGTCCCCGACGGCCATCGCAGAGACCGCGGTGACGCCCGCCATCACGAGCAGCACGGGCATGTGCCAGAGGTAGATCGTCATGGTGCGGACGGTCACGAATCCGGTGAAGGCTGCGACGCGGGGTCGCCGGCTGAAACGTTCGAGCCGCTCGCGGTGCAAGGACAGCAGGCTCGTGTGCGCGACACCCACGAGGAGGAGCGCTCCGGTCGGCGGATTGATGTTCGCGATCAGGTCGGAGGAGTAGAGGCCGGACGCGAACGTGGCGACGAGCACCAGCAACGCACCGAATCCGGCTGCCGCCCGTGTGCGCCTGCGGAGCGCGTCGATGCGTCCGTCGGCGAGGAAGAAGCCGAGTTGCTGCAGGGCCATCCAGACGAAGGCGAGGTTCAGGAAGCCGAGCCCTTCCAGTCCGGTCACGGCGCGCAGCACATCGACGGCGATCGCCGCCGCGGCCAGCACGGTGATCGTACGATGCGGAGCCCGCTCGTGCGCCGAGGCGAGCAGCGGGAGCAGGGTCTGGCAGAGCAGGAACACGCCGAGGAACCACAGGGGTTGGCCGTAGCGGAATCCCGCGGTCGCGATGAGGTCGGCAGGGACCCCGGCGACCGTGAGCAGTGCCAGACCCACCCCGACGGCCGCGATCGTGAAGACGGCGGGCCGCAGCAGGCGGTGCAGTCGACCCGCGATGAATCCGATCGCCGTGCCTCCGCGCTCCCGAGTCCGCCGGTAGGCGAGGAGTCCGGAGAAGCCGCCGATCACGAAGAAGAGAGGCATCACCTGGAGCAACCAGCTGAGCGGCGCGATCCACGCGGTGCCGTCGCTGGCATTGGTGAAGACAGGGCCCTGGTCGGCGACCGTGACCCCCACCATGATCGAATGCAGGAGCACCACGCCCAGCACGCAGAGCGCCCGGACGAAGTCGATCCCGGTGTCGCGGGCTGGGCGCCGGGGACGCGCGGAAACGGCGGCGTGCGGCGTCTGGACGATGGCCATGAGTCCTCCTCGGGAGCGGTGTCCCAGGAGACTATGGATGCGGTGACCGCAGCGGCATCACCCCCGGGTGCCGTTGCGACCCCCTACGAGGGGGTGAGTCAGGACGACGGCTCGACCAGACCGGTGTCGTAAGCCAGGATCACGGCGTGCACGCGATCGCGCAGGTTCAGCTTCGCGAGCACCTTGCCGACGTGTGTCTTCACCGTCTGCTCGGCGATGAAGAGGTCGGCGGCGATCTCGGTGTTCGAGCGGCCCCTGCCGATCAGGACGAGCACCTCGCGTTCACGATCGGTGAGTTCTGCGAGCGCGGTCGCGGAGCGTGGCGCGCGGGGGCGGCGGCCGGCGAACTGCTCGATCATCCGCCGCGTCACGCTCGGTGCGAGGAGGGCGTCTCCACCGGCGACGACCCGCACGGCGTGGACGAGCTCTTCGGGCAACGCGTCCTTGAGCAGGAATCCGCTCGCCCCGGCCTCGAGCGCGTCGTACACGTAGTCGTCGATGTCGAAAGTGGTGAGCATGAGGATCCTGGGGACATGCGCGGCCGGGTACGACGGGCCGAGGATGCGTCGGGTCGCCTCGATCCCGTCGAGCTCGGGCATGCGCACGTCCATCAGGATCACGTCGGGATCGAGACGTGCTGCGAGGGTGACGGCCTCGTCCCCGGTCGATGCCTGTCCGGCCACCCGGATCCCCTCGTGGGCATCGAGGAGCGCGGCGAATCCGGCGCGGACCATGGCCTGGTCGTCGGCGATGAGCACGCTGATCGTCACGGATTCTCCTTGTCGAGGGAAGAGGCGGTGCTACCGGGGGCGACGGGAAGGACGGCGTCGACATCCCACCCGCCGTCCTCCGCGGGGCCGGCGGAGAGGCTCCCGCCGAGGATCTCGGCGCGTTCCCGCATGCCACGCAGGCCGTAGCCGCCTCCGTGACCATCAGGACGGTGTGGCGGCGCGGCGTTGTGCACACGGATGTGGACGGTGCGAGCGTCCGCGTGCAACCGCACCGCGATCCTCGCGCCGGGCGCGTGGCGGACCGCATTGCTCAGTGCTTCCTGGACGATACGGAACGCGGCGATCTGCACGGCGGGTTCGGCGTTCGTCGTGTCTCCGCCTTCGAGCACGAGGCCGACCTCGACACCGGCGCGCCGGATGCTGTCGACCAGGGCAGGGATGTCGTCGATGCCCTGCTGGGGGGCCAGCTCGGCACCCTGATCCTCGGTTCGGAGGACACCGAGCATCCGTCGCATCTCGGTGAGCGAGCTGCGCGCGGTCGCGGCGATGTCGTCGAACTCGGCCGTCGCCACGTCGCCCAACTCGGGGATGCGGTACCGCGCGGTCGACGCCTGGACCTGGATCACCGACATGCTGTGCGCGACGACGTCATGCAGCTCGCGGGCGATCCGGGTGCGCTCCTCGACGAGGGCGCGCCTGGCTTCCTCGAGCGCGCTGTGCTCCTTCTCGCGCGTCAGCTCGGCGGCGACCCGGACGCGACCGGCGACCAGAGCCGCGATGAGGAACATCGCGGCGGCGACCGCCGTCGTGACGATGAGGTCGGCTGTGGCACTCGCCGAGGACTCCGGCCGCGCCACCAGGTCGGGGCGGATGACCGGCGCGAGAAGCGACGCGATCGCACCGAGGAGCAGGGCGAACGCGCCGAGTCGTCCGCCGTGGACGAAGGTGACGACGCCCACGAAGAGCACGAACGTCAGGAGTGCGGGGACGGACCACGGCCACGGGGACTCGACCGCCATCTCGGTGACGACCGTGAGGGGCAGGGTGAGGGCGGCCGCCGTGAAGAGGCCGATGGCCAACGCCGGGCGGGAGAGTGCGAGCAGCGGCGAAGCGCACAGAGCGGCACCGAGGATGAACGACAGGGGCAGCGGTGTGCCGTACAACACGGTCTGCAGCGACACCAGAACCGCGTACAGCGCCGCGGCCGCCGCACCCAAGGCCACGAGGGCGGCGGTGCGGCGGCTGATGCGTTGGCGCAAAGGTGTGCGCTCGCGTCGGCGTGCCATGACTGTCATCCTGCCAGTTGCGCGGCCGGGGCGCGGCGGCGACGGGCTGCGGCGATCCGGTCGATCACGAGCCCGACGACGAGGGCGAGGACGATCCCGAGGCCGGCGCTGAGCAGCGGCTGATCCTTGATCCAGGCACCGGCGAGCAGGCCGATCGCGAGGCTGAACACACTCCAGCTGGTGCCGGCGATCAGGCTCAACGGGAGGAACCGCCGCCAGGGGAAGCCGAGAGCGCCGGCGGACATGTTGACGGCGACGCGACCCACCGGGATGTAGCGGGCGCCGAGGATCAGAGTGGCGCTGCGTCGGTCGAGCGCATGCTGGGCGTAGGCGAAGGTGGCGGCGACCCTGGGGCGCCGCATCCAGGCGAAGCGTGTGGTGCCGATCGCCCGCCCGATCAGGAAAGCGAGGTTGTCGCCGATCGCGGCACCGACCGCCGCGACCGCACCGAGGAGCAGGAGATTCCCCTCGCCCGTCGACGCGGTGACGGCCGCCGCGGCGACGAGCACGGTCTCACTGGGCACGGGTGGGAAGAAGCCATCGATGACCGTGACCGCGAAGAGGACCAGGTACAGCCAGGGGGAGGCGATGGCCTGCATGATGAGCTCGTTGAGGATGTCCACTCGAGCACGTTATGCGGCGGGTGCGGCGGTGGGCATCCCTCCGCGGTATCGCCTGCGTCACTCTCCGGATTGATCTTGCTGAGCGAGGCCCCCGGCTACGACGCATATACTGGGAGGCTGGCCGATCGGCCGACCACCCTCCCCGAAAGAACGGACGTCCGCTGTGCTTGCCGTGCACGACCTCGAGATCCGCGTTGGCGCGCGCCTGCTGATGGAGAACGTCTCGTTCCGTGTCGCCGACGGAGACAAGATCGGACTCGTCGGCCGCAACGGGGCCGGGAAGACGACGCTCACCAAGGTGCTCGCCGGTGACGTCCTGCCGTCCGGCGGCAGTGTGACCCGCTCGGGCGAGCTCGGCTACCTGCCGCAGGACCCCCGTTCGGGCAACCCTGAAGACCTCGCCCGCACCCGCATCCTCGACGCTCGTGGTCTCGGCCAGCTGAACCTCGGGATGACCGAGGCGGCACTCGCGATGGGATCGGATGATCCCGCCGTGGCCGACAAGGCGATGAAGCGCTACGCGCGTCTGACCGAGCAGTTCGAGGGTCAGGGCGGCTATGCGGCGGAGGCGGAGGCGGCTTCGATCGCCAACAACCTCTCCCTTCCCGACCGCATCCTCGACCAGCCGCTGTCGACGCTTTCCGGTGGGCAGCGTCGTCGCATCGAGCTCGCGCGCATTCTCTTCTCGGACGCGCAGACGATGATCCTCGACGAGCCGACCAACCACCTCGACGCGGACAGCGTCGTGTGGCTGCGAGAGTTCCTCAAGGGCTACAAGGGTGGTCTGATCGTGATCAGCCACGATGTCGAACTGGTCGGCGAGACCGTGAACCGGGTGTTCTACCTCGACGCGAACCGCCAGATCATCGACACCTACAACATGAACTGGAAGAACTACCTGCGTCAGCGGGTGGCGGATGAGGAGCGCCGCAAGAAGGAGCGCGCGAACGCCGAGAAGAAGGCGACGACGCTGCAGCTGCAGGCCGCCCGTTTCGGTGCGAAGGCCTCGAAGGCCGCGGCCGCCCACCAGATGATCGCCCGCGCCGAGAAGCTGCTCGCCGGTCTCGACGAGGTCCGTCAGGAGGACCGGGTCGCCAAGCTGCGCTTCCCGAAGCCGGCACCGTGCGGCAAGACCCCGATGATGGCGAGCGGCCTCTCGAAGTCCTACGGTTCGCTCGAGATCTTCACCGATGTCGACCTCGCGATCGACCGCGGGTCCAAGGTCGTCGTGCTCGGCCTCAACGGTGCCGGAAAGACCACGCTGCTGCGGATGCTCGCAGGCGTCGATCAGCCCGATACCGGCCAGCTCGAGCCCGGTCACGGACTGAAGGTCGGGTACTACGCGCAGGAGCACGAGAATCTCGACGTCAGCCGTTCGGTGCTCGAGAACATGGTGTCTGCTGCGCCCCACATCACCGAGACCGAAGCGCGCAAGGTGCTCGGCTCCTTCCTGTTCACCGGGGACGATGTGCTCAAGCCGGCGGGGGTGCTCTCCGGTGGGGAGAAGACCCGCCTGTCCCTCGCGACGCTCGTCGTGTCGTCCGCCAACCTGCTGCTGCTCGATGAGCCGACCAACAACCTCGACCCCGCCTCACGTGAGGAGATCCTCGGAGCGCTCGCGCACTACGAGGGCGCGGTGGTCCTCGTCTCGCACGACCCCGGCGCCGTGCAGTCGCTCAACCCCGAGCGCGTGCTGATCCTGCCCGACGGCGTCGAGGACATCTGGAGCCAGGAGTATCAGGACCTCATCGAGCTCGCCTGACCGCGCTCGCCCTGCTGTGCAGGTCGATGACGGATCCACTCGGCGACTCATGGCATAGTCGGGAGCATGTCGACTGAGCCGCGATCCCGTCCTTCCGAGATGAGTGCGTGGTTGCGCGTGCAGCCCTCGCTCACGGGAGCAGTACCTCCGGGTGAAGCCGTCGAACGTCCCGATGACCCGGTACCGCTCTTCCGGGAGTGGATCACGACGGCGGCCGCGACGGGAGTGCCGGAGCCGCACGCGATGACCCTGGCGACGCTCGACCTCGACGGCATACCCGACGCCCGGACGCTGATCCTCAAAGACGTGGATGAGCGCGGATGGGCCTTCGCGGGTTCCCGCTCCTCGCGCAAGGCCGCCCAGCTCGACGCGCACCCGGTGGCCGCGCTGAACTTCTGGTGGCAGCCCGTCCTGCGTGCCGTGCGTGTCCGCGGACGGATTCAAGAGGCATCCGTCGAGGAGAGCGCAGCCGACCTCGCGGCGCGTTCGGCCCAGGCCCGTGCCGCTGTGGCGCCCGGGGAGTGGGTCCTCTGGAGGCTCCTCGCGACCCGTGTCGAGTTCTGGCAGGGTGCGCCCGACCGGCACCACACACGAATCGTCTATGACCGTACCGACGCCGGTTGGAGCATCGAGGAGCAGGCATGAGTGACTATCAGGTGGTCGAGATCGGGGCGCTCGACGAGTGGCGTGCCCACCACGGAGGTTTTGACGCCGCCCGGGCGCGCGACGGCCGAAGGGTCGTGGATCACGAGCTGACCATGCAGTACATCGGGATGACGGCGAACGCGCTCGAACCGGGTGAGGAGGCCGGGTACTGGCACGTGCACAGGAAGATCGAAGAGGTGTACGTGTTCCTCGGTGGGCGCGGTCAGATGGGTCTCGACGACGACGTCGTCGAGGTCGGACCCGGAACCGTGATCCGCGTCGGTCAGGGCGTCGCCCGCACCTGGCGAGCACGGCCGGACAGCCCGGGGGAGCTGCGCTGGCTCTGTCTCCGCGCCGCCGGCGAGGAGTTGCCTCGCTTTCCGGATGACAGCGCGCGTCTGCCGGAGCGGCCGATGCCCTGGGTGGACTGAGCGTCCGTCCCGGCGTCACCGCACGTCGAGCAGCTCATCCTCGACATCGGCGTCGTGATCACGGCGACGCGGACTCTTCACGGGCGCAGGAACACCTTCGACCTCTTCCCGGTGTTTCACGATCTCCGTGCGGATGATGTACCCGATGAAGATGAATCCCATGAGGGCGAACAGGATCCACTGGATCGCGTACGACAGGTGCGGGCCGGGGTCATCGGTGGGGGAGTCGAAGCCTCCCAGAGACCCGGATCCTGCGGGATCTTCGCTGATCACCCGACCATAGGCCCCCGTGATCACCTCGCCGTCGACCTGCTCGGCGATCGAGGGCAGGTTGATCGTGGGCACCTGCCCCTCGGGCGCGCCACGTCCCGAGGCGGGAAGCTGCTCGCCCGGGCGCAGACGCACGGTCACCTCGACCTCTCCCTCCGGTGGCGACGGCACCGAGTCCGGCTCGGCGCCCTCGCCCGGAGGTACCCAGCCGCGGTCCACGATGAAGATGCGCCCATCGGCGTCACGGAACGGGACCAAGACCTCGAAGGCGCTCGTCCCGCCGTGCGGACGGTTGCGCACCAGCAGCTCCTGATCGGCCAGATACTCACCCTGCAGCGTGACGGGCCGCCACTCGTCGTCGGGATCGAGCGCACCGTCCTCGCCTATCACCGCGGACAGCGGGACGGGAGCCGCGTCGTAGTTCTGCTCGACGAGCTCGATCTGCGCGGCGCGCGTCTCGTTCCTCTCGAACTGCCAGTTCGAGAGGAAGACGCAAGCGATCGCGAAGCCGATCGCGATGAGCACGTACACGCTCCAGCGGGTCAGGCGCCGGCTCATGCGGGAACCCCATCACGAACGGTCACCGGGAAGTCGCGCGCCGCCAGGTAGTCGCGGAGGAAATCGACATGTGCATCGCACGCCAACCAGATCTTCTCGCGATCGGCGGCATGGATACGGGGATTGCGCCACACCACCTGGCGGGTCGCCGCGCTCCGGCAACCGGCACGCGAGCACTCGAAGTCGTTCATGGTTCTTTGGGGCCTTCGTGGATCGTGAAGATCTGCGGAGCCGATGGTTCGGAGTCGAGCGGCGTGGGCCGCGGGGCATCGATCTCCCGCAGGGGGGATTCCGCGGTGGTCTCGGTGCTGTCGCTCCCGGCGTTCGCGAACACCACGGCGATGTAGGGCAGGACAGCGGCGGAGATGCCGAAGACCCAGGTGTACCACCCGTACGGCTGGACCAGCACCATGAGCCCGAAGCACACGATGCGGATCGTCATCGTCAAGGCATAGCGGCGCACACGATGGTCTGCCTCATCCCGCGGAGACTGCGGCAGTGAGGTGACGGCCGGGACTTGACGCGCGTTCTTCACGATGCATCCAGCCTACGCCGATGCAGACCCCTCGGATGCCCTTCGGGGACTCAGCCGGCGAAGATGAACGGCAGGCTGAAAGCCCCGAGGAACAGGAAGCTGATGATCGTGCTGACCAGGACGAACACGCCCACGCCCACCACCGCATAGCCGAGGATCAGTCCGGCGATCGCCATTCCTCGGCCACCGATTCCCGGATTGCGCTTGGTCTGTCCGAGCGCCATGTGACCGGTGATGACCGCCGCGACGGATGCCAGGAGCGGGATGACCGCCCAGAAGAGCACGATGCCGGCGAGGCCGCAGACCAACGAGGTGACCGCCAGCGGGCTGGTGGGGCGCGACACGACGACGGGGTACCCGGGCGCCGAAGGAGGGCTGTAACCGGGCTGGACGGGTGCCGCTCCCCATCCGGGTTGCGACGGAGCGACGCCGTATCCCGGCTGCGCGGGCGGGGCGTACCCCGGCTGCGGCGGCGGCGCGGACGGTGCGGGCGGAGCGGGCGGTGGCGGCGGGCTGTCCGGCGTCTCGTCTCCGGGAGAGGGGGTGCGGTTGTCGCTCACGAGGAAGCCTTTCGTCGATTTCAGATTCCCAGCATGCAGAGTGTCTGTCAACGCGGTGCCGCGGCCGGCGTCGGCAACATCGGTAGGATCGATGACGGCCCGGAACCCCGCGCCACCTGCCCAGATCAGGAGTGTCCCCATGAGCGCTGAGCGCGTCGTCCTCGTCACCGGCGGCAATCGCGGCATCGGCCGCGCGATCGCAGAGCGCTTCGTGCGCGAGGGATACCGCGTCGCCGTCACCGCGCGCAGCGGCGAGGGCCCTGAAGGCACCCTCACGGTCCGTGCGGACGTGACCGACGCCGCAGCGATCGACGCCGCGTTCACCGAGGTGGAGCAGCAGCTCGGTCCGATCGAGATCGTCGTCGCGAACGCGGGGATCACGAAGGACACGTTGTTGCTGCGCATGAGCGAGGACGACTTCGACAGCGTCGTGGCCACCAACCTGGGCGGGACGTTCCGCGTGGTCAAGCGCGCCTCGAAGGGGATGCTTCGGGCTCGCTTCGGCCGGATCATCCTGATCTCCAGCGTCGTGGGTCTGTACGGCTCCGCGGGGCAGGTCAACTACTCCGCGTCCAAGAGCGCACTGGTCGGCTTCGCCCGCTCGATCACGCGCGAGCTCGGTGCTCGCGGCATCACGGCGAACGTCGTCGCTCCCGGGTTCATCGAGACCGACATGACCGCGGAGCTCCCGGAGGAGACGCAGAAGCAGTACAAGGCGAACATCCCGGCTGCCCGTTTCGCCACGCCGGACGAGGTCGCCGGGGTGGTGACGTGGCTCGCCGGCGACGATGCCGGCTACATCTCCGGTGCGGTCATCCCCGTCGACGGCGGTCTCGGGATGGGGCACTGACGCATTCCGAGAGCATCACCGCGCGATCGCGGCGTTGAGGAGCCCGCCCAGCCGCTCCGGCACGGAGAACTGCGGCCAGTGGCCGGATCCGATGCGGACGACTTCGGCTGACTCGATCGCGTGGAACTCGTCGGCGAACGGGCCCCACTGCTCGATCACCTTCTCGAACGCGGACTGATCGAGGTCGCCCATCAGCAGGGTCACCGGCACACGGTAGCGCGCCGGATCGCGGAGCGCGATGCCGTCCGTCGGCACCCGTGCAGGGACGCTGTGCGTGAGCGGTGCGGTCCGTGCGCGCGTGGCCTCATCGAGGTCGTTGACGTCTTCATCGGGGAAGTGATCCCATCCCGGGAACGGCACGACCCCGTCGACGACGTCGAACTCGCTGATCCCGTGTCCGTCCGCGGGCGGCGCCGTGTCGACGAAGATCACGCGGCGCACCCGGTCGGGGCGAGCGTCTGCGACACCCCAGGCGACATTGCCGCCGCCGCTGTGCCCGACGACCACGACGTCGCCGTCGACGGCATCGACGGCGGAGGCGGCGGCAGCGATCCACTCGGCGATGCCGATCTCGGAGGAGACGGATGCGTCTTCGCCGAGTCCGGGCATGCTGAGCGGGTGCACCCGATGACCTGCCTCCTCCAGCGCCGGGATCACGTCGTCCCAGCTGGATGCGTCGAGTCAGAGTCCGGGAATGAGGATGATGTCCATGAGCCGACGCTAGTGGCGGGTTCGGACAATCGCCAGGAGTTCTCCTACGGAAGCAGCGCGATGACCTCGGAAAGGTCCTGCGGGCCGATCACGAGGCTGGCCGCCTCACGGACCGCGGGCTTCGCGTTGAAGGCCAAACCGAGCCCGGCGACGGCCATCATCGCCAGGTCGTTGGCACCGTCACCGATCGCGATCGTGGCGTGTGGCGCGACCCCGAGATCGGCCGCCCACTCCTGGAGGGAGCGCGCCTTCGCCGCCCCGTCGACGATGTCTCCGTCGACGTGACCGGACAGCGAGCCGTCGACCACCTCGAGCCGGTTCGCCCGCCAGCGGTCCACGCCCAGGTCGGGCGCCACCACGTCGAGGATCTCGTGGAAGCCTCCGGAGACGACGCCGACGACACCGCCGCGGGCGCGGACGGCGGCGGTGAGTTCGCGCACGCCCGGGGTGGGTTCGATCCGCGCGCGCACACGCTCGAATGCCGACACCGGAACGCCCTTCAGCGCGGCGACCCGGGAACGCAGGCTCGTCGCGAAGTCGACCTCGCCGCGCATCGCCGCCTCCGTGGCAGCCTGCACCTCGTCGCGCCGTCCGGCCTCGTCGGCGAGCAGTTCGATCACCTCATTGCGGATGAGGGTGGAATCGGCATCGAGGACGACGAGGAATCGTGCAGCAGTCACTCGTCGAGCCTATCCATCACCCGGTGGGTCGACGCGCCGCGTGACGTCTTCAGCGTTCGATGAAGACGCCCTTGCCGACCACCGTGATGCCTGATTCCGTCACCGTGAAGCCACGAGCGAGGTCGCGCTCCCGATCCACGCCCACCGTCGCGCCGTCGGCCAGCACCACGTTCTTGTCGAGGATCGCACGATGCACGCGGGCTCCTTGACCCACCTGGACGTGGTCGAACACGACAGAGTCGGTGATGGTCGACCCGCCACCGGCGAGCGTCCACGGTCCGACGACGCTGCGTTCGAGATGGGTCCCCGAGAGCACGGAGCCGAGCGACACGATCGAGTCGATCGCGTTGCCGATCCGCCCGACGGAGTCGCGCACGAACTTCGCCGGAGGCGAATTGACCGCCTGCGAGTGGATGGGCCACTCCATGTTGTAGAGGTTGAACACGGGCAGCGTCGAGATCAGGTCACGGTGCGCGTCGAAGAAGGAGTCGATGGTTCCGACATCGCGCCAGTACGAGCGGTCACGCGGGGAGGACCCGGGAACCTCGTTCTGCTTCATGTCGTAGTACCCGGCCTCGCCCCGGTCGACGAAGTAGGGGACGATGTCGCCGCCCATGTCGTGGCCCGAGGTGGGTGATTCACCGTCGGCCTCGACGGCCGCGATGAGGGCATCGGCATCGAAGATGTAGTTGCCCATCGAGGCGAGCACCTCGTGCGGCGAGTCCTCGAGACCGGCGATGTCGGTCGGCTTCTCGAGGAACTGCTTGATCCTTCCCGACTCCGCGTCCGCATCGATCACGCCGAACTGCGAGGCGAGGGCGAGCGGCTGGCGGATACCCGCGACAGTCGCCTTCGCCCCGGACGCGACATGGGCCTCGAGCATCTGCCGGAAGTCCATCCTGTACACGTGGTCGGCGCCGATGACCACGACGATGTCGGGCTTCTCGTCGTTGATCAGGTTCATGCTCTGCAGGATCGCGTCGGCGGAGCCGGAGAACCAGCGCTTGCCGAGGCGCTGCTGCGCGGGGACCGAGGTGACGTAGGAGTCGAGGAGGGCCGACATGCGCCAGGTCTGAGAGATGTGGCGATCGAGGCTGTGGGACTTGTACTGCGTCAGCACGACGATCTGTCGCAGACCGGAATTGATGAGGTTCGAGATCGCGAAATCGATGAGTCTGTACTGTCCGCCGAACGGCACCGCCGGTTTCGCGCGATCCGCGGTGAGAGGCATGAGTCGCTTGCCCTCGCCGCCGGCGAGGATGATCCCGAAAACCTTCTTTGGAGCGGACATGGCTCCACCATAGATGCGTTCACGGCTGCTGTACTAGCGTTCAGACATGCGAGTCGAAATGATCACGAAGGAGTACCCGCCCGCGGTCTACGGCGGTGCCGGCGTGCACGTCGCGGAACTGGTCGCTGCGCTCCGCGAGCACGTCGATGTGCGGGTGCGTGCGTTCGGCGAGCCGCGCGAAGAAGCGGGTACGTTCGCCTATCGCACGCCTGTCGAGCTCGCTGATGCCAACGCTGCGCTGCAGACGCTGGGGACGGACCTCGAGATCGTGTCAGCGATCACCGACGCCGACCTGGTGCACAGCCATACCTGGTACGCGAACTTCGCCGGTCACCTCGCCTCTCAGCTGCACGGCATCCCGCACGTGCTCACCGCCCACAGCCTCGAGCCCCTGCGCCCGTGGAAGGCCGAACAGCTCGGAGGGGGCTACGCCATCTCCAGCGGCGTCGAACGCCTCGCCTATGAGAACGCCGCCGCCGTGATCGCCGTGAGCGCCGGCATGCGGGAGGACATCCTGCGCAGCTACCCCCAGGTGGATCCCGCGAAAGTGCGCGTGATCCACAACGGCATCGATGTCGAACGCTGGCGGCCGGTGCAGGACGAGGCGTTCCTGCGATCGATCGGGATGGATCCCTCGCGACCGTCCGTCGTCTTCGTCGGGCGCATCACTCGGCAGAAGGGGTTGCCGTATCTGCTCCGGGCCGCGCAGCTGCTCCCGCCTGAGGTCCAGCTCGTGCTGTGCGCCGGGGCCCCGGACACCCCGGAGATCATGGCGGAGGTGCAGGAGGGGGTGCGGATGCTCCAACAGAGTCGCGACGGAGTGATCTGGATCGAGCGGATGCTGCCGCGTGATGAACTCTCCGCGATTCTCACCGCCGCCACGACGTTCGTGTGCCCCTCGGTGTACGAGCCTCTGGGCATCGTGAATCTCGAAGCGATGGCCTGTGGAGCTGCCGTCGTCGGCACCGCGACCGGGGGTATCCCCGAGGTGGTCGCGGATGGGCGCACGGGACGGCTCGTGCCGATCGATCAGGTGCAGGACGGTACCGGCACGCCGGTCGACCCGGACCGCTTCGTCGCCGATCTCGCCGCCGTGCTCACCGAAGTGGCCATGGATCCGGAGCGGGCGCGGGCCTACGGCGAGGCCGGGAGGGAGCGTGCACGCAGCGACTTCAGCTGGGCATCTATCGCGGAGACGACGCGCGCGCTCTACGCGGAGCTGACGCCCTGAGCCGATAGGCTGGGACCATGCCGAGTGCTCTGGAATTCACCGACGTCGTCGTGCGCCGTGAGGGGCGCAACATCATCGATCACGTGACCTGGGAGGTCGACGACGATCAGCGATGGGTGATCCTCGGCCCGAACGGCGCGGGCAAGACGACGCTGCTGCAGCTCGCCGACACGCTCATGCACCCGACGTCGGGAACCGTGACCGTGCTCGGGGAGACCCTGGGACGCACCGACGTGTTCGAGGTGCGTCCGCGCATCGGATTCGCGTCGTCGGCGATGGCCAAGCGTGTCCCTCGTGACGAGACGGTCCTCAACACCGTGCTCACCGCTGCGTACTCGGTGCTCGGCCGCTGGAACGAGAACTACGAGGACATCGACGAGCGTCGGGCCCTCCGCGTTCTCGGCGACTGGCGTCTCGACCACCTGGCCGACCGCACCTTCGGCACTCTCAGCGACGGAGAACAGAAGCGTGTGCAGATCGCGCGTGCGGTGATGACCGACCCGGAGCTGCTGCTGCTCGACGAGCCGACGGCATCCCTCGACCTCGGTTCGCGGGAGGAGCTTCTGGCGCTGCTCAGCGGATACGCGTCGTCCCCGACCACCCCGGCGATGCTCATGGTCACGCACCATGTGGA
The DNA here is from genome assembly GCF_004337555.1 of Microbacterium sp. PI-1. Taxonomy (NCBI): domain Bacteria; kingdom Bacillati; phylum Actinomycetota; class Actinomycetes; order Micrococcales; family Microbacteriaceae; genus Microbacterium; species Microbacterium sp. PI-1. The sequence goes on along the minus strand of NZ_SJYZ01000002.1, from coordinate 91,929 downwards.
GGAGATCCCCGTGGGCTTCACCCACGTGATGCTGATCCGTGAGGGTTCCGTCGTCGCGGCGGGCCCCATCGGCGAGACGCTCACGGCTGAGACCCTGACCGAGGCGTTCGGCATGCCCATCGTGCTCAGCAGCGAAGACGGCCGCTACGCCGCCCGCGCAGCTGCGTGACCAGCGTCTGATAGAATCGACCCTTGGTGCTCTCTGCACCGCAGACTTCCCTCGTCCCTGGCACAATCCAGGGCAGCAACTAAGGAATCCCATGAAGACTGACATTCACCCCGACTACCAGGCAGTCGTGTTCCGCGACCTCGGCTCGGGCGAGACGTTCCTCACCCGTTCGACCGTCACCAGCGACAAGACCATCGAGCTGGACGGCGTGGAGTACCCGGTGATCGACGTCGAGATCTCCTCGGCATCGCACCCGTTCTACACGGGCAAGCAGCGCATCATGGACTCGGCCGGTCGCGTCGAGAAGTTCAACCAGCGCTTCAAGGGCTTCGGCGGCTCGTCCAAGTAACGACTGCCACGACGAAGGCCCCATGCTCCTCGGAGCGTGGGGCCTTCGTCGTGCCCGGCCGTGTGTGTCGGATCCGGTCGTCAGATGTCGAGCCGGATCCGGCCGTCGTCGATCGTGTCCGGAGGATCGCCCGGGGATGGGGCCGGGGCGGTCCGCTGCGTCTGACGGTCGCGCTCGATACCCGCCTCGTGCGCAGACGGCGACCAGACGGCATCGAACGCGCCGCCGAGGCCCCCTCCGCCGGATTCGTACTTCTTCTCGATCGGTATCCGCGAGAAGCCGAACGCGATGGCGACGATGACGGCGGAAAGCAGGAGCAGCAGCACGCCGACCGTGACGAGCACGCCCACACCTTCTTCCATGCCCTCCAGGGTAGACGGCAGCGGGAACGAGGGCATCCGCCCCGAGGGGGAGGAGTCGCTCAGCGCAGACGGCGCCCGTGGGCCAGGTCGATCAGGCGCGACAGTACCGGCCCGGAGCGGAGTCCGTTGTGCTCGTGTTCGTTCGTCACCCACAGCGTGACGTCGGGAAGCAGGCGTGCCGTCTCGAGGGAGAACTCCATCGGGACGTAGACGTCGTTGACGTAGACCGCGGCGGCGCCCGTCGCTCCGGATGAGGCGATCGCGTCTGCATCGTAGATGCTCGGCCACTCGTGCTCCGCGAGCGCGAGGGTGACATCGCGCCACGGCTGGAAAGCGGGCACCGTCTCGGTCCACTCGCGACGGATGTGCTCGCCCGTGAACAGCGTCGGGTCGTCGCGGAAGTCGGAGGGCTCGGTGCGTTCAGCCGACCACCGCGTGGCGTGTCCGTCGGCGTAGCTCGACTCGTGGAAGGCGAAGTAGAGCGGGTTGCGGCCGTCGAAGGGCATCGCGTGCATCAGGTCGTACCGGAAGGCGTTGGAGGACGGGTCGCGTTCCAGAATCGACCACACCGTCTGCCAGCCGTCGTCGGTGCCGAGAGCGGATCCCAGCGACCGCAGCCGCGAGCGTGAGACGACTTCTCCGTCGGGCAGGACGATGTCTCCGGCATCCGCACGTTCGACGAGGCGCCGCATCACGTCGCGATGCTCGGGGAAGCGGCGGTAGTAGCGCTCCGAGGCGTCGCGCATCTTGTCGTAGCAGAGCGCATACACGTCGTCCGGGTGGCGCCCGACGGCGCTGAGGCCACCGGTGATGAACACGTCGTCGAGCGAAGAGGCGTCGGTGGAGAGATACGCGAGGGTGGTGAAGCCGCCGAACGACTGTCCGAGCACGCTCCAGGTGGTGGCACCCAGATGCTCGCGCACGGCCTCGCAGTCGCGCACGATCGCGTCCGCACGCAGATGGGTGAGGTGCTCGGCCACGGCGTCCGTACCGCGCTCCAGGTCGTGATCTCCGACCGGAGTCGAGCGCCCGGTACCCCGCTGGTCGAGGAGCACCACCCGATAGTGCGCGAGTGCGCCGTCGAGCCACGCGGGCGCGGTCGAGGAGTGGAACGGACGCGGCGCCTCGTGGCCCGGACCGCCCTGGAGGAAGACCAGATACGGGAGCGACTCCCCGCCGGCGCGGGAGACCACACGGGCGAACACCTCGATCGTGCGGGGGTCGGAGGCGTCGTCCCAGACCAGGGGGACGGTGAGGGTGTGGTCCTCGACGGTGAGGTCGAGCAGCTGGCGGACGGTGGTGCTCATGGTCACATCACGTTCCCGATGTAGGAGTACTTGACGAAGACCTCTGAGGCGATGCCCGACTCCTCGAGCACGCCCTGCACAGCGGTCATCATGTAATTGGAATCCCAGCCCATGTAGAGGAAGTGGCCCTCGTCGAGCTGGTCCCACTGGCCCTTCCACGCCATGTCCCGGTAGATCGGTCCGCCGTGTGCCGCGCAATAAGCCAGGGCTGCCTCCCTCGTGTCGGTCCAGGCGCGACGGAAGACCCGGTTGAACAGGTACTTGACGTCGGGGACCTCCCAGCGCTCACCGCGGTACTCGACATAGTCGAACTCGCGCTCCCATCCGGTGGGCCATCCGCGACGCCGAACGGCGTCCAGGATCGGTGTGAGTCCGTCGTCGTCGATCTCCGGGAGGGCGGGGCGCGCCCAGATGCGGATCAGCTCGGCGGTGAGGGCGACGGTGCGCTGGGTGATGGCCGCCGTGCCCCAGGAGGGGATCTCAGCGAGGTCGCGCGTCGCAGGCACGGAACTTCGGGCGTAGGCCTCGACGCGCTTGATCGAGAAGGAAGCACCGAACACCCGTTCCGCCAACGGCTGCTCGAGAAGAGTCAGATTGCCGAGGGTCGGCGCGAGCGCCCGGTGGCTGTTCTGCTCATCCTCGGTGTATTCGCTCCACGGGCGCTCACCGTCGCCGGACCAGGCGTCTCCCGGAACGGTCGGCGCGATGTGCTCGATGTCGTACGCGTCGAGGTCGTCGACGCCTTCCACACGCCCCAGGACGTAGGCGGGGCGGGGGAGTTCGCTGTACTTCAGAACTGCGCTCACTCGCTCGTCCGACGGAGTGATGCGGGCGAACGCGCGTGCGAGCGCGTCACGGCCGTCGCGGCGCGCGCGGCAGAGGCGAGCGATGAGACGTTCGGACGGCAGGTTGACCAGTGCACGACGGAGATACAGCGCCTGAAGCCACTCCAGGGTCTCGATGAGTTCGGCGCGGTCGATGAGACCGCGGAGGTGGTCGCTGTAGGCGCTCATCACCAACGGGGCGGAGGCGCGGCCGAAGGTCGTGACCTGGCGTAGCTGCCGCGCGATCTCCGGATCCGGCTCGCGCGTCGGGTCGAGCAGGACGCCGTAGATCTCTGCATGGTGTCGCCACTCCTCGGCGTCGGCCTGGAGATGCGCGACGTCGACACGGGGGAAGGACTGCCGGAAGGCGCTGTACACGCCGTGCTCGCCGTTCGCTGCGACCTCACGCCCCGTCACGAGGACGAGGTAGTGCCGCCAGAACGCGCCGATCGCCTCTCCCGTGTGGTGCTCGATCGGCACCCAGAAGCGGGCTTCGACGTCGACCTGCTCCGCGTGGCTGAGGCCCATCAGGATGTAGTTGTGGATGAGCTCGTGATCGCGCAGAGGCTCGCCGGTCGAGTTCAGGCTCTCGAAGATCTGCTGCGCGTTCGCTCGGGCGCCGAGCGTGATCGACACGTGCTCGAGCCGCTGCAGCCCGCGCCAGATCAGGGGGACCTCATCCACGTGGATCTGGCTGCGGAAGAACGCGTAGTTGTCGTCGAAGCGCGACTCGCGATCCGCGTCGTCGCGGCGGTCGAGCACGACGGATTCGTAGAGCTCGGCCCAGGCGTCGTGGGGGCGCAGCTTCGTGCGTCCTGGGTCATCGGAGCGGACCAGGACGCGTTCGAGCGACGACGCCAGCACGGGGTCGGTGTCGCGGATGGCATGGTGCAGGGCCGCCACGAGAAGCATGAGCGTCGTGATGCGCTGCTGTCCGTCGATGAGGATGAGGTCGGACTCCCTCGATGCGCCGTCCTGCGCGGACAGGATCGACCCGAGGAAGTGGCGGTGTGCGTCGTCTTCGCGCGCGACAGCACGGATGTCGGAGAGGAGCCGTTCGCAGCCGCCGATGTCCCACCGGTACTGGCGCTGGTACACCGGCACCACGATCGTCGACGTGTCCGCCGCGAGCCATTCGATCGTGTTGACTGCTGTCGCCTCGACGTTGGTCGCGGTGCTCATGCTGGTGTCTCGTCCTCCCGTAGCGACGGGTGCCGAGACTTCGCCGGGCACCCCGATCAGTCTATTCGGTTATGCACGGCCGACCTCCGAAGGGGGCGCAGGCTTCGCTGTTAGGCTTGCCTTATCAGGGCCTGTTAAAACGTGCTGGCCCCCGATGAAAGGAACATGACTCGATCATGGGTTACATCAAGTCCGCTGCCCTCGAGGACAAGGGATTCGTCGTCCTCGACAGCTACAACCAGGAGCTCGACCCCAAGGAGTGGCTCGACATCGAGTACAACGACTGGAAGTCGTCGGGTGACACCCGCTTCGCTCCGCTCGCGAGCGCTTTCGGTGACATCGAGTGCAACGGTTTCTGGAACCACAAGCCGCCGCGCACCGACAAGGACGGCGTCTGGATCGACTCGCAGACCGAGAAGGCCCCGAACCTGACGCGTCGCGCGCAGGAGCCGGGCGCCAACGTCGGACGCTGCCGCGTCATCGAGCTGCAGCCGACCCCGTACGGCGACTGCCTCTACAACCTCCACCAGGACGACAACAACCGTCTGAACCCCGACGGCACCGGCTGGGTCGTGCGCGGATTCTTCAACCTGACCGATGACAAGGACAGCTACTTCGTCCTGCGCGAGAACCGCACGGACCCGAGCATCGAGTACCGCATCGCGCTCCCGGCCGGAGCGCAGCTCATCGTCGACACGCAGCGCCTGTGGCACGCGGCGACCCACAACGGCACCGAGCCGCGCTACTGCCTCATCACGTCGTGGACCTCGGGCCCCGAGCTCGACGCCTACATCGAGAAGTACCACGGCACCGACGACGTGCCCAACTACGAGGTCGACCAGGAGACGCTCGAGTTCGGGTACGCCGAGCAGGCTCGCAAGGACGCCGCTCGCGCGGCCTACTATGCCGCGAAGGGCCAGCAGGTGAAGCAGGCCATGAGCGAGGCCTGATCTCGTCAGACTCCGGACCGACTGCGGTCCGAAGGCCCCGGTCCCGGTGACCGGGGCCTTCGTCATGAATAACATGCTTGTGATTTTGGGCGAACTCGGCGAGAATGGGCGCACAACCGCATATTCTCGCCACTTCGTGGTTCAGGTCGTTGGGGAAGACGCACCTGATGAAACGGAGAGATCATGGCGACGGCTTACGCACGCGGAGTGGTGTTCATCCACTCTGCGCCTCGCGCGCTCTGCCCGCACCTCGAATGGGCGGTGGGTCGCGCTATCGGGCGTGCAGTGAACTTCGATTGGACCGAGCAGCCCGTGCTGAACGGCGCGCGACGCGCCGAGTTCTACTGGGACGGTCCGGTCGGCACCGGAGCTGCCCTCGCCACCTCGATCCGCGGCTGGGAGCACCTCCGCTTCGAGGTCACCGAGGACCCGACACCGCGCAGCGACGGCGGACGCTGGTTGCACACGCCCGACCTCGGCATCCACTACGCACAGACCGATGCGGCCGGGAACATCGTCATCGGTGAAGACCGGATCCGCTACGCGATGGAGATCGCCGCGGGCAGCGCGGTGGAACTGCAGCGCGAACTCGACATCGCCCTCGGGTCCGCGTGGGACGAGGAGCTCGAGCCCTTCAGGCACGCCAGCGACGACGCCAGGGTCGTCTGGCTTCACAAGGTCGGGTAGTCCCGACTCCAGAGACTGGGAGCGGGGAGGCGTGAGTATCGGATGCCGGTGAATCATCCCGGACGCTGAGAAGACGTATCCCCACCCCGCACGATGAGGACCCCGCCCCGGAGACGAGGCGGGGTCCTCGTCGTCTGGATCAGATCACGGCGGCGTGCTCGAGGTCGTCGGCACGGGATGCGGTGCCCCTGCGCACGTCTTCCCAGGCCAGCGCCAACCGTGTCATCGCCTCCGCGGTGCGGTCGGGCGGGAGGGTGATGGGCAGACGCAACCGTCGTTCCAGGACGCCACCGGTGGTGAAACGTGGGCCCGGCGGCAGGATGAGCTGCCGTTCACGCGCGGCCAGTGACAGCGCGGTGGAGAGCGGGCCGCCGATGTCGACCCAGGCCGAGAGCCCACCCGGTGTGCGAGGCATGTGCCAGCCGGGGATCCCGGCGACGCCGGCTTCGACGGCAGCGCGTCCTGCGCGCAGACGTCGGCCCACGTGCGAGGTGAGGGCGGGCATCTCCGTGAGCAGCTCGATCGCGATGCACTGCTCCAGCAGTGCGGTACCGAGCTCGAAGGAAGGCCGTACCGCGAGCAGCCGCGCGACGACGGAGCGTTCGGCACGGATCCATCCGATCCGCATTCCTCCCCAGGCGATCTTGGACATCGATCCGACGGTGATGACGTTGGGTCCGCTGGCGGCCATCGGCGTGGGCGACCACCCTCGGTCGATGTCCAACTCCGTGGTCGTCTCGTCGACGATCAGATGCGTGCCCACGTTGCGCGAGGTCGTCACGATCCGCTGGCGGTCCTCGTCCGGCAGGGTGGCCCCGGTCGGGTTGTGGAAGTCGGGGATCAGATAGGCGACGTGAGGACGCGCGCTGAGCAGCGTCTCGTTGAGGTGCCGTGTATCCCACCCCTCCACGTCGACCGGCGTGGGGACCAATCGGTACCCGTGGCGGTGCAGAGCCTCGAGCGCGTGGGGGAAGGTCGGTTGCTCGACGAGCGCTCTCTCGCCCCGTCGGCCGATCGCCGTGAGGATCAGGTTGACCGCGTTGAGCGCCCCGGAGGTGATGATGATCTCCTCCGCGGATGTCGGAGCTCCGCGCTCACGGAACCGCTGCGCGACCGCGTCTCGGAGTTCCGGCAGTCCTTGCAGCGAGTACCCGCTCGTGCCGCGCAGTGCGGCCAGCCGCGGGAGCGACCGCACGGTGGCGTCGTACAGTCCGGGGGTGGAGTCCATGGAGGCGATGGAGAGGTCGATGGCCGTGTCGTCGGCGTCGAGACCGGGGGCTGCGTGATCGTGGGGGAGGGCGACGCGCGTGCTGCCCCCGTGCAGCCGGGTGACGTAGCCGTCATCCTCCAGCAGGCCGTAGGCGCGGGTGATGGTCGAGCGAGACCGCCGCAGCTCCCGCGCGAGGGCGCGTTCGCTGGGCAGGCGTTCGCCGACGGTCAACCGGCCGTCGAGGACCAAGGCGCGGATGCGATCGGCCAGCACGCTCGCGGCGGTACCGGCCACGTTGTGCGCCCCGAGCTGTTCGACGAGTCGTGATCCCATGAGTCCAGCATGGCGCAAACTGGACTCGCATCGGCAGGCCACTTGTCGCCAGTGGCCTCGGCATCGCGCTGTATGCGGGAGCCAGAGTGGAATCATGTTCCTCCGTGCCGTGCTGCTCCCCATCCAGGCGTCCTCCCGCAAGGACCTCGTCGAGCGTCTCCTGCAGCTCGTGTTCGGCCTGTTCCTCTACGGCGTCGCGCTCGGGTTCATGGTGCGCGGCGGCATCGGGGTGGCGCCGTGGGACGTCCTAGCGCTCGGACTGGCCGGCCAGACGGGTGTCGGTTACGGCGCCATGACCGTGATCGTCTCGGTCGTCGTCCTGTTGCTGTGGATCCCGCTACGTCAGCGTGTGGGCCTCGGAACCGTGTTGAACGCGCTCCTGGTCGGGCCGAGCGCTGATCTCGCGCTGCTCCTGATCCCGCAGCCTCCGTCCGTCTGGATCGGGGCTCCGATGTTCGTCTTCGGGCTGGTGCTGTTGGCCTTCGCGACCGGCCTCTACATCGCCGCGGACTTCGGTCCCGGTCCGCGTGATGGGCTGATGACCGGTTTGGTTCGGCGCACCGGATGGGCCGTCTGGGTGGTGCGCACCCTGATCGAGGGCAGCGTCCTGGTGATCGGCTTCATCCTCGGAGGCCCTGTGGGCGTCGGTACGGTGCTTTTCGCGTTCGGGGTCGGCCCGTTGATCGGGGTCTTCCTCCCGTATCTCACCCGATGGCGTGAGGCTCGTTCGCGGCGACTCGGAACACTGCGCCCAGCCTGAGCGGCATCCACATCCGTCCGGGCTCTTCCCGGATCCGTCCCGAGTCTTCCGGGCCGAAGTGCGCTCGACACGTGCATGATCCGCGCACGCCTGCATGACCGAGCGCCAGGAGGAGGCCAGACATCCGTCGGATTCTCATGCATATGCGAAGAGAGGCCCTCCGGAATCCCGGAGGGCCTCTCGCTGCACGGTGGCGTCAGTCGGCGCTGGCGACCACGAGGACCGCGTTGTGTCCGCCGAAGCCGAACGAGTTGCTGATGGCGATCTGCGGACCGTCGCCGAGCGCCGTGGGTGCGCCCGAGAGGCGGAACGGCACGGCGGGGTCCGGCTCGGTCATGTTGATCGTCGGGGGTGCGACACGGTCACGGAGCGCGAGGATCGAGAAGATGGCCTCCAGTGCGCCGGTGCCGCCGAGCAGGTGCCCTGTGGAGGCCTTCGTGGCGGAGACGGGGATCTCATCGATCCGGTCTCCGAAGACCTTCTTGAGCGCGACGTACTCGTTGGGGTCGCCGACCGGAGTGGACGTCGCGTGCGCGTTGATGTGCGTGACCTGATCAGCGGTGATGCCGGCCTCTTCGAGCGCCTGCGTTACGGCACGGGCCGCGCCGTTGCCCTCGGGGTCGTTGCCGGTGATGTGGTACGCGTCGGCGGTGACTCCGCCGCCCAGAACGTAGCCGTAGATCTTGGCGCCGCGAGCCTTGGCGTGCTCTTCGGTCTCGAGGATCAGCGCCGCGGCGCCCTCGCCCATGACGAAGCCGTCACGGTCGATCGCGCCGGGGCGGGAAGCGTGGGCCGGGTCGTCGTTCCGACGAGACAGCGCCTGCGCCGAAGCGAAGGAAGCCATCGTGATCGGGTGGATCGCGGATTCGGTACCGCCGGCGATCACGACGTCGGCGAGGCCGTCCTGCAGATGGTGGTATGCGTGGATGATCGATTCGGTGCTCGAGGCGCACGCGCTGACGACGGTCTGCGCGTAGGCGCGGGCCTCGAACTGCAGGGAGAGGTTGCCGGCGGCCGCATTGGGCATGAGCATCGGGACCGTGAGCGGCATGACCCGACGGGGGCCCTTCTCGCGCAGCGTGTCCCAGGCGTCGAGGAGAGTCCAGAGTCCGCCGATGCCGGTGGCGAAGTCGATACCGAGGCGCTCGGGGGCGACCTCGGGGGTGCCTGCATCCGCCCACGCCTCGCGTGCTGCGATCAGGGCGAACTGCGAGGACGGGTCGAGGCGCTTCGCCTCATGGCGGGGGAGAACCTCTTCCGGGCGGACGATCGCCTCGGCGGCGAAGGTGACGGGCAGCTCGTACTGCTGGACCCAGTCGTGTTCGAGCGTGCGGGTGCCGGACATGCCGGCCAGCAGGTTCGTCCAGTTCTCCGGGGCCGTTCCGCCGATGGCGGAGGTGGCGCCGATGCCGGTGACGACGATGCGCTTGGTCATGGGGTGTGGTTCCTTATCGAAACGAAGTCGAACGGGTGAGAGGGCAAGGCGGAGGATGCCACTCCCCGCGAGGTGCGGGGGTGGCATCCTGCCGGGATTACTCCTGGCCCGCGACGATGAAGTTGACGGCGTCGCCGACGGTCTTGAGGTTCTTGACCTCGTCGTCGGGGATCGTGACACCGAACTTCTCTTCGGCGTTGACGACGATCGTCATCATCGAGATGGAGTCGATGTCGAGGTCGTCGGTGAACGACTTTTCCGGGGCGACCTCGGAGGCGTTGATGCCGGTCTCGTCGGTGATGAGCTCTGCGAGGCCCGCGAGGACCTCATCGTTGGTGAAAGCCATGTGGTCTTCCTCTTTCTTACGGGTTGTATTCGGAACCGTGGAACAGTCTAGAGAAGGTCAGCGCATTCTCAGGGAAGGACGACGACCTGCGCGGCGAACACCAGTCCTGCTCCGAACCCGATCTGCAGGGCGAGCCCGCCCGAGAGCTCGGGGTGCTCGGCCATCAGCCGGTGGCTCGCGAGCGGGATCGACGCGGCCGAGGTGTTGCCCGTGGTCTCGATGTCGCGGGCGATCACCGTCGACTCGGGGAGCTTCAGCTGCTTGGCGAACTCGTCGATGATGCGCATGTTGGCCTGGTGCGGGATGAACGCGGCGATGTCGGTGGGCTCCACACCCGCCTTGTCGAGTGCCTCTCGGGCGACCTTGGCCATCTCCCACACCGCCCAGCGGAAGACGGTCTGCCCCTCCTGACGGAGTGTCGGCCAGGGCGCGACACCGTCGCGGAAGTCCGTGAGCGTGGCGTTCATGCCCACGGCATCGGCCTTCGAGCCGTCGGAGCCCCAGACGGCGGGTGCGATCCCCGGCGTGTCGCTCGGGCCGAGGAGCGCTGCGCCCGCACCATCGCCGAGGAGGAAGGAGATGCTGCGATCGGTCGGGTCGACGACGTCGGAGAGCTTCTCGGTGCCGATCACCAGGGCGTAGCGCGCGGCGCCGGCCTTGATCAGTGCATCGGCCTGGGCGATCGCGTAGGCGTAGCCGGCGCAGGCGGCATTGATGTCGTACGCCGCGGCGGGGTTCGCGCCCACGCGGTCGGCGACGATGGCCGAGACGGAAGGGGTCTGCTTCGGGTTGCTGATGGTCGCGACGATGACCAGGTCGACCTGATCGGCCGGCACGCCCGACTTCTCGATGGCTTCGGACGCCGCCTCCGCAGCGAGGTCGATCGCATCCGTGTTCTTGTCGGCGCGGACGCGGGTGATGATGCCGGTGCGCTGGCGGATCCACTCGTCGCTGGAGTCGATCGGGCCGATCAGATCTTCGTTCGGCACGGCGTTCTCGCCGCGCGCGGCGCCGTAGGAGTAGATACGCGTGTATGCCGGTCCGGTCACCTGGGCGAGGGTGGGGCTCATGCGGCTTCTCCGTTCAGCAGCGCGACGGCTGCATCGAGGTCTTCGGGGGTCTTCACGGCGACCGTCGGCACGCCTCGGAGGCCGCGCTTGGCGAGGCCGACCAGCGCACCGGCGGGCGCGAGCTCGATGACACCGGTGACGCCGGCGTCTGCGAAGGATGTCATGCAGAGGTCCCAGCGCACCGGCGACGAGACCTGGTCGACCAGGAAGCTCAGCGCCTGGGTGCCATCCGTGACGGCAGAACCGTCACGGTTGGTCCAGAGCGTGATGTCGGGGTTCGCGGGGGTGACGTCGGCGACCGCGTCGCGGAGGACGGAGACCGCGGAGGCCATGTACCGGGTATGGAACGCGCCGGCGACCTGCAGCGGAACCACGCGGGTTCCCTTGAGCGGTTCCTCGGCGAGAGCGGCGAGAGCCGGAAGCGCGCCGGCGACCACGATCTGGCCGCCGCCGTTGTAGTTCGCGGGGGAGAGGTGGAGTTCGGCGAGTCGCGCCAGGAGGGCTTCTTCATCGCCGCCGAGCACAGCGCTCATGCCGGTCTGCTCCTGCGCTGCGGCGTCGGCCATCGCGCGGCCCCGGATGCCGACGAGGCGCATCCCGGTGTCGGCGTCGATGACGTTGCTGCCGACGAGAGCGGCGATCTCACCGACGGAGTGTCCGGCGATGCCGTCGGCGCGTCGGCCCGCTCGCTGGACCAGTGCGTCACCGGCGATCAGCGAAGCCGCGACGATCAGCGGCTGCGCGATACGCGTGTCGCGGATCGTGTCGGCGTCGGACACCGTGCCGTGTTCGCGAAGATCGACCTCCGCGGCGTCCGAGTACGCGGCGAGGCGTTCGGCCACTCCGTCGAGCTCGAGCCAAGGAGCGAGGAAACCGGGGGTCTGCGAGCCCTGACCAGGGCATACGACGACAATCACCCACCCAGTCTGCCAACGATTGCGGCAGAGCGGTGGATGATCCATCACAAGATTCCGAAAAACCCTTGTGTGTGGCGTACAGAACGGCGGCGGACGGGCTCAGCGCTGCGGGCGTCGCAGCGGCGCCCGCTTGCGCACCTGCTCGGCGGCGCCGATGGATCCGAGGATGAGGGCGGTCTGCAGGATGAGCGCCTCGCGGGGCCCCGTGGCGTCCCAACCGATGACTTCGCTCACGCGCTTGAGGCGATAGCGCACCGTGTTGGGGTGCACGAAGAGCTCGCGCGCGGTCGCCTCGAGGGAGCGTCCGTTGTCGAGGTAGCTCCAGAGCGTGGTGACCAGATCGGTCGAATGCGCCTGCAAGGGACGGAAGATCCGCTCGATCAGGGTCTGCTTCGCGAGCGGATCTCCGGCGAGCGCCCGCTCAGGCAGCAGATCATCGGCTTCGACGGGGCGTGGAGCACCGCGCCAGGCACGCGCGACCGCGAACCCGGCGAGGGCGGCCCGAGCGCTCTGGCTCGCATCGACGAGCGCGGCCACGGGGGGTCCGAGGACGACGTAGCCCGGCCCGAAGGACGGCTCGAGGCGGGAGGCGATCTCCTGGAACCCGAGTTCCTCCTCCTCGTTCTCCTGGCCGTCCACGCGCGCGCGTCCGAGGACGAGCACGAGACGGGATCCCTGCACGCCGATGAGGACATCGACGGCGAGCTTCCTGGCAGTTCGGCGGACCAGGTCCACGTCGAACTGCGGCGGTGTCGTACCGACGAGGACAGCGACCTCGCCGTGACCGTGCCACCCGAGCGCCGCGATGCGGCTCGGAAGCTCTTCGTCGGCCTCTCCGGTGAGGATCGAGTCGACGACGAGGGCCTCGAGACGTGCGTCCCAGAGCCCTCGGGCCTCCGCGGCCCTGGCGTAGACGTCGGCCGCAGCGAACGCGACATCGCGGGAGTAGAGCAGGATCGCCTCGCGCAGGTCGTTCCCGCGCCCGGCGACGCGCTCCTCGGTGACTTCCACCGTCACGCGGATGAGTTGCAGCGTCTGCTGGAGGCTGACGCTGCGCAACAGCTCCCGGGGAGCGGCGGCGAAGATGTCGGCCGCGATCCACGGGGTGGAGGTCGGATCCTCGTACCACTGGATGAACGACGTGATGCCCGCCTGGGCCACCAGCCCGACCGCGGAGCGGCGGGCTGGTGGCATGTCGGCGTACCACGGAAGGGTGTCCTCCAGGCGCTTGATCGTCACCGAGGCGATGTCACCGGAGATCCGGCGCAGCCAGGTGAGCGTCGCGGCCTTGTCCATGCCGGAAGGAGAGGATCCTGTCACCGAGGGCTCAGCTTTCGCCGCCCGCGTTGCCGCTGGTTCCCGCGTTCACGTCGTGCAGGCTGTACTTCTGGATCGCCTGTGCCGCGAGCGAACGGTCGATCGTCCCCTCTTCGGCGAGCGACTGCAGCGTCCGGACCACGATGGACGGTCCGTCGATCTTGAAGAACCGTCGTGCCGCGGCACGGGTGTCGGAGAAACCGAAGCCGTCGGCGCCGAGCGTGGCGAAGCGGTTCGGAACCCACGGGCGGATCTGATCCTGCACGGCGTGCATGAAGTCGCTCACGGCGACGACCGGACCCTCGGCGCCCTGCAGCTTCTCGGTGAGGTACGCGGTGCGCGGCTCGGCCTCGGGGTGCAGGAAGTTGTGCTCGTCGGCGGCGAGGCCGTCACGACGCAGCTCGGTCCAGGAGGTGACCGACCAGACATCGGCGATCACACCCCAGTCGTTCTTCAGGAGTTCCTGCGCCTCGAGCGCCCACGGCAGGCCGACGCCCGACGCGAAGAGCTGGGCGCGGGGGCCGTCGCCCTCGCCGACCGACACGCGGTGGATGCCTCGCACGATGCCGTCCACGTCCACGTTCTCCGGCTCAGCCGGCTGCACGAGGGGCTCGTTGTAGAGCGTGATGTAGTACATCACGTTCGGGTCCTCGTGCTCGCCGCCGTACATGCGGTCGATGCCGGATCGCACGATGTGCGCGATCTCGTAGCCGTAGGCCGGGTCGTACGAGAGCGTCGCCGGGTTGGTGGCCGCCAGCAGGTGCGAGTGACCATCGGCGTGCTGCAGGCCTTCACCCGTGAGGGTGGTGCGACCCGCCGTCGCGCCCATGATGAACCCGCGGGCCATCTGGTCGCCCGCCGCCCACTGGGCGTCGCCCGTGCGCTGGAAGCCGAACATCGAGTAGAAGATGTAGATCGGGATGAGCGGCTCGCCATGGGTGGCGTACGAGGTTCCCGCAGCCGTGAATGCCGCGACCGCGCCCGCCTCGTTGATGCCGACGTGCACGATCTGCCCCTGCGGGCTCTCCTTGTAGGCGAGGAGCAGCTCGCGGTCGACCGAGGTGTAGTGCTGGCCGTTCGGGTTGTAGATCTTCGCGGTCGGGAAGTACGCGTCCATACCGAACGTGCGTGCCTCGTCGGGGATGATCGGCACGATGCGGTGGCCGAAGTCCTTCGTGCGGAGGAGATCCTTCAGCAGACGGACGAAAGCCATGGTCGTGGCGATCTCCTGGGTGCCGGAGCCCTTCTTGGGAAGCGCGTACGCGGCGTCGTCCGGCAGCGAGAGACCCACATGGGTCGACCGGCGCTCGGGGAGGAATCCGCCGAGAGCCTGACGGCGCTCGAGCATGTACTGGATCGTCTCGTCCTGGGGCCCCGGGTTATAGTAGGGCGGCAGGTAGGGGTTCTCCTCGAGCTGCGCGTCCGTGATCGGGATGTGCATCGCGTCGCGGAACGTCTTGAGGTTGTCCAGCGTCATCTTCTTCATCTGGTGGGTCGCGTTGCGCCCCTCGAAGTGCGGACCGAGGCCGTAGCCCTTGACGGTCTTCGCGAGGATGACGGTGGGCTTGCCCTTGTGCTCGGTCGCGGCCTTGAACGCGGCGTAGACCTTGCGGTAGTCGTGGCCTCCGCGCTTCAGGTTCCAGATGTCGTCGTCGGAGTAATCCTTGACGAGGGCGGCGGCACGCTCGTCGCGTCCGAAGAAGTGCTCGCGGATGTACGCGCCGGACTCGGCCTTGTAGGTCTGGTAGTCACCGTCGGGGGTGACGTTCATCAGGTTGAGCAGCGCACCCTCGGTGTCGCGCGCGAGCAGATCGTCCCACTCGCGGCCCCAGACGACCTTGATGACGTTCCAGCCCGCGCCGCGGAAGAACGACTCGAGCTCCTGGACGATCTTGCCGTTGCCGCGCACCGGACCGTCGAGACGCTGCAGGTTGCAGTTCACGACGAAGGTCAGGTTGTCGAGTCCCTCGTTCGCTGCCACCTGGAGCTGACCGCGGCTCTCGACCTCGTCCATCTCACCGTCGCCGAGGAACGCCCAGACGTGCGACTGGGAGGTGTCCTTGATGCCGCGATTCTCGAGGTACTTGTTCGACATCGCCTGGTAGATCGCATTGATGGGGCCGAGGCCCATCGACACGGTCGGGAACTGCCAGTACTCCGGCATCAGACGCGGATGCGGGTAGGAGGGGATGCCGTACGGCGCGTGCGACTTCTCCTGACGGAAACCGTCGAGCTGGTCCTCGCTCAGGCGTCCCTCGAGGAACGACCGTGCGTAGGTGCCGGGGGAGGCGTGACCCTGGATGAAGATCTGGTCGGCCCCGCCGGGGTTGTCAGCGCCCTTGAAGAAGTGGTTGAAGCCGACCTCGTAGAGAGCGGCCGACGAGGCATACGTCGAGATGTGACCGCCGACGCCGATGCCGGGGCGCTGTGCGCGGTGCACCGTGATCGCAGCGTTCCAGCGGATCCAGGCCCGATAGCGGCGCTCGACCTCTTCGTCACCCGGGAACTCGGGCTCGTTCTCCGGGGCGATCGTGTTGATGTAGTCCGTCGTCGGGACCATCGGCACGCCCAGGTGCAGTTCCTTGGAACGCTTGAGCAGGCTGAGCATGATCTCGCGGCCGCGGCCGTGGCCCTTGGCATCCACCAGCTCATCGAGGGACTGCTGCCACTCGCCGGTCTCCTCCGGATCGCTGTCGAGGGGGCCCTGGGAGTACGGATCCTGGTCGTGCACGGTCACGGGGGAACCTTTCGTCAAGCTGGCAGGTCATGCCAAGGAAACGGGAAGCGACACGGGCAGCCTTGTCAGCTGTGCACAACGCGCGCCGGATTCAGCCTATCCCTCTTCCACGACACGGGTGCGCATCGGCCTCCCGATAGACTGACGGCACCAGGGCCTTTAGCTCAGCTGGTAGAGCGCCACGTTTACACCGTGGATGTCGTCGGTTCGATCCCGGCAGGGCCCACCTCGCGCGCGACGCTCGTGTTAGATGGGCGCATGGATTCGTCACGTTCGTCTTTCGATCGCTGGGATCGCTTCGCGCGTGTGCCGCTCGTGTTCGCCGGGGTCATCTTCATCATCGGCTTCTCCGTCTTCGTCATCGCTCCCGATCTGCCGCCGCTCGTGCGGACGGTCACCGGCAACACGACGATCCTGACGTGGTTCATCTTCGCCGTGGACTACATCGTCCGTGTGTGCCTCACTCGGAAGGGCACCAGGTGGCGCTATGTCGTGCGTCACCCCGTGGAGCTCCTCGCGGTCCTGCTTCCGGTGTTCCGGGCCGTGCGCGTGGTCGACCTCGCTCGTCAACTGCCGTTCTTCCATGCCCGCACCGGCAGCGTGGTGAGGACCGAGCTGATCATCTACTCCGCCGCATACTCGGTGACCTTCGTCTACTTCCTCGCTCTCTCGACGCTGAGCGTGGAGCGGTCCGCGCCGGATGCGACCATCGACAGCTTCGGCGATGCCGTGTGGTGGGCGTTCGTGACCCTGACGACGGTCGGCTACGGCGACATGTACCCCGTGACCGTCGCGGGACGGTTCTTCGCCGTGCTCCTGATGCTGGGCGGCATCGTCATCATCGGCATCACATCGGGAACCGTGGTCTCCTACATCACTGACCGCGTGCGCGAGTACGCCTTGAGCTCGTCGTCGAGCGACAAGACGGACTCTGACGGGAGCGCGTGAGTCATCTCCCGGCGATGCCCACCGCACGCCTGCGGACTCTGGCGGTCACGCGGCCACGGACCTAGGCTCCCGGCATGGGACTCCTGACCTTCAGCATCAACGTCACCCTCGACGGCTGCATCGATCACGAAGTGGGCATCGCCGACGACGAGACACACGCGTATTACACCCGTCTCCTCGAAGAATCCGGCGCGATGCTCTGGGGGCGCACCACCTACGAGATGATGGAGGATGCCTGGCCCGCCGTCGCGCGAGGAGAGACGGACGCCCCGCCGGCGCTGCGCGACTGGGCTGTCGCCCTGGAAGCCACACCCAAGTACGTGGTCTCCGCCACACGCCAGGATTTCCCGTGGACGAACAGCCACCGGATCCACGGCGATCTGCGCGCCGGAGTGCAGAGACTCAAGGATGAGACGCGCGACGGGGTCCTCGTGGGAAGCGGCATGCTCGCGACCGAACTCGACCGGTTGGACCTGATCGACGAGTACCGGTTCCTGGTGCATCCGCGGATCGCGGGCCACGGTCCCACGCTGTACGAGCGGGGGCTCCCCGCCACTCGACGCCTGGCGCTGGTCTCGTCGACACCGTTCCGTAGCGGTGCGGTAGCCCTGCACTACCGTCGCGCCGACTGACCTCGGCTAGGGGCATCGCCGGGACGGCGCGTACGCTGGTGAACCATACGATTCGACGACCGACGGACAGGAAGCTGCAGCACATGGCGCGACGCATCGTCGTGAGCGGGGCCTCGGGCCTGATCGGTTCAGCCCTCGTCTCCTCCCTGCGCGCCGACGGGATCGACGTCACCGTTCTGGTCCGTCGTGCGCCGCACGGAGCGGGTGAGGCGCAATGGGCACCGGGGGAGCGTCCGCTCGATCCGGACGTGCTCGCCGGTGCGGAAGCCGTCGTCGCGCTCGGCGGCGCCAGCGTCGGCCGTCTGCCCTGGACACGCCGCTACCGTGCGGAACTCGTCGATTCGCGCTTGCAGACGACCCGCACCATGACGACGGCCCTGCGTGCCCTGCGCTCGGATGCGCCGGCACTGGTCTCGGCGTCCGCTGTCGGGTACTACGGGTCCGCTCCCGGCGAAGTCCTCACGGAGGAGTCCGCAGCCGGTGAGACCTTTCTCGCCGATCTGACCGTGCGCTGGGAGGCCGAGGCTCGACGCGCCGAGGACCACACCAGGGTCGCGCTGCTCCGCACCGCCCCCGTGATCCATCGTCGCGGAGTGCTCAAGCCGCTCATCCAGCTGACCCGCTTCGGCGTCTCCGGTCCTCTCGGACGCGGAACACAGGTCTGGCCCTGGATCTCGCTCGACGATGAGGTCCGGGGGATCCGGCACGTCCTGGACACGAAGCTCGCCGGACCGGTCAACCTCACGGGGCCGACCCCCGCGTCTGCGAACGACATCGGCCGGGAGCTCGCTGCGCGCATGCACAGACCGTTCTGGCTCCCCGCGCCGGCCTGGGCTCTGCGCCTCGCCCTCGGCGACGCAGCGGACTCGCTGCTCCTTCCGGACGCCGATGTGCGGCCGCGGGTTCTGGAGCGCGGGGGCTTCGAGTTCGCTCATCCGACGGTCGCTCAGGCGGTCGCCGCCGCGCTGTGAGCATTTCCGACGGCGTTCCCCCTGCCGGAGAGGCGCACTGCACTGCGAGACTGAGCGCATGGAGATCATCGAGAACTCGAAGCTCACGGTCGTCGGCGCGGGAAGCGTGGGATCCAGCGTCGCCTACGCCGCACTGATCCGCGGATCTGCGCGTCATGTCGCGCTCTACGACATCGCCACCGAGAAGGTCGAGGCGGAGGTCCTCGACCTCGCGCACGGAACGCAGTTCACGGGTTCGAGCGACATCGTCGGTGGCAGCGACATCTCGGTGGCCGCGGGTTCGCACGTCGTCGTGATCACGGCGGGAGCCAAGCAGAAGCCGGGACAGACCCGGATCGAGCTCGCTGAGGTCAATGCGGGGATCATCCGCCGCATGATGCCCGAACTGCTCGAGGTCGCACCGAACGCGGTGTACGTGATCGTCACCAACCCGTGCGACGTGCTCACCGTGATCGCTCAGGAGGAGACCGGACTCCCGCCGGAGCGGATCTTCGCGTCCGGTACGGTGCTCGACACCTCGCGGCTGCGCTGGAAGCTTGCCGAGAGGGCGGGCGTGTCGACGGCCAGTGTCCACGCCCATATCGTCGGCGAGCACGGTGACACGGAGTTCCCGTTGTGGTCTCGGGCGACCATCGGCACCGTGCCGATCCTCGAGTGGGAGACGCCGGGACACCCCCGGTTCACCCTCGAGGAGTTGCAGGAGATCGCCGTCGACGTGCGCGATGCCGCCTACAAGGTCATCCTCGGCAAGGGGGCGACGAACTACGCCATCGGGCTGTCGAGTGCGCGAATCGTCGAGGCCATCCTTCACGACGAGCACGCCGTCATGCCCGTGAGCACGGTGTTGCGCGACTTCCACGGTGTCGACGGAGTCGCGCTGTCGGTGCCTTCGATCGTCAGTGCGACGGGCGCTGTCCCGATCCGCAACACGTCGTTCTCCGACCACGAGCTCGCGCTGCTGCGGCAGTCCGCCGACGCGTTGACGGCGGCTGCGGCGTCTCTGCACCCGTGAGCGGGGCGCCGGTGCGCGACCGGCACCCCGCGTCGGCTCAGCGCCCGTGCGGGTCGGTGGCGTTCAGCGTGGCGACGACCCGGTCGTAGTCACCGCGGGCCTCTCCGTAGCGGAGGAATTTCACGCGTTCCACCTGGATCTCGGTGGCGTTCGGCCGCGACTCGATCAGCTCCATCACTTCGTCGATGAACTCGTTGAGCGGCATAGCGGACTCGTTCTCCTCATGTCCGGGCATGAGAGGCGTGCGCACCGCCGGCGGTTCCAGCTCGAGCACCGACACACTGCTCCCTTCGAGCTGCAGGCGCAGGGATTCGCTGAGCATGTGGATCGCGGCCTTGCTGGCGTTGTAGCTCGGCGTCGCGCGGAGCGGGGCGAAGGCGAGGCCGGACGAGACCGTCATGATCGTCGCTTCCGGCTGCGCGCGCAGATGCTCGACGAAAGCGGCGATCAGCCGGATCGGCCCGAGGATGTTCGTCTCGACGGTCTCCTCGGCGGTGGAGAGGAATCCTGTGGGCGTGGTCCAGTCCTCGGCCCGCATGACACCGGCCATCGTGATCAGCACGTTCAGGGCGGGGTGCTCTGCGAGGACAGCTCGGGAGGCCGCATGGATGCTGTCGGCGTCGGTCGTGTCGATCCGCACCGTGTGGATACCGGGATGCTCGCCGGCGATGGCTGTGAGCCGGTCTTCGCGGCGTCCTCCCACGATCACGGTGTTGCCGCGGGCATGCAGACGCACGGCGAGGGCGAGGCCGATGCCGCTCGTCGCGCCCGGGATGAAGATGGTGTTTCCGGTGATGTTCATACGATCAGCCTCGGCGTCCCGGAACCGTCCCTCCAGAGAGCGGTCATCCAGGGATCACCGGTCCCTGGAACCTGCGCGGACGTCGGGGGATACTTCAGAGGTGGATCGTGATGCGCTGGCCGAGTTCCTGCTCCGGCGACGTGAGGCACTGCGGCCTGCCGACGTGGGACTTCCGGCCGGACCTCGACGCCGGACCTCCGGGTTGCGCAGAGAAGAGGTGGCACAGCTGGCGACCATGTCGACGGACTACTACACGCGCCTGGAGCAGCGGCGGGGACCCCAGCCCAGCGTGCAGATCCTCTCCTCCCTGGCACGTGCTCTGCGCCTGACCGAGGACGAGCGCGACTACCTCTTCCGGCTCTGCGGACACAGTGCCCCGGACCGCGCCCCCCTCACCGAGTACGTGCGTCCCGGCATCCTCCGCGTGCTCGACCGGCTGCACGACACCCCGGCATTCGTCGTCTCGCTCCTCGATGAAGTTCTCGTGCAGAACGATGCCTCCCGCGCTCTCGTGGGCGATTCGACCGCACTCACCGGGCTCGACCGGAGCGGCATCTACCGCTGGTTCGCCCATCCCGACGTCGAGCGGCGGCGATATCGCGAGGTCGATCACCCGCGACAGGCTCGTGCCCTCGTCGGCGCTCTGCGCGCTGCACACGGGGTGATGGGTCCCCGGTCGCGGGCGGGGGAGATCGTCGAGGCGCTGTCAGCCCGGAGCCCGGAATTCGTGGAGCTGTGGGAGGCGCACGTGGTGAGCCGACGGTTCGAGCAGCACAAAGTGATGGTGCACCCGGAGCTGGGGGAGATCGAGGTCGACTGCCAGGCGCTGTTCAGTGAGGACGAATCGCAGGCGCTGATCGTCCTCACCGCCGCACCCGGGAGCGAATCGGCGGGCAAGCTCGAGTTCCTTCGCGTGCTCGGCACGCAGCGCGTCTGACGCGATACCGGGTCAGGACTCCTCGTGCGTCCGGGGATCCGCGTCGAACAGTCGTCCGTCCGGACGTCCGAGCGCGGTGATGGCCGTGACCTCGCCTTCGTCGAGCACGACTTCTGCGGCGGCGAGGTTCGCGACCTGGTGCTCCAGCGTCGAGGCCTTGGGAATCGACACCGTCCCCCGTGCCACGTGCCAGGCGAGCACGACCTGGGCAGGAGAGATCGCGTGCGCTGCGGCGACCTCGCGGATCACCGCCTCGTCGAGCAGCGCCTTCGCGCGACCGAGGGGGCTCCAGGCTTCCGTGAGGATTCCTTTCTCCCGGTGGTACGTGAGCTGCTCCTCCTGGGGGAAGTAGGGGTGCACCTCGATCTGGTTGACGACCGGACGGATACCGGTCTCGGCTTCGATGCGCTCCACATGTTCCGGGAGGAAGTTCGAGACGCCGATCTGCCGCACGACGCCACGGGACTGTGCATCGACCAGAGCGGCCCACGCCTGGACGTACTCGCCCTGGCTGGGGTTCGGCCAGTGGATGAGGTGCAGATCCGTCACGTCGAGTCCCAGGCGCGAGCGGCTCTCCTCGATGCTGTCGCGCGCTCTCTCGGACGGGTGGTGGCGGCCGGGGAGCTTCGTCGTGACGACGATCTCCGAGCGATCCACCTCTGCGGCGGCGACCCCCCGGCCGACCGAGCCCTCATTCTCGTAGTTGAAAGCCGTGTCGATGAGCCGGTAGCCCGCCCCGATGCCCCCGGCGACGGCATCCGCTCCGCTATCGCCGTTCAGTCGATAGGTGCCGAGGCCGATGGCCGGAAGGGCGAAGCCGTTGTGCGCGGTGAACGAGGGGACGACGGGTCGAGTGGTCACGATTCTCCTTCTGGGCGTTTCTCCCGAGCGTACGCTGGAGGGATGACAAAGGACGCGGACACGGCGCTGGATGACGCTTCGGCTGTCGAGTCGTCGCGGTGCCCGTGCTCCTCCGGAGACGTGTTCGGACGGTGCTGCGCACCGTTGCTGCGAGGCGCACCGGCCCCGACCGCGGAGCGTCTCATGCGCTCCCGCTACACCGCGTTCCGCCTCGGCGATGCCGCGCATCTGTTGCGGACCTGGCACCCGACGACGAGGCCCCACGCCATCGAGTTCGACCCGGAGCTGCACTGGCGGCGTCTGATCGTCCTGGATCGCGGGGCGGGTGGTCCGTTCGATCGGGAGGGCGTCGTGGAGTTCGAGGCCTTCTGGCGCCAGGGTGCGGAGCGCGGTTCCTTGCACGAGCGCAGCCGCTTCGTGCGCGAGGACCGACAGTGGCTCTACGTCGACGGAGACGTCCGCTGATGGGCGGATGTCGCTGTAGCGACTAGATTTGAGAGCGTGAACGCCAGCCCCGAGAACCAGCGCACCCTGCTCGACATCGCCGACCTGGATCGGCGCATCGCGCAGGCAGAGCGTGCACGAACGAAGCCGAGTCAGGCGGGCCGCATCACCGAACTCGTCGCCATCCGTCAGGAGCAGCTCCGTGAGCTGACCGCTCTCACCGGTGCCCGCGATGACGTGCGCACCGAACTGACACGGCTCGAATCCGACGTCGCGGTCGTCGCGGCGCGTCGGAACCGCGATGCCGAGCGCCTCGCCACGGCCACGAACCCGAAGGACGCACAGGCCCTCGAGCACGAACTGGCGAGCCTCGCCAAGCGGCAGAGCGATCTCGAAGACGCGCAGCTCGACGTGATGGGACGACTCGAAGAGGCGGAGGCCTCCGTCGCCGCGCAGCAGGCGCTGCTGGAGACGACGACGGCCGAAGGCACGTCGCTCACGGCCCAGGCGAAGGCCGACGTCGCGGCGGCGACCGATCTGGGGAGTCAGCTCGCCCGCGACCGTGCGGCTGTCGCCGAGAGCGTGCCGCCGCAGTTGCTCGCCGAGTACTCGCGCCGCGCAGCGAACAGTGCGGGCGCGGCGTTGCTCACCCGGGGAACCTGTGAAGGCTGCCGCATCCTGCTCCCCAGCACCGACCTGAACGACATCCGTCGTGCGGCGGACGACCTCGTCGTGTCGTGCCCCGAGTGCGGCTGCATCCTGGTTCGTACCGAGGAGTCCGGGCTCGCATGAGCGGTGCCCGCACGCACCGCTCATGACGGTGCCGGCGTCGGGCGTCGAACGGCGGATCGCGCTGATCTCGCTGGGGCCGCAGGACCACGTCGCCATCGAGCTCGATGCCGACGACGAAGAGCAGAGCCGCACGCCACTGCGCTCAGACGATCTCGCGACGTGGGTGCAGTCCGTCGAGGCCGCCGACGCTCCGCGATGGATCATGCGTTCGGCCGTGGAGACGTACGCGCTTCTGCTCGCCGACGGGGTGCGGATCGCGCGCAGTCATGATCTGGTACTCTGCCACGCGATCCTCCGGGACACGTCCTCGGTGGAGACTCCGCTGCCGTCCTCCCCGGAATGGGAGCGTCGCGAGCCCACCGTGGCGTTGCCCTCGCTGTTCGATGTGTTCGACGATGAGCGAGGCGACGATCCGATCGCCTCGACGCTCGATCAATACCGTGCGCAGCGCCGGGTGATCGCTGGCGCGCCGGACGGACGCCTCACTCTGCTGTGCGCCGCGGAGTCGGCAGGCGGTCTCATCGCGGAGGAGATGCGGGTCGCGGGCCTTCCCTGGGATGAGGACGTGCACGATGCGATCCTGACCGAGACCCTGGGCACCCGTCCGGTCGCCGGAGGCGTGCCGAGCCGGATGGTCGAGCTCGGTGATCGCGTGCGAGACCTCTTGGGGGACGCATCCCTTCACCTCGACAGCCAGCAGAAGCTGCTCCGCGCGTTGCACCGCGTGGGGGTGCAGGTCGAGTCCACGAGTCGGTGGGAGCTCGCTGAACACGATCACCCGGTCGTCGAACCGCTGCTCGCGTACAAGAAGTTGTCCCGGCTCCTGAGCGCCAATGGCTGGGCCTGGCTCGCCGAGTGGGTGCATGACGGGCGGTTCCGTCCGGTGTACATCCCCGGGGGCGTGGTCACTGGACGATGGGCGTCGGCCGGCGGGGGAGCGCTGCAGTTGCCTCGCAGCCTTCGTCCTGCGGTGCGTGCCGATCCCGGATGGACCCTCGTCGTCGCCGACGTGGCGCAGCTGGAGCCCCGCATGCTCGCCGCGATGGCTTCGGACGAGGCGATGGCGCTCGCGGCGCGGGGGAGCGACCTCTACGCCGGCGTCGTCGACTCCGGTGCGGTCGCGACGCGGGAGGAGGCGAAGTACGCGGTGCTGGGAGCGATGTACGGCGCCACGACGGGAGACAGCGGACGATTGGTGCCGCGCCTGCGCAAGGTGTACCCGCGCGCGATGGCGTTGGTCGACGCGGCGGCACGCACCGGTGAGGACGGAGGAATCGTGTCCACGTGGCTCGGCCGTTCGTCGCCGCGGCCGTCGACGGAGTGGATGCGTCTGCAGTCGGATGCGACGGGGGCCGATGCCGAGCCGGCGGTGGTGGCGCTCGCCCGACGCAGGGCACGCGATTGGGGACGCTTCACGCGCAACTTCGTGGTGCAGGGAACCGCTGCGGAATGGTCGCTCATCTGGCTCGCCGAGATTCGTCATCGCCTGCAGCTGATCCCGGAGGTTTCCACGGCGGCCGCGGCCTCCGGTCCGTTCGCGCGGGTGCCGCACCTCGCCTTCTTCCTGCACGACGAGGTGATCCTGCACGTCCCGCAGGAGCATGCGGAGACCGCGGCTGAGGCGGTCCGGGAAGCCGCGTCCGTCGCCACCACCCGTCTCTTCGGCTCTTTCCCGATCGATGTGCCCCTCGATCTGCGCATCGCCGAGTCCGCCGAGAAGTAGCGGGAGCGTGCGCGGGGAGAAAGTAGACTGGGTATGCGAATGGGTCGACTGGACGGTCGCGTTGCGGGGAACCGCACCGAGGAACGTCCGGGCTCCACAGGGCAGGGCGGTGGGTAACACCCACCCGGAGCAATCCGCGAGAAAGTGCCACAGAGAGTAGACCGCCCCGCAAGGGGTAAGGGTGAAAGGGTGGTGTAAGAGACCACCGGGGGACATGGTGACATGGCCCGCCAGGTAAACCTCGTCCGGAGCAAGGTCAGACAGAGGATGTTGACGCGGCTCGCCGAGTCCTCGGGTAGACCGCTAGAGTGCCACGGCAACGTGTCGCCGAGAGAGATGACCGTCGAAGGGGCGAAGAACCCCGGAACAGAACCCGGCGTACAGGTCGGCCCATTCGCACCGCTTGTATCGATCGTCTCCTCCCGAAAGGGTGAGCGGCGGTTCCCGCACGAGGAGCCGCTTGCTACGTTCGCCTCCATCACGCACGAAACGACGGAGGAGAGCTCATGGCGAAGAAGCCCAACATCATTCTTTTCATGTCCGACGACGTCGGGTGGGGCGACCTCGGATGCTACGGAGGCGGCGAGAACCGCGGTGCTCCGACGCCGAACCTCGACCGACTCGCCGCAGAGGGACTGCAGTTCATGTCCTTCTACGGACAGCCGAGCTGCACGCCCGGACGCGCTGCCGCTCTGACGGGCCGCCTCCCGATCCGCAGCGGGATGACGACGGTCGCGTTCCCCGGAGACGGGGGAGGGCTGCCGGCCCCGGAGTGGACGCTGGCGAGCGTGCTGAAGAAGGCCGACTACGCCACGTGCCACATCGGGAAATGGCATCTGGGTGAAGCGGACTACGCGATGCCGACTGCGCACGGCTTCGACGAGATGTACAACACGACTCTCTATCACCTGAACGCGTACACCTACACCGACAAGGCGTTCAACCCCGACTTCCCGTTCGACGACGAGGCGACCATGAAGATGTGGGGCAACGTCATCGGAGCGCTCGACGGGAAGGCCGGGGAGGAACCGACCGAGGTGGAGAAGCTGAGTTCCGAGAACATCCCGTTCATCGACGAGAAGTCGACGGATCGCGCGATCGACTACATCGAAGCCCATGCGAATGCCGATGAGCCGTTCTTCCTCTACCTGAACACCGCCAAGCTGCACCAGCCCAACATCCCGCACCCGGACTTCGAGGGGGCTTCGATGGGCAAGTCGAAGTTCCTCGACTCACTCGTCGAGCTCGATCACCGTGTGGGGGCCGTCATCGACAAGATCCGCGAACTCGGGATCGCCGAAGACACCCTCGTCGTGTGGACCACCGACAACGGTGCCTGGCAGGACGTGTATCCGGACTGCGGATACACGCCGTACCGCGGCACCAAGGGTACGGACTACGAGGGCGGCAGTCGGGTCCCCGCGATCGCCTGGTGGCCCGGAACCATCGAAGCCGGTCGTCGCAACTCGGAGATCGTCGGATCGCTCGACCTGATGGCGACGTTCGCGAGTCTGGCGGGAGTGGACCTCCCCACCGAGGATCGTGAAGGGGAGCCGACGATCTTCGACAGTTACGACCAATCGGCGCTTCTGAAGGGCGAGGGCGGCTCCACGCGAGACCATTGGCTCTACATGACGGAGACCGAGATGATCCCCGGAGCCGTGCGCGTCGGTAAGTGGAAGGCGATCTGGAACGTCCGGGATCAGTGGCGCGGGCCTTCGTCCTACACAGCGATCGTGCCCGAGCTCTTCGATCTCTGGCAGGATCCGCAGGAGCGGTACGACATCTTCATGACGAGTTTCGCGGAGAAGACGTGGCAGGCGCCGCAGATGGCAGCGCGACTGCTGAGCGTTCTTCCCAGCTATCAGAAGTATCCGAACCGACCTCTCCAGTCGGCCGGCATCAGCTACGCGATGTTCGATGTCGAAGATGCGCAGGTGCAGCAGCAGATCCAGAAGATGCTCCACGGCCTGACATCCAGCGCCTGAGTCCGCGCGGGACGGATGAAGGCTCCGACGACCGCGTCGTCGGAGCCTTCACTGTGTCTGGAGGGACGGGATCAGTCGCCGGCCAGAGACGCCGCACCGATGATGCCCGAGTTGTTCCGGTGGATCGCCGGGACGATCGGCGTCTTCAGGTCGAGCAGCGGGAGGAAGTCGCCGGCGTTCTTCGACACGCCACCGCCGACCACGAACAGGTCGGGGCTGAACAGGAACTCGATATGCGAGTAGAACGCCTGGAGGCGCTCCGCCCACTCGGCCCAGGTGAGGCCTTCGCGTTCGCGCGCCGACGTCGCGGCGTAGGTCTCGACCGACTCGTACTCGCGGAAGTTGAGGTGTCCGAGCTCGGTGTTCGGCAACAGGATGCCGTCGTAGAGGAAAGCGGAACCGATGCCTGTGCCGAGTGTCGTGAGCAGGGTGAAGCCACGCACATCCCTGGCCGCGCCGTGTCGGGCCTCGGCGACGCCGGCCGCGTCCGCATCGTTCACGAACACGATGTTGCGGCCGAGGCCGTCGCGGAAGAACCGCTCGGCGTCGAAGTCGATCCATTCCTTGGACACGTTGGCAGCGGAGAGCGTCTTGCCACGCTTGACGATCGCCGGGAACGCCACGCCGAGCGGAAGCGTGGATTCATGCACGTCAAGGGTCTTCAGGACCGTCTGCACGGCCACGAGCACGTCCTGCGGCGATGCGCCCGCCGGAGTGGGGACCCGCACCCGATCGGATGCCATGACACCGTGCTCGAGGTCGACGATTCCCGCTTTGATTCCCGTGCCGCCGATGTCGACGCCGATCGCTTTTGCCATGGGGGATAGCTTAGCGACCGCCGTGCACGCCAGTAGGATCGATGACATCACGTGAAGAAGGGGCAGCCATGACTGACGGTGACCACAAGTACTGGTACAACTCGGAGACCGGCGAGGTCGAGTTCGGGATGATCTCGCCCTCCATCGATCGCATCGGTCCGTTCGACACGGAAGCGGAAGCCCGCCGCGCGCCCGAGGTGCTCCGCGAGCGTTCCCGCGCCTGGGCGGAGGAAGAGGCCGTCGAGCAGGGCTGGGACGTCAAGGGCGACACAAAGGGCCAGGGCACGGAGTAGCAATGGACAAGCAGAGGGACTTCGTCCTGCGGACGATCGAAGAGCGCGGCGTCAAGTTCGTGCGCCTGTGGTTCACGGACGTCATCGGCACGCTCAAGTCGGTGGCGATCGCCCCGGCCGAGGTCGAGGGCGCGTTCGCGGAGGGGATCGGCTTCGACGGCTCCGCCATCGAAGGACTGACCCGTACGCAGGAGTCCGACCTGCTGGCCCAGCCTGATCCGACCACGTTCCAGACGCTGCCGTGGCGCGGCGAGATCGATCCGACGGCGCGCATGTTCTGCGACCTGACGACGCCCGACGGTCAGCCGGCCGTCGCCGACCCGCGGCATGTGCTCAAGCGCACGCTCGCGAAGGCCGCGGACGCGGGCTTCACCTTCTACACGCACCCCGAGATCGAGTTCTACCTGCTCAAGTCGTCGTCGTTCGGGCCCGAGGGACCCGTCCCCGTGGACTCGGCCGGCTACTTCGACAACGTCCCCGGTGGCACGGCGCACGACTTCCGCCGCCGTTCGGTGCGCATGCTGGAAGACCTCGGCATCTCCGTCGAGTTCAGCCACCACGAGGGCGGTCCCGGACAGAACGAGATCGACCTGCGGTACGCCGATGCGCTGACGACGGCCGACAACGTGATGACCTTCCGCACCGTGATCAAGGAGGTGGCGATCGAGCAGGGCGTCTACGCGACGTTCATGCCGAAGCCGCTCAGCGGGCAGCCGGGGAGTGGGATGCACACCCACATGTCGCTCTTCGAAGGCGACCAGAACGCCTTCTACGAAGAGGGCGCCAAGTACCAGCTCTCCAAGACCGGGCGCCACTTCATCGCGGGCCTGCTGAAGCACGCCAACGAGATCTCCGCGGTCACGAACCAGTTCGTCAACTCCTACAAGCGGCTCTGGGGCGGCGACGAGGCCCCGAGCTTCATCACCTGGGGACACAACAACCGCTCCGCGCTCGTGCGGGTGCCCATGTACAAGCCGAACAAGGGGCAGTCGTCACGAGTCGAGTACCGTGCGCTCGATTCCGCGGCGAACCCGTACCTCGCCTACGCGCTCATGCTCGCTGCTGGGCTGAAGGGCATCGAAGAGGGCTACGAGCTCCCGCCCGAGGCTGAGGACAACGTGTGGGCGCTCAGCGACGCCGAGCGACGTGCGCTGGGCTACTCGGCTCTGCCGGCGAGCCTCGACCACGCCCTCGAGTACATGGAGGAGTCGGAGCTCGTCGCCGAGACGCTCGGCGAGCAGGTCTTCAACTACGTACTGCTCAACAAGCGCAAGGAGTGGGAGGCGTACCGGGGGCAGGTGACCCCGCTGGAGCTGAAGAACAACCTCGAGCTGCTCTGAGTCGCGCATGGTCCGTCCGGACGACTCCGTCTCGCTCTCGGCGCTGGCCCGGCTCGGCTTCGCGGAACTGAGCGAGGCCGCGGCTTCCCTCACGGAACTCGCCGAGATCCTCGACCGACCGCACGGCGTGCTGCTCGAAGCAGACGACGCCGCGGACCCCGATGCCGCCGTGCGCGGGCTCCTCCGAGTGGCGCGCCGGGATGCGGGACCCCTGCGGGCGCTTCTCGACGACGAGGTGACCCGTCGACAGGTGTGGCGCGTGTTCGGTGCGTCGGAAGGGCTCGCCGACTTCTTCCTCCGTCACCCCGAGCAGCTCTCGGTCCTCGAAGGCTCGGTCAGCGGTCTGCCGACCTCGCAGGAGATGCAAGAGCGTTTGCTCGCGTCGGTGGGCGCGCGAGACGGATTCGCGCAGACGGGTGATGACGACGCCGTGGTCGCGATCAGGGTCGCGTACCGTCGCAGCCTCGCCGCCATTGCGGCATACGACCTCACGCACCCGTCGCCCGCGACCATCGTCGCCGAGGTGTCGGCCGCACTCGCTGATCTCGCCGGCGCCGCACTCGAAGCGTCGCTCGCCGTCGCCAGGACGCGCCTCCAGGAGTCGTTGAGCACGGACGAGGTCGCCGCCACGCGCCTCGCCGTGATCGGTATGGGCAAAGCCGGTGCCAGGGAACTGAACTACGTCAGCGACGTGGACGTGATCTTCGTCGGCGGCACCAGAGACGAAGACGTCGTGAGCGAAGCGAAGGCGATGGACATCGCCACCCGACTCGCGCGCGAGACCATGCGGAATCTGAGCGGCATCGAAATCGAGCCGCCGCTGTGGGAGGTGGACGCCGCGCTCCGACCGGAGGGCAAGCAAGGAGCACTGGTCCGTTCCGTCGCCTCCCATCTGGCGTACTACGATCGCTGGGCCAAGAGCTGGGAGTTCCAAGCCCTGCTCAAAGCGCGCCCCCTCGCAGGGGACCCCGAGCTCGGTGCGGAGTACATCGCTGCCGTGCAACCGAAGATCTGGTCGAGCGCGGCCAGGCAGGACTTCGTCGAGAGCGTCCAGCGGATGCGTGAGCGGGTGATGGAGTACATCGACCCCGAAGACGTGCCCTATCAGCTCAAGCTCGGCGCCGGTGGACTCCGGGACATCGAGTTCACGGTCCAGCTTCTGCAGCTCGTCCACGGCCTCACCGACGAGACGCTGCGTACGCGCGGCACGCTCGAGAGCCTCGATGCACTGGTCGCCGGCGGATACATCGGGCGCACGGACGCGGCCACCTTCGCCGACGACTACCGGGTGTTGCGCCTGATGGAGCACCGTCTGCAGCTGCGCGAGCTCAGCCGGACCCACCTCATGCCCCGAACCCCCGCGGGGCTGCGGGTGCTCGCTCGTGCCACCGGATTGGCCGAGAGCGGTGGCGCGGTCTGGTCCCGCTGGGAGAGCGTGCGGCGTGAGGTGCGGGAGATCCACACACGGCTGTTCTACCGGCCGCTTCTCAGCGCGGTCGCCGGACTCCCCGAAGAGGAGCGCACGCTCTCGGCTGCGCAGGCACATGACCGACTGGCGGCGATCGGGTTCCGCGACCCCGCGGGAGCCCTCCGTCACATCGGCGCTCTCACGAGCGGGATCTCTCGCAAGGCCACCATCCAGCGTCATCTGATGCCCATCATGGTGCGCTGGTTCGCCGACGGGAGCGACCCCGACTATGCCCTCCTCGCCTTCCGGCGGATCAGCGAGCGCCTCGGCGACACCCCCTGGTTCCTCCGGATGCTGCGGGACTCCTCCGGCGCTGCCGAGAGCCTGACACGCTTGCTCTCCTCCTCGCGGTACATCGGTGAGCTGTTGGAGTGGATCCCCGAGTCGGTCGCGTGGCTGGACAGCTCCGGACGGCTGCGCCCCCGCGGAGCCGCGGCGTTGGATGAGGAGGCGCGGGCGATCCAGACGCGTCACGAGACCATCGGCGACGCCCTGCGTGCCGTGCGCGCGCTGCGTCGCCGGGAGCTCCTCCGTACGGCGATGGGGGCGGTCCTCGGAGTACTCACCATCGAAGAGGTGGCGACGGCGCTCACGGACATCACCGAGGCGACCATCCAGGCCGCCCTGCGCGCCGTGCTCCGCGAGGTGGTCCCCGCAGAGGACGAGGATCTGGACTTCGCCGTCATCGCGATGGGGCGTTTCGGAGGAGCCGAACTCGGTTTCGGTTCGGATGCCGACATCCTCTACGTGTACGACGCGAACGGCGTCGACCCGCAGCGCGCGCAGAAGCTCGCCACGCAGATCGTCGCCGGACTCCGCGAGCACGTCACCGACCACAGGCTCCCGCTCGACCTCGATGCCGATCTCCGTCCGGAGGGGCGCAACGGTCCCGTCGTTCGATCCATCGAGGCGTACACCGAGTACTACCGTCGCTGGTCGTTGTCGTGGGAGGCGCAGGCGCTGCTGCGCGCACGAGGCGTGGCCGGGAGCACGAAGCTGATCGAGAAGTTCACCGCGCTGGCGGACACGATCCGCTATCCCGAGGCGGTCGACCTCCAGAGCACGCGCGAGATCAAGCGCATCAAGGCCAGGGTCGAGGGCGAGCGACTGCCGCAGGGCGCGGACCCCAGGCGGCATCTGAAGCTCGGCCCCGGAACGCTCAGCGATGTCGAATGGCTGGTGCAGATGCTGCAGCTCCAGCACGCTCATGCGATTCCCGGTCTGCGCACGACCTCGACGTTGGGCGCGCTTGATGCCGCCGTCGAAGCGGGGCTCGTGACCGAAGACGACGCCGAGCGGCTGCGCGAGGCGTGGCGACTGTCGAGCAGGCTCCGCTCGGCGATCACCCTCCTGACGGGCAAGACGAGCGATCTGCTTCCGGTGGATCGACGACAGCTGGATGCCATCGGTCGCCTTCTGGGCTATCCCGACCGGTCGGCGACCGAGCTCGAGGAGGACTACCTGGGTGTCACACGGCGTGCACGCAAGACCTTCGAGGACCTGTTCTACGGCTGAATCCGCGCCGCGAGTTTGCAGTATCGGGGCGCGTGTCCCAAGCTGACGATATGACTCACGCGCGCATCGGCATCGTCTGGAATCCTTCGAAGGTCGAGCAGGCGGATCTGCACGATGCGGTAGCCGGCGTCTTCGACGATTCGTATGACGTCCGTTGGTGGGAGACGACTCCGGAGGACCCCGGTCGCGGCATGGCTCGGGAGGCGCGTGCTGACGCCAGGGACCTGGTGATCGCGGTCGGCGGCGACGGCACCGTCCGCGCGGTCGCAGAGGCGCTGGCGGGCTCGGAGACGGCACTCGGGATCGTGCCGCAGGGGACGGGCAACCTTCTCGCTCGCAACCTCGAGGTCCCGCTGAACGATGTGACCGCCGCGCTGGAACGCATCCGTGATGCCGAGGCACGTCGCATCGACCTGGGATGGGTGTCGTACGACGGAACCGAGCATGCGTTCGCCGTGATGGTCGGCTTTGGTATCGACGCGCAGATGTTGGTCGAGACCGACGACGACCTCAAGTCGAAGGCCGGATGGCTCGCCTATGTCGAAGCGATGGGCCGCGCCCTCGCCGGCACCGAGATGACCGAGATCACTCTCGCCATCGACGGGGAGAAGGCGGTCGCCCTGCGCGGGCACACCATGCTGATCGGCAACTGTGGGATGGTGCAGGGCGGGATCAGACTGCTGCCGGACGCCGTGCTCGACGACGGCAAGCTCGATGTGCTCATGGTCAGTGCAGACGGGGCGCTGCAGTGGCTCGACACGCTGCGGTCCTTCGTCTGGGACAACGGCATCCGACGTCTGTTCGGCGCCACCGACGAAGCCGTCAGCACGGATTCCACGCGCCACCTTCCCGTCGAGCGCATCGACGTCGAGTTGGCGACGCCGCTCATGTTCGAGATCGATGGCGAGGAGATGGGGGAAGTCTCCGCCTTCGAGGTGCGCGTGGAGCCCGGCGCTCTGCTCGTCCGCTAGGCCCTCCGCTTGCGCGAACGGCGGCGGAGTCCGATCAGTGCGACGTCGCCGGGGGAACGATCTTCCGGTCCTGCGCAGGGAACGTCACCTTCTGCACGATGATGATGATGCTCGCGGCGACCGGGATCGCGACGAGCGCGCCGAGGATGCCGCCCAGCGTTCCACCGGCCACGGCGGCGATCACCACCAGCGCTCCCGGCACCGCAACGGCTCTGCTCATGATGCGGGGGGAGAGCACGTATGCCTCGATCTGCATATAGACCAGGTAGTAGATGATCGCGATCAGGGCAGTCAGAGGTGACGCGAAGAGGCAGATCAACGAGTTGATGATCGACGCGGTCAGCGTTCCCACCAAGGGGATCAGGGACCCGATGAAGGCGATCAGGGCGAGCAGCGCAGGAACGGGCGCGCCGATGATGCTGAGGAAGATCAGGCTCAGGATGCCGTTGATGAGCGCCAGGCTCGCTTGGCCGATCACATAGCGGCCGACGGCGCCGGAGACGTCTTCGAGGAGTCCGCTGAAGGTGTCGCGCTGGTAGGCCGGCACGAAGCGGGCGGCCACGTGCTTCATGCTCCGCAGCGAAGCCATGAAGTACAGGGTCAGGATCAGGACGATCGTGACGCCGGTCACCCCGCCCGCGATGCCCGCTCCGACGGCGAAGACACCACCTCCGATGTCGAGGAAGTTGTCCGGGTCCTGGACGAAGTCGAGAACGCCCTGGACGGCGTCCGTGATGGTGGAGCCGAACTGGCCGCTGACGTCCTTGTACCAGGCGCTGGCCATGAAGTCCTCGACCATCTGCGGGCCGTCCTTGATCAGGTTGCTGATCTGCTCGACGAGGAGCGGGATGATGGCGAGGATGATGCCCGCGAAAGCGAGGATCACGCCCGCTACGACGATCGTGACGGCTGCCGGTCGGGGGAGTCTCCGTTCGATGAACGTGACGATCGGGTCGAGGCCGAGCGCGAGGAACACCGCCACTCCGATGTACACGAGCACGGTGGCGAGCTGACCGATCACGCCGCCGATCGCCAGCGCCACGAGCACACCGAGTGCGCCGAGCAGGCCGAACTTGAACGGGTTCGTCCGCGCATACGCGCTGACGGCGTTCGATCGCTGTGTCGCGGTGTCTTCCGCCGGCGCGCGCAGCTCGGTCTTCACGGTCATTCTTCTACGGCGCATGGTTCCCCCGGTCGACGCTCAGACTCACAAGTTGATCACCCGGATGCCACGCGGTCAAGCGCGCCACGGCGCAACGAGCAGCGGGTTTCAGAGACGCGAAGGGCCCTACCGCCGCAGTCGCGACGGTAGGGCCCTCTCCGTGCCGTTCCGAGGTGGTCAGACCCCGAAGTACAGCTCGTACTCGAACGGGTGCGGGCGCTGTGCCATCGGCAGGATCTCGTTCTCGTACTTGTACGAGATCCAGGTCTCGATGAGTTCCTTGGTGAACACGCCGCCCTCGAGGAGGAACTGGTGGTCCGCCGCCAGCGCGTCGAGCGAGTCGAGCAGGGAGTTCGGGACCTGCGGGATGTCCTTGGCCTCCTCGGGCGGGAGCTCGTAGAGGTCCTTGTCGACGGGCTCGTGCGGCTCGATGCGGTTCTTGATTCCGTCGAGGCCCGCCATCAGCTGTGCGGCGAAGGCGAGGTAGGGGTTGCCCGAGGCGTCAGGGGCGCGGAACTCGATGCGCTTGGCCTTCGGGTTGGAGCCCGTGATCGGGATGCGGATCGCGGCGGAACGGTTGCCGGCCGAGTAGACCAGGTTGACCGGAGCCTCGAAGCCCTTGACCAGACGGTGGTAGCTGTTCAGGGTCGGGTTGGTGAACGCGAGCAGCGCCGGCGCGTGTGCCAGGATGCCGCCGATGTACCAGCGCGCGATGTCGCTGAGCTGACCGTAGCCGGCCTCGTCGTAGAACAGCGGCTCGCCGCCGTTCCACAGCGACTGGTGCGTGTGCATACCCGAGCCGTTGTCGCCGTAGAGGGGCTTCGGCATGAAGGTCGCGACCTTGCCCCACTCCTGGGCGGTGTTCTTGACGATGTACTTGAACTTGAGGATGTCGTCCGCCGCGTGGACCATCGTGTCGAAGCGGTAGTTGATCTCCTGCTGACCGGCGGTTCCCACCTCGTGGTGCGAACGCTCGAGCGTGAACCCGGACTCGATGAGCTTGAGGGTGATGTCGTCACGCAGGTCGGCGGTCTTGTCGACCGGGCTCACCGGGAAGTAGCCGCCCTTGTACGGGGTCTTGTTGGCGAGGTTGCCGCCCTCTTCCTCACGGCCGGTGTTCCACGCGGCTTCCTCGGAGTCGACCTTGTAGAAGCTCTCGCCGGCGGTGACCGAGTAGCGGACGTCGTCGAAGATGTAGAACTCCGCCTCGGGGGCGAAGAAGGCGGTGTCGGCGATGCCGGTCGAGGCCAGGTACTTCTCGGCCTTCTTGGCGACCTGACGCGGGTCCTTCGAGTAGATCTCGCCGGTGCGCGGGTTGTAGATGTCGAAGAGCATGACGAGCGTGCTCGCCTCGCGGAACGGGTCGACGTACGCCGTCGTGACGTCGGGGATGAGCTGCATGTCCGACTCGTGGATGCTCGCGAAGCCGCGGATCGAGGAACCGTCGAACAGCTGGCCGTCGGTAAAGAAAGCCTCGTCGACCGTCGATGCAGGAATGTTGAAGTGCTGCTGAACACCCGGGAGATCGGTGAAGCGGATGTCAAGGAACTTGACGTCGTTCTCCTTGATATAGGTCAGTACTTCGGACGAATCTTTGAACATGTACGACTCCTGTAATGCGGATCGATGGCTTCACGGCCACTCTGCAGAGTACGGACGGGGGATTTCTCTACGGTATCCGCTTTGTTTCGGGCGTGTTACAGGCGTGAGGTCGTCACGGCGACTTTTCGGGCTCGGTAGGCTGGGGGAGTGACGGATGCTGTGAACACGTACCCCGGTGAGCGACTCGGACTCCCGGAGTCGGGTACCGGGAGCATCGCCCGCCCCGGTCGGCGCATCGGCGCTCTTCTGATCGACTACGCCGCGGCGACGATCATCGCGACGGGCTTTCTCGGATACGACCAGTTCGCGCTCCCCACGGAGGCCGGGCTCACCCAGTTCGCGCCGATGCTCGTGTTCGCGGTGCTTCAGATCCTCTTCATCCCGACGGCGGGCGGCAGCCCGGGCCACCGCATCCTCGGAATGCGTCTGGTGCGTCGAGACGGTGGCTGGATCGGTCTGTGGCGTCCTGTGGTGCGGACACTGCTGCTCATCGTCGTCGTCCCCGCGGTGATCTGGGACAGCGACCAGCGCGGCCTCCACGACAAGGCCATCGGGACGATCCTGATCCGCGCCTGAGCCGTGATCCGAGCCTGCGCCGAGGGCTCAGACCTTGCCGCGGTTGCGACGTCGCGCGTCGCGGGGTGCGCGGCCGCCGAGGAACGATCGCGCCGGGTCGACGGAGAAACCCCGTCGAAGGGCCTCGCGTCCGATGAGCATGCGGAACCCCATCTCGTCGCGGTTGCTCAGCGTCACCTCCGCGAGGACTTCGCGGTCCACGAGACGGATCAGCAGCTCCACCACGAGACGCTCCTGCGCGTGCCCTGAGGAGCTTCGTACGGCCCGACGGTCGTGCACGGGGCACTCCACGACCACGGCGTCCTCCTGGCTGTCCTGCCAGGGTTTGACCTTGAAGCGGACCCAGTTCTCGCCGTCCTGTGCGAACTCCACGATGTCGAAGGCGTGCAAGGACGAGGTGCGCGCACCCGTGTCGATCTTGGCCTTGATCCAGTCCACTCCGAGATCGGGCAGGCTCACCCATTCTCGCCACCCCGTAAGGGTGTTTGAATGGGGGGTAGACCTACTCACCTGATACATCCTGGCAGGAAAAATCCCCCGTGAAGATCGCAGTGCTCTCCCGTGCGCCGCAGGCGTACTCCACCCAGCGACTGCGCGCCGCGGCGCTTCAGCGCGGACACAACGTGAAGGTGTTGAACACCCTGCGTTTCGCGATCGATCTGACTGCCGATGAACCCGATCTCCACTACCGCGGTCGCCAGCTGAGCGACTACGACGCCATCCTGCCGCGCATCGGCAACTCGATCACGTATTTCGGCACCGCCGTGGTGCGGCAGTTCGAGCAGATGGACGTCTACACACCGAACACCGCCAACGGGATCTCGAGTGCCCGCGACAAACTGCGGGCGAACCAGATCCTGTCACGGCACAACATCGCGATGCCGCCGACCGCGTTCGTGCGCAACCGCGCCGACGTGCGACCGGCGATCGAGCGGGTCGGTGGTGCTCCCGTCGTGATCAAGCTCTTGGAGGGAACGCAGGGAATCGGCGTTATCCTCGCTCCGCAGGTCAAGGTGGCCGAGGCGATCATCGAGACGCTCCACTCCACCAAGCAGAACGTCCTGATCCAGAAGTTCATCTCCGAGAGCCGTGGCCGCGACATCCGGGCGCTGGTGGTCGGTGATCGAGTGGTCGCGGCGATGCGTCGTTCCGCGGCCGGCGACGAGTTCCGCTCGAACGTGCACCGCGGCGGATCGGTCGAAGCGATCGAACTGGACCCCGTGTACGAGCGTGCGGCCGTGCGATCCGCCCAGATCATGGGTCTGCGGGTCGCGGGTGTCGACATGCTCGAGGGCGACGACGGCCCGCTGGTCATGGAGGTCAACTCCTCGCCCGGGCTTCAGGGGATCGAGTCCGCGACGAAGCTCGACGTCGCCGGTGCGATCATCGACTACATCGCCGGGCAGGTCGCTTTCCCCGAGATCGATGTCCGCCAGCGTCTGACCGTCTCGACGGGCTACGGCGTCGCCGAGCTCATGGTGCACGGCGCCGTCGACCTGGTCGGGAAGACTCTCGGCGAGGCAGGGCTCTGGGAGCGCGACATCACGGTCCTCACGCTCCACCGCGGCGTCAGCGTGATTCCCAATCCCCGCAAGCACGTCGTGCTGGAAGCGGACGACAGGCTGTTCTGCTTCGGCAAGCTCGACGAGATGCGTTCGATGGTCCCCGAGCGACGCCGTCGTCGCGCGAAGGTACGCCGCCTGCCACGTCAGCCGCTCTCGGAGTGAGCGAGAACGCGGCCGCCCTCGAAAGAGGACGGCCGCGTTCTTCGTGCGGGTGTCAGCTCACCGCGGGCGCTGGGAGCGCACCTTCGTGGGGTCGATCCCCTTGGGAATCGGCAGCGACGACAACGACTGCGACACGGACTCCACGCGGCGGATGACGGCAGCCATGGTGGCCTTGTCGATCGCCTTGGGGATCTTCTTGATCGTCTTCGCGAGGTCGGCGATCGCGACCTCGTCTTCCCCGTGTCCGACATAGATCACCGTGATCGGGACGCCGTGTGCGACGCGCTGGGCCTTGCTGCGCTCCTCGTTGACCAGGCGGGTGAGTCGGCCACGCGCGCCCTCGCCCACGACGACGATGCCACCACGGCCGATCGTGCGGTAGACGGCTTCCTGCGTCTTCGGGTTGATGCCGACCGGTGTCTCCGAGGCCTGCCACTTGCGGCCGAGACTGGTGCTGAGCACGTGGCCGGTGGCGCCGGGCATGCCGTCGATCTTCGCGTACATGGCCGACGTCGACAGGCGCGTCATGAGGAACAGTGCGCCGAGGATACCCAGCATCAGGCCGGTGATGCCCCAGAGAATGAGGGTCCAGACCTGGAAGGGCGGGATCAGATAGCCGGCGACGAGGCCGAGGAGGACGCCGCCGATGAGGATCGCGAGCTGTGCCCAGGGAAGCCACGAGTAGGCCTCGCGGGTGAACCGGAAGAGGGACTTGATCTGGGAGAAGAACCCAGGACGCTTTTCGGGTTCAGAAGCACGCTTTGCCATGAGGACCAGCCTACCGAGTCCTCGGCCCTCCTGATGTCGGCGTTCGCGCGAAGCGGAGGCGCACGCACCTCTTCTGCACATGCGCGGAAACCCTCGGCGTCTATTCACAATGCCTCCGAACACCCCGTCGAGCGCGCTCGGTGCGCTCTGATGGAGCAATGGCGGAGATCGAAGCGGGTGCCCGACGGGGCGAGGTGCTCCTTCCCGGGGCGCACCGGGTGGTTCGGACACTCGATGGCGCGGAGGGGCCGTTCGCCGGTGCGCTCGTCACCTCTGGGGAGGGGGTGGCAGTGCGTGTCGATGCAGCGGCACTCAGCGGCTGGGTG
This sequence comes from Microbacterium sp. PI-1, assembly GCF_004337555.1. Taxonomy (NCBI): domain Bacteria; kingdom Bacillati; phylum Actinomycetota; class Actinomycetes; order Micrococcales; family Microbacteriaceae; genus Microbacterium; species Microbacterium sp. PI-1. The sequence goes on along the minus strand of NZ_SJYZ01000002.1, from coordinate 52,298 downwards.
GGGTGGCGCTATGCCGGGGCGGAGCATGTCGCTGCGCCTCTCGATGTGGTGCGTCGGAGGGGAGGGCATGACGTACTGCTGCCGTGGTGCACGGACCGGGTGCTGGGGTTCCTGGTCCGTCGCACGGCTGCGGGCACGGTGCTGACACCCGGGGAGTGCAGCACTCTCGTCATAAGCCTGTTGCGCGGTCTCCACGAGGTCGGGGAGGACCCCGGGGAGGCCCGCAGCGGAGAATGGTGGGTGACCGACGGCGGACGCCCCGTCTTCGTCGTCGGTCAGGGAGGGGATGTGCGGGAGGGCATCGGCGTCATCCTCGAGCGGCTGCAGGAGCACAGCCCCGACAAGGTGGTGAAGCGGGTGCTCGACAGCGTCGGGCGAGGGCTGGAGAAGGCGGCTGCGCAGCCGCGCCTCCCGGTCAAGCTGCTCGCACAGTGGGAGCAGGAGTTGCTGGGAGTCGCTGCTCCGCAACCCCTCGATCGCGCGCTGCATGCTCCGGAGCGCGCGCGGGAGGTCGCGCGCGCCGTCACGTCGCACGACCTTCGCGTGTCACCGCGACGCGGGGAGCCTTCTCGATCCGCAGAGGGCCTGCGTGGTCGTCGTCGCGGGAGGAGAGAGTTCCGCCGCTCGCGGGGCGACAGGGACATCGCGGACCGGGTACGGGCGGCGGGCGCCCTCGCGCGTGTGCTCGGCGTAGCGGTGCGGGAACGGACGGCGTTCGCCCGCCGGAACGGGCCCAGGCGAGCGACGGAGAGTGCGGGCGCCGGGAGCGCCGATGTGTCGCGGCGGCGGCGGGCTCTGCTCATCGCAGGTGCGGCTGCCGCGGCGGTGCTGGCCGTCGGGCTGCTGTGGCCCAGCGGGGGCGTGTCCGGAGAGGCTGCGGATGTGGAGGCAGCGGATGTGGAGGGCGGTGCGACTTCCCCGGAACCTTCCACTGCAGCGTCGACCGAGGCCGGGGCGGACTCCGAGGCGACGCAGGATCCCCGTCGACGCGCCGGGTCGCCGGACCCCGACGAGGTGTCGCCGGAGCCGGACGAGGTCACTCCCGCAGAAGACGACCCTGCCGCGGCGGCAGCGTCGTTGCTCCGTGTCATCGCGGACTGTCGGGTTCAGGGCGACGTGTCCTGCGAGGACGCCGTGGCGGAGGGGGCGACCAGGGTCCTGGATGCCCTCGACGCGGCGACGGACGGAACACCGACATTCGAGTTGGTGGATGAGTACGGGGACATCGCCGTCGTTCGCGTCGCCGTGGACGCAGAGGCGGATGCGGCGAACACGTCAGGGCGTCTCATCATGGTGCTTCTCCGCACGCAAGAGAAATGGCTGGTCCGCGACGTGTATGACGTCGCGGACCAGCCAGGGTGAACTCTCGGGTCAGGCGCCGAGCTGAGCGGCGAACTGAGCCGACTCGAGGCGTGCCTTGACGGCGCCCAGGAAGCGGGCAGCGTCGGCACCGTCGATGATCCGGTGGTCGTAGGAGAGTGCGAGATACACGTACGACCGGACAGCGATGGCATCTGCACCGCCGACCTTCACGAGACCGGGGCGCTTCACGACCGTTCCGGTGCCCAGGATCGCCGACTGCGGGAGGAAGACCACCGGAGTGTCGAACAGGGCACCACGGGAACCCGTGTTGGTCAGCGTGAACGTTCCACCGGCGAGCTCGTCGGGCTTCAGCTTGTTGTCGCGGGTCCGGGCGGCGAGATCGGCGATCTCATGAGCGATCTGCGCGATGTTCTTCGAGGCGGCGTCGCGCAGCACGGGGGTGAGCAGTCCGCGCTCGGTGTCGACCGCGATCGACACGTTCTCGCTTTCGGGGTACACGATGTTCTCGCCGTCGACCGTGGCGTTGATGATCGGGAAGGCCTGGAGGGCCTCGGCGGTCGCCAGCGCGAAGAACGGCAGGAAGGAGAGCTTGTCGCCCGTCTTCTCGAGGAAGGACGCCTTGACGCTGTCGCGGTACTCGGCGAGAGCCGTGACATCGACCTCGACGACCGTCGTCAGCTGAGCGGTCTGCTGCATCGACTCGACCGCACGCTTGGCGAGGACCTTCCGCAGACGCGACATCGGCTGGGTGGTGCCGCGCAGCGGGGAGACCTCGAGCGGCGCCGGGGCGGGAGCGCTGGCTGCGGCGGGCGCAGCGGACGCGGTCTCAGCGGCCTTGAGGACGTCTTCCTTGCGGATACGACCCCCCACGCCGGTTCCCTGGACGGAGGCGAGATCGACTCCCTGCTGCGAGGCCAGACGGCGCACGAGGGGCGTCACGTAGAGGTTGTCGCTCTCGGTCGGCAGCGTGAGCTTCGGTGCAGCGGGAGCGGCGGCGGGTGCCGGAGCAGCGGCCGGTGCGGGAGCAGCCGGAGCCGCAGCCGGTGCCGGAGCCGCAGCCGGTGCAGGAGCAGCAGCCGGCGCTTCGGTTGCCGGGGCCGGGGTAGCGGCGGGTGCCTCAGCGGCGGGTGCCTCCGCAGCGGGCGCTTCCGGCTCGGAGGCGGATGCCGGAGCAGCACCCGAACCGACTCGGGCGAGCACGGCGCCGACGGCGACGGTCTCGTCTTCTCCGGCAACGATCTCCTGGAGCACGCCGGCGACCGGCGAGGGGATCTCGGTGTCGACCTTGTCGGTGGAGATCTCCAGAAGAGCCTCGTCGACGGCGACCTCCTCCCCCACCTGCTTCAGCCAGCGGGTGACGGTGCCCTCGGTGACGCTCTCGCCCAGTTCCGGAAGCACGATGTCGGTCGCATCGCCTGCGGACGCCGACGGCGCGGACTCAGCGGCCGGGGCGGGCGTCTCCGCCGCAGGTGCGGGTGCCGCCTGCTCAGCCGGCGCGGATGCCTCGGGTGCGGCTTCGGCAGGAGCCTCTTCGGCAGCCGGGGCGGCAGCGGCCGGGGCGTCCTGGGTCGGAGCGGCACTGCTGCCGTCGCCGATGCGGGCCAGGAGGGCACCGACCTCGACGGTCTCATCCTCGGCCACGAGGATCTCCTCGATCACACCGGTGACAGGGGAGGGGATCTCGGTGTCGACCTTGTCGGTCGAGATCTCGAGCAGGCCCTCGTCCGCCTGCACGGTGTCTCCCACCTGCTTGAGCCAGCGGGTGACCGTACCCTCTGTGACGCTCTCGCCGAGAGCGGGGAGGACGACGGATGTGCTCATGACTGAGTCTCCTTCAGGAAGTTGTATGACGCTTGTCTAGCTTAGTGACTCGGGCACCGGTTGGTGCTCAGAGGGCGTGCAGGGGCTTGCCGGCGAGGGCGAGGAACGCCTCGCCGAGTGCCTCGCTCTGGGTCGGGTGCGCGTGGATGAGAGGCGCGATGTCCTCCGGGTGCGCTTCCCAGGCGACGGCGAGCTGCCCCTCGGTGATGAGCTCGCCGACGCGGTCGCCGAGCAGGTGGACACCGATGACGGGGCCGTCCTTGAGGCGGACGACCTTCACGAGACCACCGGTTCCGATGATCTCGCTCTTGCCGTTCCCCGCGAGGTTGTATTCGTAGGCGACGATCGCGTCCGCGCCGTGTTCGGCTGCGGCGGCCTCTTCGGTCACGCCGACCGAGGCGACCTCAGGACTCGAGTAAGTGACCTTGGGGATCTGCGCATCGGGGATGTTCACCGGCGAGAGACCCGCGATCCGTTCGGCGACGGCGATGCCCTGCTGGAATCCGCGATGCGCGAGCTGGAGGCCGGGGACGATGTCGCCGACGGCCCAGAGCCCCGGAACGCCGGTGCGCAGGTCTTCGTCGACGATCACGAAGCCACGATCGAGCGTGACGCCCGCCTCCTCGAAGCCGAGATCGGCGGTCACCGGACCACGCCCGACGGCGACGAGCAGGTAGTCGGCGGTGAACTCCTTGCCGTCTTCAAGCGTGACGGTGACGGAGGAATCGTCTTGAACCGCGCTCTGGAAGCGGGTGCCGAGGGAGTACTGGATGCCACGTCGGCGGAACGCCCTCTCCAGTCCCTTGCTGAGGGCGATGTCCTCGTTCGGGACGAGATGGGGGAGCGCCTCGATGATCGTGACCTCCGAGCCGAACGAACGCCACACGCTGGCGAACTCGACTCCGATCACGCCACCACCGAGGATGAGGACCCGCTCCGGGATGACGTCGAGGGCGAGGGCCTGCTCGCTCGTGAGGACACGTCCGCCGATCTCGAGGCCGGGGAGCGATCGGCTGTACGATCCGGTCGCGAGCACGACATCCGCGCCGACGTAGACGTCGTCGCCGACGCTCACGCTGCGGTCCGGGTTCAGACGACCGAGTCCGGCGACCGTGGTGATGCCGCGAGCCTTGACGAGTCCCTCGAGGCCCTTGAACTTCTTGGCGACGATCCCCTCGCGGTATGTACGGACTCCTGCCGGGTCGACGCCTTCCAGCGTGGCGGTCACGCCGACGGAAGCGGCATCGCGCACGTGCTCGGCGACCTCTGCCGCGTGCAGCAGGGCCTTGGTGGGGATGCACCCGCGGTGCAGGCAGGTCCCACCGACCTTGTCCTTCTCGATCAGCGCGACGGACTTGCCGAGTTCACTCGCGCGCAGCGCCGCGGCGTATCCGCCGCTTCCGCCGCCCAGGACGACGATGTCGAAGGTGTGGGTTGTCATAGGTCATGCCTCCTTGTGGGATGCTTCGGCGAAGGCGACGATCGATCGGACCATCGCTCCGGTGGGGCCCTTCTCGGTGAAACCGTACGGGGCGCCGGCGTGTTCGCCGGATCCCGCGATGTCGAGGTGCACCCAGGGGATGCGGGGAGCGTCCTCAGCGTCCGAGGTGCGCCCGACGAAGCGCCGCAGGAACAGTCCTGCATAGGAGGCGCCGCCCATCCGGTCGCTCATGTTCGCGTTCTGCAGGTCGGCGATGGGGGACTCGAGCGACTCCTCCATGTAGTCCGGCAGCGGCATGTGCCAGGCGGGCTCGTCGACCTGGGCGGTTGCCGAGATGAAGGACGAGACCGTCTCGACGTCGCCGAAGACTCCGGTGTGCCGGTGGCCGAGTGCGGCGACGATGGCGCCCGTGAGGGTCGCCACATCGATGATGACGTCCGGATTCTCGCGGCTCGCGGCCACGAGGCCGTCTGCGAGGACGAGCCGTCCCTCGGCGTCGGTGTTCTGGACCTCCACCGTGGTGCCGTCGAGGATGCGGATGACGTCGCCCGGGCGCAACGCACGACCCGAGGGCATGTTGTCGGTGATGCAGAGCCACGCGGTCACGTGGACGGGGAGGCCGAGTGCGGCGATCGCCCGGATCGCGGCGAGGGACGTCGCGGCGCCCGCCATGTCGAACTTCATGCCGACCATCGAGGCCGCGGGCTTCAGGGACAAGCCCCCGGTGTCGAACGTGATGCCCTTGCCGACGAGCGCGATGTGTCGCACAGCGTCAGCGGGGGAGTAGTCGAGGCGAACGAGGCGCGGCGGTCGGTCGGAGCCCTGTCCCACGCCCAGGATGCCGCCGAAGCCCTGCTCGGCGAGGGCCTTCTCGTCGAAGATCTCGACCGTGACATCGAGGTCGGCGACGCTGTCAGCCGCGCTCTGCGCGAGCTGCGCGGGGCTCTGCCACTCGGCGGGCACGTTCACGAGGTCCTTGATGAGCGCGACCGCCTCGCCGATGACCTGGGCGTGCGCGACGTCTTCATCGTCGAGCGCGGCGTGCAGAGTGATCTCGCCGGCGCGCGTCTTGCCCTTCTCGGTGCGGTAGCCGTCGAACTTGTGTCCACCGAGCACAGCACCCTCTGCGGCTGCCGGGGCGAAGCCCTCGAGCCCGTCGGCGAGGGCGACCGCGACGTGCTCGAAGCCGGTGAGCGTACGCAGCGCCGTTCCGGCCGCATTGCGCACCGCCGCGGCATCCGGCGTGCTGCCGGCGCCGACGACGGCGAACGGCAGGGAGGTCACCTCGGGGGCATACACGCGGGTGAAGGATCCTGCGGAGCCGGTGAATCCGACACCGGCCAAGGCATCCGCGAGGCCGGGATAACCGGCCAGTGATTCCGCCGACTCGGGGAGAGCGGCGACGACGAGCACTGCGGCATCTGCAGCGCTTCCGGGGAACTGAGCGGTGGTGTGCGAGAGCACGGGAAGCGTCATGCCTCCATCCTAGGATCTCCGCCGGTGCGGGGAGTCGCGCGCCGGGTGGGTGTGTTCGCTCTCAGCGAGACGGCTCGGGGCCCGGCACCGGGACCTGCTCGTAGCATGGACACATGCCCTTCTCCGGAGAGATCCACGAACGCGTCGCGAATGCGCCGACCGTGCCGCACGGCCTGCCACTGGTGCTGCTTCTCACCGGCTTCACCGACGCGGGGAGTGCAGTCTCCGGGCTCATCGAGCACCTGCGTGAGACAGCCTCTCCTGAGCCCGTCGTGGTCTTCGACAACGATGCCCTTCTCGACTACCGCGCGCGGCGGCCGGTGATCTCGTTCGATCAGGACCATCTCACCGAGTTCAAGCCATCGCGGCTCGAACTGTCGCTCGCGACGGACGCGCTCGGTCGTCCTTTCCTGCTCCTCGCCGGCTACGAGCCTGACTTCGCCTGGAACCGCTTCGCGGACACCGTCCTCGCGCTGGCTGCCGAGTTCGAGGTCTCCGGGTTCCACTGGGTCCATTCGATCGCCATGCCGGTTCCGCACACGCGTCCCATCGGCACGACGGTCAGCGGCAATCGTCGGGAGCTCACCGTCGCGCACTCCGTCTGGCGTCCGCGCACCCAGGTGCCGGCGACGGCAGGGCACCTGCTCGAGTTCCGTTTCGTCGAGCGCGGCGACCGCGCCGTCGGTTTCGTGCTGCTGGTCCCGCACTACCTCGCCGAGACGGAGAACCCGGATGCGGTGATCGCCGCCGCCGAGCGTCTGATGGCCTCGACGGGGCTCGTGCTGATGCTGGACGAGGTGCAGGAGCGTCGCGAAGACTACGTGGCCCGTGTCGACGAACAGGTCGCCGGGAACGATGAGCTCCAGCAGATGGTCCACAACCTCGAGCGCCGATACGACGCGTACATGGCGGGTCGGAACCCCGACGACGACTCGTACGACGAGGGCGGGTTCAGCGAGCGTGATCTTCCCAGCGCCGACGAACTGGCTGCGGAACTGGAGCGCTACCTCGCCTCCCGTCCCTCCGGCGACGAGGACAAGCCCGGCCGCGCCTGAGTCCGTTCGGGGAGAACTTGGTCGGAATGCGCCTGCATCGCCACACGTGTGCGATACTAGGACTCTGACCCGTTGTCAATCGGCGTTTTCGAGCGCTGGACTTGACAAGGGTCTTACTAGTGTCCGAAATGTCCCGGGGTGAGAGATTCGCCCCGTGAAAGGCGAAACGTGACTCCTGCCACGACGAAGAACACCCGGACGAAGAAGGCTGCCGCTGAGACCGCCGTCGACGCCCAGGTCGAGGCCGAAGCGTCTGAGAAGCCCGCGCCCTTGAGCGCTGCCAAGCGCGCTGCTGCCAAGCGCGCCCCGGTCAAGAAGAAGAAGTCCGACGACGTCGTCGAAGAAGACGAGGCCCCTGTCGTCGCGGCGGAGGACGCCGACGAAGAGGACGAGGATTCCAAGCCGAAGTTCACCGAGCCGCTGCCGACCGGCGCGATCGTCATCTCGTCCAACGACGACGAAGACGTGCCGGTCTACTCGACGCAGATCACCGGCGCCACGGCTGACCCGGTCAAGGACTACCTGAAGCAGATCGGTAAGGTCGCTCTGCTGAACGCCGCCGAAGAGGTCGAGCTCGCGATGCGCATCGAAGCCGGTCTCTTCGCCGAGGAGAAGCTGTCAGCGATGACGCCGGCCGAGAAGACGAGTCAGCTCGGTCTCGACCTGCAGTGGGTCGCCCGCGACGGTCAGCGCGCGAAGAGTCACCTGCTCGGAGCGAACCTCCGACTCGTCGTCTCGCTCGCGAAGCGCTACACGGGCCGCGGCATGCAGTTCCTGGACCTGATCCAGGAGGGCAACCTCGGTCTCATCCGCGCGGTCGAGAAGTTCGACTACACCAAGGGCTTCAAGTTCTCGACGTACGCCACCTGGTGGATCCGTCAGGCGATCACGCGCGCGATGGCCGACCAGGCCCGCACGATCCGTATCCCGGTGCACATGGTCGAGGTCATCAACAAGCTCGCCCGCGTGCAGCGTCAGATGCTCCAGGACCTGGGACGCGAGCCCACCCCGGAAGAGCTCAGCCGTGAGCTCGACATGACGCCGGAGAAGGTCGTCGAGGTCCAGAAGTACGGCCGCGAGCCGATCTCGCTGCACACGCCGCTCGGTGAGGACGGCGACAGCGAGTTCGGTGATCTCATCGAAGACACCGAGGCCGTCGTGCCGGCGGATGCCGTGGGCTTCACCATGCTGCAGCGCCAGCTCGAGCAGCTCCTGGACTCGCTGTCCGAGCGCGAAGCCGGTGTGATCCGCATGCGCTTCGGCCTGGGCGACGGTCAGCCGAAGACCCTCGACCAGATCGGCGACACGTTCGGGGTGACGCGCGAGCGCATCCGTCAGATCGAGTCGAAGACCATGGCGAAGCTCCGGCACCCGAGCCGCTCGCAGTCGCTGCGGGACTACCTCGAATGAGCCAGGCGAACGACGGCAAGGCACTCGAGACGAGCGTCGACGGCACGAGCTACGCGCGCATCCCGCTGCGCACCCGCGTGGTCATGCCTGAGGACGACCTCGACGCGATCATCACGGAGTATGCGAAGGATGCGGTGCAGCCGGGCGACCTGCTGTTCGTGACCGAGAAGATCGTGGCGATCACCCAGGGGCGGTCGTACCGTCTCGACGAGATCAAGCCGCGCAAGCTCGCGCTGTTCCTCTCGAAGTACGTCACGCGCACGCCGTACGGGATCGGACTCGGCATGCCCGAGACGATGGAGATGGCGCTCCGCGAATGCGGCACGCCCCGAATCCTGTTCGCGTCCGCCGTGGCCGCCGTCACCAAAGCGTTCGGTCGCCGTGGTGACTTCTACCGCATCGCGGGTGACAAGGCGCGTGCCATCGACGGTCCCACCAAGCACACGATCCCGCCCTACAACGAGGCGGTCGTGCTCGGACCCAAGGACCCGGATGGCGTCGCCGCTCGGCTGAAGGCGTTGATCGGTGGCCAGGCAGAGGTCGCCGTCGTCGACATCAATGACCTGGGTGGCAACATCCTCGGCTCGACGCTCGACAAGAACGGTGAGCACCGGCTCGTGAAGATCCTCGGTGACAACCCGCTCGGTCAGGGACTGGAGTCCACGCCGCTCGGGATCGTCCGCGCGGTCTGATCCGCTCAGATCTACGGAGAAGGCCCCGGATGCGCAGAGCATCCGGGGCCTTCTCCGTTTCCTCAGAAGCCGATGACCTCGCGGTAGCGCGGCTTGTGGCCGGTGCGGATGCCGGTCACGCTGGGCTTGTTCTCGTACACTCCGGCTCCCCAGTTGCCCTCGACGAGAACGGGGCCGTCGGGGGAGACCACGATGTCCCAGCCCACGTACTGCACCTGCGGCACGACGCGCGCGACGTCGTCGATGAAGGCGCGAACCTCCTCCATGTACGGCAGCTGGAAGTCGGCGATGCGGAAGCCGGAATCCGGATGCGTCTCGTGCACATGTCCGTGGGAGTCGTACCCGGCGCCGATCGCGTGCCCGTTCTGGTCGAGCATCGTGTAGAAGCCGCCGAAGGTCATCTGGTCGCTGACAGCGCCACGGCCGAACTTCTGCGCGATCGCGAGGATGTGCGCTTTCTCACCGTCGAAGAAGGCGGTGATGCGCGTCGTGTTCACGGTGCCGGGGCAGACGGCGGCCAGGGCGTCGTGCTGCCGGATCACCTCTTCGATGAGGAGCTCGCCGCGGTCCAGCAGTCCGCGATGGAACTCGTCCCAGTCGTCGATGTCCGCGGCGTGATAGCGATGCACACCGGTTCCCGCCTGCCCGACCGGCTCCTTCGTGACGATCGTGCCGAGGCGCTCGGTCAGCTCGCGCACCGCAGCGGCGTTGCCTTCCTCGACCGTCATCCACTCGCGTTTCAGGAAGGGGGAGAACTGCTTGTCGAACTCGACCTTGTCCTGGAAGATCCAGCGGTAGTCAGGGTGGTCGAATCGCTGCGAGAGCTGGTTCGACACGGGGTGGGTCATGTAGGTCTCGCGCTCCGCCTTGGTGAGCATGGCGAAGTCGTAGTCGATGTAGTCCTGGAACCCGACGTTGTGCCGGGCCGCGGACCAGAGCATGTCGACGACGATGGCAGGGACGGCCTTGTGGTGCTGTTCCGATGCCTCCTTGGCCCGTTCCACCACCGATCCGACGTCGATGCGGCGAGCACGTCCCAGCAGGTAGCGGATGCGGGGCGCGAGGGAAAGACGAGACATATGGCTCCAGGGTCGGGGTCCCCACCAGTCTACGGGGGACTCGGAGGTCCACCTGGGAGGCGGAAGCTAGGGTGGAGGACGTGTGTGAGACGACTTCCAGCGCCCTGCCTTTCGCGATGATCTCCCGCTCGGCGCTGGCGGCAGGCGCGTCGGCGGCAGTGCGCGCAGGAGGACGTATCGCGGATCTGCGACGCGATGCCTGGGGCCACGGAATCCTCGCCGTCGCGCAGGCGGTGACCGCAGCCGGCGCCGAACGGGTGCTGGTCGATTCCGTCGGTGAGATCGAGGCGCTGCGGTTGGAGGGAATCGTCGGGGTGACCTCGGATGAGGCGGATATCGACCCGACTCTGCTCTACGGGCTGCCGGACGAGCACGGAGTCCTCTCGACGCAGCCGGTGATGCGCCTCAGCGGCCGAGTGATGTCCACCAAACGTTTGCGCGCCGGGGATGCGGTGTCGTACGGATACACCTACCGTGCGCCCGCGGAGACCACCGTGGCGTTGGTGACGGGCGGTTATGCGCAAGGGATCGTCCGTGCTCTCGGGAATCACGCACACGTCGACGTCGCCGGGACGGCGCGACCCATCATCGGACGGGTCGCGATGGATGTCTGCGTCGTGGACCTGGAAGGCCCGGAGAGCGACATCGCGCCCGGATCGGAGGTCACCTATTTCGGTGGGTGGGGCGCGGCCAGGGCCGGAGTCGCCCGATGGAGCGCGATCACCGGGCTGACGGCGGCGGAACTCGTCACGGTCGCGGGCGCGCACGCTGTGCGGGGGTGGGAGGCATGACCCGCCCGCAGCTGCGGATCCGCAGTGACGTCTTCCGCGCGAACGTCGAAGCCGTTCAGGCGCGGATCGCACCGTCGACCCTCATGCTCGTGCTCAAGGACGATGCCTACGGCCACGGGCTCGCGTGGGCGGTCGAGGCCGCGTCGAAGGCGGGCGTCGACTGGTTCGGGAGCTACGACATCGCGGGCGGCTCAGAGGTTCGGCGCGTCGTCGGAGGAGACGCGCGCATCTTCGCCTGGGCTACCTCGACGGACGCGGAGGTCGATGACGCTCTGCTGCACCGCATCGATCTCGGAGTCGGCACCGCCGAGTATCTGCGACGGATCATCGCCCGCGCGGAGGCGCTGGGCGCACGGGCGCGCGTGCACCTCAAGATCGACACGGGCCTGCACCGCAACGGCATACTCCCAGAGGACTGGGCCGACGTCGTCTCCGAGGCCAGGGCCGCGGAGGCCGCAGGACTCCTCGAATTGGAGGGGGTCTGGAGCCACATCGCTGAGGCGAGCGATGCGGAGGACGACGAGGCGCAGGCAGTGTTCCTGGACGCCGTGCGAGTGGTGGGGGAGTCGGGTCCGGTTCCGCGCGCATTGCACCTGACCGCGTCGGCGGCATCCTGGTGGCGACCGGAGCTGCGTGGCTCGGTCTCGCGCATCGGAGCGTTCTGCTACGGCATCCGATCCGCGGACGGCCCGGACCTCGAGGGTGTGCGACCTGCAGCAAGCCTCGTCGCGACGGTCGTCGAGGTCGACGGTGATGATGCCGTGATCGCGATCGGCAGCTTCGACGGTCTCCCGTCGACCTTGGGCGGAGCGAGCGTGGGGACTCCCGGTGGAGCCCGAGTGCTCACCGCCGTGGGTCAGACGACGTCGATCGTCGACCGCTGGCCGGGAGCCCGGGTCGGCGACGAAGTGACGCTGTTCGGCGCGGGCGAATCCGGGGAGTCTTCCGCGACCACGCTCGCCGAGCGGATCGACACGGTCGGCGAAGAGATCCTCACCCGGCTCACCGCGCGAGTGCGCAGGGTCGTGATCGACTGACCGCTGGCCCGTCGAGGGCGATCAGACGGCTTCGATGAGACGCGCGGTCTCGTCGTGCCAGCTGGTGGCGACGCTGCGGAGCTTCTCTTCGTACTTGCGGCCGTGGTGAGCGCAGAACAGGAGCTCGGAGCCGTTCACCTCGGCGGCGATGTACGCCTGCGCACCGCAGGAATCACAACGATCCATGGCGGTCAGGCGGAACTCGACGGTGGAGGTGTCACGTTCGGTCGTTGCGTTCATCTCGGTGCCTCCTCGGGTGTCGGCTTCGCTTCGTGATTTGGTCAATACAACCACGCTGTACCTGTGTGCATGCCCGGTTTGCGGCGTGTTTCGCTCAGCGCGTACGCGTGCGCCTCGGACTCGCTCCGCGTGGGGAGTGTCGGCAGCCCGAGCGGAGGTGGCGAGAATAGACTCGGAGATTGTGAATGCCGAGTATTCTGCCCACCATCTCCAGGTGCTTGAGGGGCTCGAGGCTGTCCGCAAACGCCCGGGTATGTACATCGGGTCGAACGGCTCCCCGGGTCTCATGCACTGCCTCTGGGAGATCATCGACAACTCCGTCGACGAAGCGGTGGCGGGCAACGGCTCGAAGATCGACATCATCCTGCACAGCGACGGCAGTGTGGAGGTGCACGACCGCGGGCGCGGAATCCCCGTCGACGTCGAACCCCGGACCGGTCTGAGCGGTGTCGAGGTCGTCTACACGAAGCTGCACGCGGGTGGGAAGTTCGGAGGTGGCTCGTACGCTGCGTCCGGTGGTCTGCATGGCGTCGGTGCCTCGGTGGTGAATGCGCTCTCCGAGCGGCTCGACGTCGAGGTCGACCGCGGGGGCAAGACCTATGCGATGTCCTTCCACCGCGGCGAACCGGGCATCTTCACGGACTCCGGCGAGAAGCGTCCTGACGCGCCGTTCACTCCCTTCGAGGAGAAGAGCGAGCTGCGGGTAGTCGGCAAGGCGCCACGAGGTGTCACCGGCACGCGTGTCCGTTACTGGGCGGATCGTCAGATCTTCACGAAGGACGCGGCGTTCCAACTCGCTGAGCTCGAGACCCGTGCGCGGCAGACCGCCTTCCTCGTTCCCGGTCTCGAGATCGTGGTGAAGGATGAGCGCGCCGTCGCCGTCCCCGAGCTCTCGAACGTCACCGAGGAGGAGGGCGCCGGGCCTGTCGCGGCCCCCGAGCCCGTGGAGACCTCGTACCTCTATGAGGGCGGTATCTCCGAGTTCGTCGACTACCTGGCGATCGACCCTCCGGTGACCGACACCTGGCGCATCCAGGGAGAAGGCACGTTCAAGGAGACCGTCCCGGTGCTTCAAGCGGACGGTCACATGATCGCCACCGAGGTCGAGCGTGTCTGCGCGGTCGACATCGCGCTGCGCTGGGGAACCGGCTACGACACCCGGGTCCGCTCGTTCGTCAACATCATCGCGACGCCCAAGGGCGGAACCCACCAGCAGGGCTTCGAACAGGAACTCCTCAAGGTCCTCCGGACCCAGGTCGAGCAGAACGCCCGCCGCCTCAAGGTCGGCAACGACAAGCTCGAGAAGGACGATGTGCTGGCCGGACTCACCGCGGTGCTCACGGTCAACGTTCCGGAGCCGCAGTTCGAGGGTCAGACCAAAGAGGTCCTCGGGACGCCGGCCGTTCGACAGATCGTCGCGCAGGTGATCCGCAAGGATCTCGCCCAGCGCTTCACGTCGACCAAGCGCGACGACAAGAACCAGGCATCACAGCTCCTGGACAAGATCGTCTCGGAGATGAAGGCCCGTGTCTCGGCGCGCGCCCACAAGGAGACGCAGCGACGCAAGAATGCGCTCGAGTCCTCGACGCTCCCGACGAAGCTGGTCGACTGCCGCACCAACGAGGTCGATCGCAGCGAGCTGTTCATCGTCGAGGGTGACTCGGCTCTCGGCACGGCCAAGAACGCACGCAACAGCGAGTTCCAAGCGCTCCTCCCGATCCGCGGCAAGATCCTCAACGTGCAGAAGGCTTCCGTGGGGGACATGCTCTCCAACGCGGAGTGCGCATCGATCATCCAGGTGATCGGCGCCGGCTCGGGCCGGACGTTCGATCTCAGCGCGGCACGCTACGGGAAGATCATCCTGATGAGCGACGCCGACGTGGACGGCGCCCACATCCGCACACTGTTGCTCACCCTGTTCTTCCGCTACATGCGGCCGCTGATCGAGGACGGCCGTGTCTTCGCTGCCGTCCCCCCGCTGCATCGGGTGATCGTGATGAACCCGGGCTCGAAGCCCAACGAGACGATCTACACCTACAGCGAGCAGGAGATGCAGGCCCTGCTCACCAAGCTCCGCAAGGCCGGCAAGCGCTGGCACGAGCCGATCCAGCGCTACAAGGGACTCGGAGAGATGGATGCCGAGCAGCTGGCCAACACGACCATGGACCGCTCCGGGCGTCTGCTGCGTCGGGTGCGCATGGAGGATGCGGAGGCGGCAGGCCGTATGTTCGAGCTGCTGATGGGCAACGAGGTCGCCCCGCGGCGCGAGTTCATCATCGAGTCCTCCGACCGGCTGTCGCGCGAGTCGATCGACGCCTGACCTGAACTGATCGCGGGGCGTCCGGGAGGCCGCCGGTGACGGAGGCCTCCCGGACACGACGTCACACGATCGTGCGGCCGATGGTCCCGATCACGCCGTCGATGGGCTGGCCGGAGGCGTCGCGACGGGCACCGGCCTCGGGGAGCTTGCGCACCGCACCGGTCGGGTCCACGGCCTGCGCCGGACCGGGGCCCACCCACGCGACCGTGAGTCGATCCTCGCCCTTCAAGAAGGCGTGCGCGCGCACGCCACCCGTCGCGCGCCCCTTGGCGGGGTACTCAGCGAACGACGACACCTTCGCGCGACCCGGATCCGTTCCCGGCAGGATGCTCTCGCCGCCGGACACCGTGGCGACCACGGCATCGCTTGTCGGATCGACCACGCCGAAGAAGAGGACGGAGGTCCCGGGGCCGAGCTTGACCCCGGCCATGCCTCCGGCGGGGGCACCTTGGGGACGTACCGATGACGACGGGAAATGGAGCAGCCGCGCGTCGGTCGTCACGAACACCATCTCGGAGTCATCCGCTGCCTCCGCCGCGCCGATGACCGTGTCACCGGCCTTCAGGCCGATGACCTCGAGATCGGGGCGCGCGGGGAGCGAGGACGGAACGACGCGCTTCACCGTGCCCTGGGCGGTGCCGAGAGCGATCGGGATGTCGCTGTCGAAGCGCACGAAGCCGAGGACACGCTCGTTCTTGGTCGTGATGCCCAGGTAGTCGCGCAACGGCGTACCGGCCGCCAACTGCACCGAGGAGGAGGGGACGGAGGGAAGGTCGACGGGGGAGAACCGTACGACTCGGCCGAGACTCGTCAGCGCTCCGATCTCGGCGCGTACCGTGGTCTCGACCGTCGCGAGGATCGCATCGTGCTTGCTCCGACGCGCCGGAACCGTGAGCTCCTGGCCCTCTCCGAGATCGACGCGCACGGCTCTGCCGGTGGTCGAGAGGACGAGCACCGTGGGGGCATCGGCGATCTGCAGGTCGACCGCGCCCTTGGTCGCCCGGGGCTTCGGGGGAGCCGCGTTCATCAGGAGCGTCCGGCGAGGTGTGCCGTAGGCGTCGGCAGCGGCATCCAGCTCTCTCGCGACCGCCGCGCGGAGCAACACGGGGCTCCCGAGGAGTTCACGGAGCGAGGCGATCTCGGCCAGCAACGCGTCACGCTCGCTCTCGAGCTCGATCCGCGAGAACTTCGTCAGGCGACGCAGCCGCAGCTCGAGGATGTACTCGGCCTGGAGCTCACTCAGATCGAACACCGAACGCAGCCGGGTGCGGGCCTGCTCGGAGTCGTCGGAGGAGCGGATGACCTGGATGACCTCGTCGATGTCGAGGATCGCGATGAGCAATCCCTCGACGAGGTGCAGGCGCTCCTCACGGCGCGCGAGACGGTAGCGGCTGCGCCGGGTGATCACCTCCAGGCGATGCCCGACGTAGACGCTCAGCATCTCCTTGAGACCGAGCGTGCGCGGCTGGCCCTCGACGAGCGCGACGTTGTTGATGCTGAAGGAGTCTTCGAGCGGCGTCAGGCGGTACAGCTGCTCGAGGACGGCGTTCGGGTCGAAGCCCGTCTTCACGCCGATCGCGACGCGCAGTCCATGGTTGCGGTCGGTGAGGTCGGTGACATCACTGATGCCCTGCAGCTTCTTCGCCTGTACGGCATCGCGGATCTTCTCGATCAGACGCTCGGGCCCGACCATGTACGGCAGTTCCGAGACGATGATGCCGGTGCGCCGCGGGCCCAGAGGTTCGATGGACGTCTTGCCCCGGACCTTGAGGGCGCCACGTCCGTTCGTGTACGCGTCCTTGACGCCGTCCAGACCCATCAGGATGCCCCCGGAGGGGAAGTCCGGCCCGGGTACGAACTCCATGAGCTCTTCGGTCGTGGCGTCCGGATTCTCCAGCAGGTGGGTCGCCGCCGCCACGACCTCGATGAGGTTGTGCGGGGCCATGTTCGTGGCCATGCCGACCGCGATGCCGCTGGCACCGTTGACGAGGAGGTTCGGGAACGCGGCCGGCAGTACGGCCGGCTGCTGGAACTGTCCGTCGTAGTTCGGGATGAAGTCGACGACATCCTCATCGAGGTTCTCGGTGAGGGCGAGTGCGGCGGCGGCCAGTCGGGCTTCGGTGTACCGCGCGGCGGCCGGACCGTCATCCAGGGAGCCGAAGTTGCCGTGGCCGTCGACGAGCGGGACGCGCAACGCCCACTCCTGGGCGAGGCGCACGAGCGCGTCGTAGATCGCGGAGTCGCCGTGGGGGTGGAGCTTCCCCATCACCTCACCGACGACGCGAGCGCTCTTCACATGGCCGCGATCCGGGCGCAGGCCCATCTCGGCCATCTGGTAGAGGATGCGGCGCTGGACGGGCTTGAGGCCATCGCGGGCGTCGGGCAGGGCGCGCGAGTAGATCACCGAATACGCGTATTCGAGGAACGAACCCTGCATCTCCGTGGAGAGGTCGATGTCCTGGATGCGCTCCTCGACGGGCTCGGGCGGCGGGGTTTTCGGCATGGACTTCCTGAGGGCGTACGGGAGCCTGTGTCAGACTGGCTCGGATGTCCTTCATGCTACCGTCCGACTCTTCGAGCGCCCGGAGCGTCGTCGGGGTGGCGGCGGACCTGTTCGCCGCCCTGCGCGGCGAGTCCGAGGTGCTGCCCCCTGCGGAATCGGTCGTCCTCGTCGTCATCGATGGGCTCGGCGCGATCAGCCTTCGGGGACACGCCGGACACGCGCGGGCGCTGACGGCGGGCATGGCGAAGAAGGACGTCGCCCAGTCGGTGTTCCCCTCGACGACGGCCGCGGCCCTCACCAGCATCGTCACCGGAGTGTGGCCGGGCGCGCATGGCCTCGTGGGGTACCGCGTGCTCGACCCGAGTCGCGACGTGCTCGTCAACCAGCTCAGCGGCTGGGAGAGCGACGGGATCGATCCGCTCGTCTGGCAGGCAGTGCCCACGATCTTCGAGCGCGCCGGACGCCGCGGTCACGAGAGCTTCGCCGTCGGTCTGGCCGCCTATGCGCACAGCGGTTTCACGAAGGCGACTCTTCGTGGCGCGGAGTTCGTCGCGGCGGACACCGCGGCATCCCGGATCGAAGCCGCCTACGCACTCGCTCAGACCCATCCGGGGGCGCTCGTCTACTGCTACCTCCCCGAGGTCGACAAAGCCGGCCACAAGCATGGGATCGCTTCGCGCGAGTGGGTCGCGGCGCTCGAGGACGTCGATGCGGCGCTCTCCGCACGGGTGCCTCCAGGGGTCGGCGTTCTCGTCACGTCCGACCACGGGATGGTCGACGTGCCGCAGAGACGTCAGATCGTCCTGGAGGAGGCGCATCTCACGGGGATCCGTCATCTGGGGGGCGAACCCCGGATGCTGCACGCCTACCTCGAGCCTGAGGTCGATGTCGCTGAGGTGATGACGCGCTGGCGTTCCGACCTCCAGGGGTCGGCCGATGTCCTCACCCGCGGCGACGCGGTGGATGCGCGCCTCTTCGGCCCGACGGTCACCGATGCCGCAGCGTCACGGATCGGTGACGTGCTGGTGATCGCGCGCGGAACCTGGGCCGTGTACGACGGTACGGCCGCGGACCAACGCGGGCGGGCGATGATCGGTCAACACGGCGCTCTCACGCCCGAGGAGCGTCAGGTTCCGCTGATCAGACTCGGGGCTTTCGCCCGCTGATCGTCGTCGGCGCGGCGACGCGATGTGGCGTCATTCGTCCGTGCGAGCGCCGAAGACGATCTCATCCCACGAGGGCATCGCGTTTCGACGGCGACGACGCCCACCGGACTCGCCGGAATCCGTGGGTGTGGGCTGCGACGATGCGGGCTGCGAGGCCTCCGGCTCCTCTTCCGGCTGATCCAGCGCGTCGAAGAGGGAGATCGGGTCGGAGCGCTCTGCGTCTTCCGCGTCGTCGAGCAGAGGAGCTGTCTCGCGCTGTCCGCGACGGCGTCGCAGTGCTTCGAGCAGGTCGGCCGTCTCGGGGTTCGTGCTCGGTGTCGAGGGCGCACGCTTGATCGCAGCGTCCTGCGCCGCGAGATCGGAGCGCTCCGGGAGGGAGGGATCTTCGAACTCCGCCTCCGGAGTCGGCAGGAGACGCGGACCGAACGCCCCCGAATCGAAGCGGCTCTCATCCTTGTAGGGCGATGTCGTACGTTCGGCGTCGACCGCACGCAGTCGCGGGATGAGTCCTTCCGGCAGGGATCCCTGCCGTGAGAGCTGGGTCGCGTCGGCGTTCAGGGGTGACAGTGCACTGCGGCGAGGATCGAAGCTCCAGCGCGCGTCGTGTTCGACATCGTTGGCCGTGAACTCGAGCTTGATGGTCCAGCCGGAGTCCTCTTTCCAACTGGCCCAGCGCTCTGCAGTCGCCTCGATCTCGGCCAGCTTGGCGCGGACGGCGACGCCGAAGGTGGGTTGCGCGTCGGGCTCGACCTCGCTGCCGATCAACACCGGCACAGCGAGAGCCTGGCCGATGATGTGCTCTCGCTCGGCGAGGACCGGACCTTCGAACCGGGCGACGTCCTCCACGCTGATCCCGAGCAGCTCGGCGACTTCGGGAGCTGTCAGCCCGGCGCGGATCTGGGCCTGGATGTCACGAGGGCTCGCCGCAAGTTTCTGAGCGGTCGGCTCGGCCTGTCGGGTGGCGCGACGGATCTCGCGCTGCAGCATGTCGTCGATGGGCAGCGCGAACCGCTCGCCCGACTCGGTCGCGAGTACGAGGACTCCTGCTTCTGTGCCGACGATGGTGACGTTTTCCATGCGAATGCCCCTCTGATGGGTGTCCGTTCATGGTGTCACGCGAGGGGGCTCGCGACCGGGAATAGCGTGGGCGTGCCGTGAGTTTCCTCTGTCGCACGGACGAGCATTTGCGTTATGACCTCGGGTCGTGCAAACTATGGCCGCCGAATACCCGACGGCGCACCACCCACTCGCACCATGAAAGTGGAGATCTACCGCATGGCAACCGATTACGACGCCCCCCGAAAGAGCGAAGACGACTCCGAGTCGATCGAAGCCCTGAAGGAGCGTGTGCCGGACAAGCTCTCCGGCTCAAGCGGGGACGAAGACTCCGACAACCCGTCGAGCTTCGACCTTCCGGGTGCCGACCTTTCCGACCTCGAGCTCGACGTCGTCGTGCTGCCCGCGCAGCAGGACGAGTTCACATGCATGAGCTGCTTCCTCGTGAAGCACCGCTCGCAGCTCGACCACGAGGGCGCATCCGGGCCCATCTGCAAGGAGTGCGCTGCGTAGCAGCCCTTCGAGCGACGTCTCACGCGCCCCCGACCATCGTGGTCCGGGGCGCGCTGTCGTCTCCGGTCAGGCGCCGGTCTGCGCCGCGCGGATCGCTGCGGCCAGGCGGTCCGGAGTCCGCGTGGAGATGGTCCAGGCGTCGACCGGGTCGTCGACATCGAGATTCGGCACGACGACGATGCCGTCGATCCCACCGCGGATGAGATGCCAACCGCGCGCCGGGAGTCCGGGCCCGCGTGCGTGACGCGCATCCGCTCCGGTCAGCGCCACGGGATCGCCGAGGTGCCCGACATCGATATGTGCGCGGCCGGCGCGCAGGATGGCGCCCTCGACGGACACGACCGGTGTCGCGGCGACGAACGTCAGCACCAGGAGCGCGGAGACGGCCGCTCCGACGACGAGCGCGACCGTCGATCCGATCGGGACGAAGACGAGCGACACCATCGGCCCCGCCACCGCGACGGTGACCAGCAGCCACAGGCTGGGAGCGAGTCGTTCGCGATAGCGCGGGCGTGTGTCTGTGCCGGTGTTCTGCATTAGCCTCATGGGGTGACCGATTCCGTTGATATCCCCATTATCGCCGCGGCGGTGCCCGGATACGCGCATCCGGGTGATGCTGGCGCTGATCTGGTGGCGGCCGAGGCCGTGCATCTCGGTCCGGGCGAGCGCGCCCTCGTCGGCACGGGCGTCCGTATCGCCCTCCCCGACGGTTACGCCGCGTTCGTGGTTCCGCGCAGTGGTCTCGCAGCTAAGCACGGGATCTCGATCGTGAACTCGCCCGGGACGGTCGACGCCGGATATCGGGGCGAGATCAAGGTGAGTCTGATCAACACCGATATCCACAGCGCGTACGATGTGGCGGTCGGCGATCGCATCGCACAGCTGATCATCATGCCGGTGACTCGCGCCACGTTCCTTCCGGTCGATGAGCTGCCGGAGAGCGTCCGCGGCGCCGGCGGATTCGGCTCCACCGGCTACCAGGCGGGGCACACGCAGAACGAAGCAGGGCAGGCCAATGACTGACAACAACGAGACTTCCCCGAAGTCGGCGCCCGAGAACCGCGCCACCGAGGGTCCCTTCGACGATTCCGAGGCGAATCCGGTTCGTCCCTACATCGACCTGGGTGGGATCAAGATCCTCCCCAGGGAGGGCCTGAACCTTCGGCTCGAGGTCGAGGAGCAGACCAAGCGCATCGTCGCCGTGGGGCTCGACTACGCGGACTCCTCGCTGCAGGTGCAGCCGTTCGCCGCACCGCGATCGGGCGGTCTGTGGGATGAGACCCGTGTGCAGCTGCGCGACCAGGTCAAGGCGCAGGGCGGTCGCGTCGAAGAGCGCGAGGGTCCGCTCGGCAAGGAACTCCTCGCCGAGGTTCCCGCCACCGCGAGCGAGGGGTCCGGGCTGCGTCTCGCGCGCTTCATCGGCATCGATGGTCCGCGATGGTTCCTCCGCGGCGTCATCGGGGGAGCAGGCGCGTCGGATCCGGAGGCGGGTGCGAAGGTCGAGGATCTCTTCCGATCGATCGTCGTGGTCCGCGGCGGCTCGCCGATGCCCCCTCGTGACCTTATCCCGCTCAAGATGCCGGCGACACCGGGATCCGCGTGAGCACCCCGGACCAGGACCCCGAGCGAGAGAAGCGCACCTCCGAGATCCTCGGTGAGGCGCTCGGCGGTGCCGCTCGCCGGGCCGGCCTCGACCCGGCGGAGAGTTCGAGCACGCACAAGGTCGTGTGGTCCGCGATGGGTGGGTGGCGCGGCATCCTCGAGTCGGTGCTGCCCAGCCTCGCATTCGTCATCATCTTCACGATCCGCCCCGAACCGCTGATCCTGTCGCTCGGCGTCTCGGTCGGGCTCGCGGCGGTCTTCACGGTCGTACGACTCCTGCAGAAGTCACCGCCGTCGGCCGCGCTCGGCGGTCTCATCGCTGCGGTGGCTGCCGCCGCCCTCGCACTGTGGACCGGTCGAGGGGCGGACAACTTCGTTCCCGGACTCATCACGAACGCGGTGTACGGGTCGGTGATCCTGGTGTCGGCCCTGATCGGATGGTCGCTGATCGGCCTCGCGGTCGGATTCCTGATGGGGGAGGGCACCACGTGGCGCAGTGATCGCCGCAAGCGCCGTGCCTACTTCTGGCTCGGGATCGCATGGGCTGCGCTGTTCTTCGCGCGGCTCGCCGTGCAGCTGCCGCTCTATCTCGCGGGAGACGTCACCGCCCTCGGCACCCTCAAGCTCGTCATGGGGTTGCCGCTGTTCGCTCCCCTCATCGCGGTGACGTGGCTGGTCGTCCGCGCTCTCCACCCGCGAGACCCGGCGCGCGAGGATGCCTCCGAGGCGTGATAGATTTATCTTGATATCAAGATAAATCGCAGGCTTTCGCCCGCGGGCTGCGCGGAGCAGACTGGTTAGGTCCGCCTTGCTAGCCGCAGGGGCTCGCTGGCGAGCAAGATGGAGGCGCCTGTCGCTCCCATCCGAATAGAAGGAGACGGATTCGTGTCCACGGTGAACAGCTTCGGTGCCAAGAGCACCCTGACAGTCGGCAGCACCGACTATGAGATCTTCCGCATCGACACGGTGCCCGGTTTCGAGAAGCTCCCCTTCAGTCTCAAGGTCCTCCTGGAGAACCTGCTTCGCACCGAGGATGGCGCGAACGTGACGAAGGCGCAGATCGAGGCGCTGGGATCGTGGGATGCCGCGGCAGAGCCCAGCACCGAGATCCAGTTCACGCCGGCGCGCGTGGTCATGCAGGACTTCACCGGCGTCCCCTGCATCGTCGACCTCGCCACCATGCGTGAGGCCGTCACAGCACTCGGTGGCGACGCGAACAAGATCAACCCGCTCTCGCCCGCCGAGATGGTCATCGACCACTCCGTCATCGCCGACCTGTTCGGCTCGGAGAACGCCCTCGAGCGCAACGTCGAGATCGAGTACGAGCGCAACGGGGAGCGGTACCAGTTCCTGCGCTGGGGTCAGACGGCGTTCAGCGACTTCAAGGTCGTCCCGCCGGGAACCGGCATCGTCCATCAGGTGAACATCGAGCACCTCGCCAAGGTCATCTACGACCGCGACGTCAACGGCGTGCTCCGCGCCTACCCCGACACCTGCGTCGGCACCGACTCGCACACCACCATGGTCAACGGCCTCGGCGTGCTCGGCTGGGGCGTCGGCGGTATCGAGGCCGAGGCCGCGATGCTCGGTCAGCCCGTGTCGATGCTCATCCCGCGCGTCGTCGGCTTCAAGCTGTCCGGCGAGATCCCCGCCGGCGTGACCGCGACCGACGTCGTGCTCACGATCACCGACATGCTGCGCAAGCACGGCGTGGTCGGCAAGTTCGTCGAGTTCTACGGCGAAGGCGTCGCTTCCGTTCCGCTCGCCAACCGCGCCACCATCGGCAACATGTCTCCGGAGTTCGGCTCCACCGCCGCGATCTTCCCGATCGACGACGTGACGCTCGACTACCTGCGCCTCACCGGCCGCAGCGAGGAGGCCGTCGCGCTGGTCGAGGCCTACGCCAAGGAGCAGAAGCTCTGGCACGATGCCGCGCACGAGCCGACTTTCAGCGAGTACCTCGAGCTCGACCTCGGCACGGTCGTCCCGTCGATCGCGGGTCCGAAGCGCCCGCAGGACCGCATCCTCCTCTCCGAGGCGAAGTCGCAGTTCGAGCAGGACATCCTGAGCTACGCGTCGCCGTCCACCTCGGACTCGATCGTCGACCTCGAGTCGAAGCATTCGTTCCCGGCGTCCGACCCCGGTCAGGCACCCGGCGACGAGGAGCCGTCCACGCGTCCTGTGCACATCAACAGCGGTGCTCCCGCCAATGCCTCGAAGCCCGTGCCGGTCACCACGCCGTCGGGGGAGAAGTACATCCTCGACAACGGCGCGGTCACTCTCGCGGCCATCACCTCCTGCACCAACACGTCGAACCCGTCGGTGATGATCGCCGCCGGCCTCGTCGCACGCAAGGCGCTCGAGAAGGGCCTGAAGCAGAAGCCCTGGGTGAAGACCACGCTCGGCCCGGGCTCGAAGGTGGTCACCGACTACTACGAGAAGTCCGGTCTCGACAAGGACCTCGAGGGCCTCGGCTTCTACACCGTCGGCTACGGCTGCACGATCTGCATCGGCAACTCGGGTCCGCTGATCGAAGAGGTGTCGGAGGCGATCAACTCGCACGACCTCGCCGTCACGGCGGTCCTCTCCGGTAACCGCAACTTCGAGGGACGCATCAGCCCCGACGTGAAGATGAACTACCTCGCCAGCCCGCCGCTGGTGATCGCGTACGCTCTCGCCGGCTCGATGCACTTCGACTTCGAGAACGACGCGCTCGGGAAGGGCACCGACGGCGAAGACGTCTTCCTGAAGGACATCTGGCCGACGCCCGACGAGGTGCAGGAGATCGTCGACTCGTCCATCTCGCGAGACCAGTTCATCAAGCAGTACGCGACGGTCTTCGACGGCGACGAGCGCTGGCGCAGCCTGCCCACCCCGGATGACGCGATCTTCCAGTGGGACGAGAACTCGACCTACGTCCGCAAGGCTCCGTACTTCGACGGCATGACGATGGAGCTCACCCCGGTGAAGGACATCGAGGGCGCTCGCGTCATGGCGACGCTCGGCGATTCGGTCACCACCGACCACATCTCGCCGGCCGGAAACATCAAGCCCGGTACGCCCGCGGCCCAGTACCTCACCGAGCACGGCGTCGACCGCAAGGACTTCAACTCCTTCGGCTCGCGTCGCGGCAACCACGAGGTCATGATCCGCGGCACCTTCGCGAACATCCGTCTGAAGAACGCGATGGTCGCGGCCGTCAACGACGGACAGGTCGTCGAGGGTGGATTCACGCGTGACTTCACCCAGCCGGGTGGGCCGCAGTCGTACATCTACGACGCGAGCATGAACTACCAGGCGCAGGGCACGCCGCTCGTCATCTTCGGTGGCAAGGAGTACGGCTCTGGTTCGTCGCGTGACTGGGCGGCCAAGGGCACGAGCCTGCTGGGCGTCAAGGCGGTCATCACCGAGAGCTTCGAGCGCATCCACCGCTCGAACCTGATCGGCATGGGTGTCGTCCCGCTGCAGTTCCCCGCCGGCGAGAGCTGGGAGTCGCTGGGTCTCGACGGCACCGAGATCGTCTCGATCTCGGGTCTGGAAGAGCTCAACAACGGGGTCACGCCGAAGACGGTCAAGGTCACGGCCACCCCGAGCGAGAACTCGCCCGAGGGCAAGCAGCCGGTGGAGTTCGACGCGGTCGTCCGCATCGACACCCCCGGTGAGGCCGACTACTACCGCAACGGCGGCATCCTGCAGTACGTGCTGCGTTCGCTGGTCTGATCGGGGCGACGATGGGGCTCGGGTCTTCGGACCCGAGCCCCATCGTCCTGTCAAGGGGGTGCTCGCTCACCCGGTTCTCCCGTGTGAGCGCGATAGGATCGGGATGGCGTCGGCGCCCTGTCCGACGCTTCCGGTGAAGCCTGTGAGGAGGCGCAGATGCCCATTCTTCCGAGCATCTCAGGACCCCGTGATCTGGATGCGCTGTCGACGGATCAGCTCGCAGAACTCGCCGCGGAGATCCGCACCTTCCTCGTCGAGAACGTGTCCCGCACCGGCGGCCATCTCGGCCCCAACCTGGGCGTCGTCGAGCTGACCATCGCTCTGCACCGGGTTTTCTCCTCGCCGGACGATCCGTTCATCTTCGACACCGGCCACCAGTCCTACGTGCACAAGCTGCTCACCGGGCGACAGGACTTCTCCGGCCTCCGGGTGCGCGGCGGGCTCGCCGGCTATCCGCAGCGCGGCGAGAGCGACCATGATGTGGTGGAGTCCTCGCACGCATCGAGTTCCCTCAGCTGGGCGGACGGCATCTCCCGGGCGCTCACAGCGACGGGGCGTGCGGATCGTCATGTGGTCGCCGTCGTCGGCGACGGCGCGCTCACCGGCGGCATGACCTGGGAGGCGCTGAACAACATCTCCGACGACAACGACCGCAACCTGGTGATCGTCGTCAACGACAACGGCCGTTCGTATGCGCCGACGATCGGCGGCATGTCGCGGTATCTCAACCGCGTGCGCACCGCTGCCGCGTACAAGGATCTCCACCGCAAGTCGGACCGACTGTTCCGCGCCTTCGGTCCGGTGGGGCGTGCCGTGTTCCGCGGTGTCCGGGGTGGCACGCACGGGTTCCTCTCCCGTTTCGCCAACAACGAGGCGCTGTACTCGAACCTCGACATCAAGTACCTCGGCCCGGTCGACGGACACGATCTTCCCGCCCTCCTCGAGACGCTCGAGCTCGCGAAGTCGTACGGCGCGCCGGTCATCGTCCACACGATCACCGAGAAGGGCCGCGGCTACCAGCCTGCGCGTGATGACGAGGCGGACCAGTTCCACGCCGTCGGCAAGATCGATCCGACGACCGGTGAGACTCTGTCATCGGGTGGGCGCGGCTGGACCGACGTCTTCTCCGATGCTCTGGTCTCGGTGGGGGAGCGCCGGAACGATGTCATCGCGATGACGGCCGCGATGCTGCGACCGACGGGTCTCGCGCCGTTCGCCGAACGGTTCCCGGATCGGGTGTACGACGTGGGCATCGCCGAGCAGCACGCGGTGGCGTCGGCCGCCGGACTCGCCTTCGGTGGGCTGCACCCCGTGGTCGCGTTGTACGCCACCTTCATGGGTCGTGCTTTCGACCAGGTCCTGATGGACGTCGCACTCCACCGCGCGGGCGTCACCTTCGTGCTCGACCGGGCCGGCGTGACCGGCCCTGACGGCCCCAGCCACCACGGCATGTGGGACCTGGCGATGCTGCAGATCGTTCCGCACATTCGCATCGCGGCTCCTCGCGATGGCGCTCGGCTGACCGAAGCGCTCGAAGAAGCCGTGCAGGTCGATGATGCGCCGACCGTCATCCGATTCCCGAAGGGGGAGGTGGCGCCAGACCTTCCGGCGATCGAGAGGCTGCATGACGGTGTCGACGTGCTCGCCCGCGGTGAATCCGAGGACGTGCTGGTCGTGGCGATCGGTCCCTTCGCCGAACTCGCGCTGGATGTCGCCGACAGGCTGCGGGCGCAGGGGATCGGGGCGACCGTCATCGATCCGCGGTGGGCCATCCCGGTGCAGCCGTCGATCGTCGAGCTGGCCGCTCACCACCGCCTCGTGATCACGTTGGAGGACGGCATCCGCGTCGGCGGGATCGGTACGCGGGTGCGGCAGGTGCTCCGCGAGGCCGGGATCGACACCGCTGTCGACGAGCTGGGCCTCCCTGACGAGTTCATCGATCACGCGTCACGGGACCAGATCCTCGGTGACGCGGGTCTGACAGCGCCGAAGATCGCCCAGGACATCGTGTCCCAGGTGCTCGGCACCCGGATCCCCAAGGCGCGTCACGCAGGGGAGACCGGGACGATCGACCTGCCACTGCGCGAAAGCCGCTGATACGGCGTCTGATCGTTCAGCCGAGGCCGGCGAGCGTGTGCGAGACGATCGGTGCGATGATCGGTCGGCAGCGTTCGCGATCGGCACCGACGAGACCGATGCGGGTACGGCGGTCGAGCACGTCCTCGACGGTCAGCGCCCCCTCGACGCGCACCGCGAAGTCGACCTCAGCATGGGTCAGGCCGGTGGACGCGTCGATCACCTCGTCGGAATCGGCGACCACTCGGTCGACGAGCCGGAGCGAAGAGGTTCTGCTGGACGATGCCGGCAATGCGCGCGTGCGGACGGCGACATCGACCGCGTCCTCGGCCATCCTCCGATAGGTCGTCAGCTTTCCGCCGAGCACGGTGATGAATCCGTCGTCGGCCGTCGTCACCAGGTGCTTCCGCGAGACGTCCGCTGTCGTGTCGCTGCCGCTGTCGACCAAGGGGCGCAGCCCCGCGAAGGCGCCGCGCACCTGGTCACGCCGGATCGATGTGGCCACGACACGGTTGAGGCTGGACAGAAGGAACTCGATCTCGCGTTCCGTCGGCTCAGCGACCTGAGGCACCGGACCGGGGGCGTCCTCATCCGTGAGGCCGACGATCATGCGGCCGTGAGCCTGCGGCAGAGCGAAGATATAGCGACTGATCGATCCCTCGTGCGGGATGGTGAGCGCGGCCGTCGGGTTCCCGAGATCGGCGGCGTCCAGCACGATGTGCGTTCCTCGACTCGGCCGCACGCGGATCGTCTGGTCGAGCCCTCCTGCCCAGACACCCGTCGCATTGATGACGGCGTGTGCGCGGAGCTCGAACCGCTCGCCGGTGATCGTCTCCTCCACGGATGCCCCATCGCCGCGCAGGGCGACGGCGCGGACCCGGGTGAGGATGCGGGCGCCGAGTGCTGCTGCTGTCCGGGCGACGGTCGTGACGAGCCTGGCGTCGTCGACGAGCTGGCCGTCGTAGGACAGCATGCCGCCACGGAGGCCTCGTGGATCCAGCGCGGGCACCAAGCGGGTCGCCGAGCGGGCCGACACGAACGAGGGGGCGGGGAGGACCGCGCGGGGCGTACGCGCCCGCATCCGAAGCAGGTCGCCCATTCCCATGCCCACCGCGCCCGCGACGCGCTGACGCAACGAGATGCCGGATGCGAACGGGAGGAGTTGTCCGAGCGGGTGGATCAGATGCGGGGCGATCGTCGTCAGGAGCAGATGCCGTTCGAGCGCGCTCTCCTTCGCTGTCTCGAAGTCGCCGGTCGCAAGGTAGCGCAGCCCGCCGTGTACGAGTTTCGAGCTGAAGCGGCTGGTACCGAAGGCGAGATCCTCCGCCTCGATCAGGGTGACGCGAAGCCCGCGGGATGCCGCATCGAGAGCGACGCCCGCGCCGGTGATTCCGCCGCCGACCACGAGGACGTCGACCTTCTCCTCCGCGGACCGCGCCAACTCCACGCGTCGCCGCGCGACGTTCAGTGCGGACGACTCGGACATCATGGCCGGAGCAGTCCGTCGAGTGCCGCCCGCAGCTCGCGTTCCCACGCGTCCTCGGAGATCAGCTCCGACACGGTCCCGTGCGACAGCACCGCGGATTGGGCCACGAGCAGGAGCATCACCGCGATCTCCGAGGGCGGCGCCGGGCGGACCGAGTCCTGAGCCTGCGCGGTGTCGATCGCGGTGGTCAGCCACTGCAGGATCAGGCGCTGACTCGATCCCACCCGTTCGAGCGTGTATCGGGTGAAAGCTTCGGGTTCATCCGCGAGCAGGCGCGCGAAGAGCGGGTCGCGGCGGAAGAGGGCGGTGAACAGCAGGATGTCGTCGACGAGCGCCGCACGGGTGTGCACTCTGGCGGGGAGCGCGCTCAGGATGCGTTCGACCCTGCGCAGGAGCGTCGAGCGGACGACATCGTCGGCGTCGGCCCAGTTGCGGTAGATCGTGGGGCGGCTCAGCTCGGAGCGACGCGCGAGCTCTGCGATCGTGACACCGCGGACGCCGCGCCGTTCGAGGAGGTCGTCGGCGGCATCGAGGATCCGGGTCTGTGTCGCATCCCCGAGAGGTTGACGTTCTTCCATGATGTGTCACACTGTAACGCATGGCGAAGGAGATGTCGTGGTCGATGCGGACCCGTCGATGAGATGGAACGGCTGGGGTGATCCGGCGAAGGCGAAGGACCTGCCGCTCGCCGTGCGAGCGTTGCTTCCGATGCTGCTCGGCCGGGTACGCAAGCCTGACCCCGCAGTGGAACTGGCACACGTGCAGTTGGCACCCTCACGGTTGACCGATGAGGACCATGCGGCGTTCTGCACCGCGGTCGGCCCGGAGAACGTCGATGCCGCCGCCGAGGCGCGTATCCGTCACGCCGGCGGGCGGTCGACGCCGGACCTCCTCCGGCGCCGCGAGGTCCATCAGGACGCGCCGGACGCCGTCCTTCGTCCCGCGGATCATGCAGAAGTCCGAGCGTGCCTCGACGTCGCCGTCGCACGGGGGATCGCGGTGATCCCGTTCGGTGGCGGTACGAGCGTCGTCGGAGCGCTGGATCCCGAACGGGGCCTGCACCACGCCGTCGTGAGCCTCGATCTGCGACGCCTGAGCGGTCTGATCCGGCTCGATGAGATCAGCGGGGATGCCGTCCTGGCGGCAGGAACGACGGGGCCGGAGGCGGAGGCGCTGCTGTCTGCGCGCGGATACGAGCTCGGCCACTTCCCCCAGAGCTTCCGCTACGCCACGATCGGCGGATTCGCGGCGGCGCGGTCCTCGGGGCAGAACTCCGCGGGCAACGGGCGCTTCGACACGATGGTCACCGGGATCAGGGTGGCGACACCCACGGGTGACATCGAACTCGGACGCTCTCCGGGGTCCGCGGCGGGGCCCGACCTGATCAGGATCTTCCTCGGTTCGGAGGGCATCTTCGGTGTGATCACCGAGGTGCGGGTACGTGTGCACCCGATCCCGCGCGACCGGTTGTTCGAGTCGTGGTCCTTCCCTGACTTCGCGAGCGGTGCGGAGGGACTCCGCGGGGTCGCCCAGCAGGGTGGCGGCCCCACCGTCATCCGGCTGTCGGATGAGGCGGAGACCGCGGTGAGTCTCGCCCAGGTCGGCAGGATCGGCAAGGCCCTCGCGAAGGGCGCGAGCGTGGTGACGGTCTACGAAGGAGAGGACATCGCCGAGCGGCGCGCCCGGACAGGAGCCCGACTCGCTGCCGCTGGAGGGGTCTCTGCGGGCGAAGGTCCGGCCGAGGAGTGGCGGAAGGGCCGATTCGACGGGCCCTACCTGCGCGATTCGCTGCTCGACGCCGGGGTCTTCTGCGAGACGCTCGAGACCGCGACGACCTGGTCGAACCTGAAGGCGCTGCGTTCGGCCGTCGAATCGGCGCTCAAGGCCGGCTTCGCCGACGTCGGTGCGAAGTCGTACGTCATGTGCCATGTGTCCCACATCTATCCGAGTGGGGCGTCGCTGTACTTCACGGTGCTCGCCGCCCTCCGTGGAGAGCCGCTCCGGGTGTGGGACGCGGTGAAAGCGCGCGTCAACGATGCGATCATCAGCTCGGGCGGGACCATCAGCCACCACCATGCGGTCGGCAGGGATCATGCGCCCTGGCTCCGTCAGGAGATCGGCGAGACCGGCATCCGCATCCTCTCCGCCATCAAGCGCGAACTCGACCCCGCCGGTGTCCTCAACCCCGGCGCTGTGCTCCCTCTCGAGCGGATGCACTGACGTGTCCGAGCACATCGCCGTGCTCGCGAACCCGTACGCAGGCAAAGGCCGAGGCGAGCGGGCGACCGAGACGGCCGTCCGTCTCCTCCGGGAGCACGGCGTCGACGTGCGCACCTACGCGGGTGTCTCGGCAACGGATACCGCCCAGCTCGCCGTGGCCGCGCTGGCGGATGAGCCGCGTGTCCTCGTGGTAGTGGGGGGTGACGGCACGCTCTCCGGCGTGCTCGACACGGTGTGCGACGCCGCCGTCCCCATCGTCCTCGTGCCCGCGGGCACAGGGAACGATCTCGCCCGGGCGCTCGGGCTCCCGCGCGGAGACGCCCGGGCTGCCGCCGAACTCGCCCTCAGGGGCGTGCCACGAGCGATCGATGTCGGCGTGGTCCGCACCGCGGAGGGCAGCCGGAGGTTCCTGACCATCGCGGCGCTGGGCTTCGACGCGAAAGTCAGTGATCGCACCAACCGGCTCCGCTGGCCGCACGGCGCGCCGCGTTACTACCTCGCACTGCTCATCGAGCTCCTGCGACTGAAGCCGATGGACTTCACGCTCGCGGTGGACGGTGAACCCGCCAGGAGGTCGCCGGGGACGCTCATCGCTGCCGGCAGCACCTCCAGCTACGGGGGCGGGATGCCGATCTGCGCCGGGGCTGTGCCGGACGACGGGTTCCTCGACATCGTTCATGTCGCCCCGCTGGGCCGACTGCGCCTGCTGCGGCTTTTTCCGCTGCTGCTCCGCGGAACGCATCTCGCGCGCGGTGAGGTCGCGCATCGTCGCGCGCAGTCGGTCACGGTGTCGGCCCCGGGTCTCGTGGTCTACGCCGACGGCGAGCGGATCGGCGAGGATGAGTGCACGATCTCGGTCATTCCGGGAGCGCTCACGATGATGGTGCCGAAGGAGGGCGATGACTGAGTTCGATGAAGATGTCGTGGTCGTGGGTTCCGGATTCGGCGGTTCCGTTGCCGCACTGCGACTGGCGGAGAAGGGATACCGTGTGCGCGTCTACGAAGCGGGGCGTCGCTTCGAGGACGACGACTTCGCGAAGACCAACTGGAACGTCCGCCGGTACCTGTGGGCACCGGCCCTGGGCTGCTACGGGATCCAGCGCATCCACCGACTGCCGCATGTGCTGATCCTGGCCGGGGCAGGCGTGGGAGGCGGATCGCTCAACTACGCGAACACGCTGTACCAGCCCGGATCGGCCTTCTTCGCGGACCCGCAATGGCACGGTATCGCGGACTGGGAGACGGAGCTCGCACCGCACTACGCCACGGCGAAGAGGATGCTCGGCGTCGTCGAGCACTACCCGCATACGGGACCTGTGGAGAGGATCATGGCCGGTGCCGCGGAGGACCTCGGCGTCGGCGACACCTTCCGGCGCGCGCCGGTCGGCGTCTGGTTCGGAAAGCCGGGGGAGCGCACACCAGACCCCTTCTTCGGCGGCGAGGGCCCCGATCGCACCGGATGCACCCTCTGCGGGAACTGCATGGTGGGTTGTCGTGTCGGCGCGAAGAACACACTGATGAAGAACTACCTCGCTCTCGCGGAACGCCGCGGGGTCGCGATCGAGGCGCTGCGCACGGTCAGCGAGGTGCGGGAGCTCCCCAGCGGGGGGTTCGCGGTCACGACACAGCGCAGCGGGGCGTGGCTCCGGCACGCGCGGAGGACGGTGACCGCCAGGCAGGTGGTGCTGGCGGCAGGCACATGGGGCACGCAGCAGCTCCTGCATCGGATGAAGGAGTCCGGCGCACTGCCGCGGATCTCGGGGTCGATCGGCCGTCTCACTCGCACCAATTCGGAAGCGCTGGACGGCGCGGTCGCCACGGACGTCCCGGAGTCTCTCCAGCTCGCTCGCGGCGTCGCGATCACGACCTCGTTCCACATCGACGAGCGCACGCACGTCGAGAACGTCCGCTACGGGCCGGGCTCGAACCTGATGGGGGCGCTGGCGACGGTCATCGTCCCCGGAGGGCGGCCGCTGGGGGTGCGGCTGCGCAGCCTCGTCGCGCAGGTGCTCCGCTCCCCGCTGCGGCAGTTCCGTCTGGGGAGCCTCCGGCGCTGGAGTGAGCGGGGGATCATCGCGCTGGTGATGCAGACGGCGGACAACTCGCTCACCCTCTCGCTACGCCGCCGTTTCGGTCGCCTCGTGATGACGAGCGCGCAGGGTCACGGATCGCCGAACCCGAGCTACCTGCCCCAAGCTCACACCGCGGCTGCGGCGATCGCCGCGAGGGTCGAGGCCGAGGGCGGGGTGCCCGCAGCTCCGCGCGGATCCTGGCCGGAGGTGTTCGGCATCCCGCTCACGGCGCACTTCCTCGGAGGTGCCGTGATCTCCGCATCGCCGGCACACGGGGTCATCGATGCGTATCACCGCGTCTGGGGGCATCCCGGGCTGCACGTCGTCGACGGCGCCGCTGTGCCCGCCAATCCCGGGGTGAACCCCTCGCTCACGATCACCGCGCTCGCGGAGAGGGCACTGTCGTACTGGCCTCGGTACGGTGAGGTCGACGGCCGACCGGTTCAGTCCACGGGCTGAGCCTCGGCGACGGGAATCTGCGGTGCCGCGTCATCGCAGAACGGACGACGAAGCGCCCCACCGGATTCGCGGGGAATCCCGTGGGGCGCGTCGCGTGATGGTGTTCGCGGTCAGCGGCTCTCGACGCCGCGGATCTGCGGAGTGTGGAACGAGCTGCCGAAGGCCCGCTCGGACGCTCCCTCACGGTCGAGGTACGGCGAGGCGCCCCCGTCGATGAACGGCCAGCCGGCGCCGAGGATGAGGCACAGATCGATGTCCTCGACCTCGGGCACGACGCCTTCGTCCAGCATCAGCTTGATCTCCTGGGCCAGGCCGTCCTGAACGCGCTGCAGGATGGTCGCTGCGGAGGCAGGGGTCTTGCCGACCGCCGGCTTCAGCACCTTCTCGGCCTGCTTGGTCCAGCCGACGACGCGTCCGCCCTTGTCCTTCTCCACGACCGCGTCGAGTTCCGCGAGCGCATGGAAGTTCTCGTTGGCGTAGAACCGGTCGGGGAAGGCGTGGACCATCGTGTCCTGCACGTGGGCGGCGACCTTCCACCCGACCAGGTCGATCAGCTGGAACGGTCCCATCGGGAGACCGAGCGGGCCGAACGCCTTCTCGACGTCGGCGATCGGCGTGCCCTCGTAGACCGCGCGGGCCGCCTCGCCCATGACCTTGGCGAGCAGTCGGTTCACGACGAAGCCCGGCGCGTCGGCGGTGAGCACCGCGTTCTTGCCGAGATTCTTCGCGACGACGAAAGCCGTCGACAGCGCGGCATCGTCCGTCGCCGGTGTCTTCACGATCTCGATCAGCGGCATCACCGCGACCGGGTTGAAGAAGTGGAAGCCCACGAGACGCTCGGGGTGCGCCAGCTTGGAGCCGATCTCCTCGACGGACAGCGACGAGGTGTTGGTCGCGAGGATCGCGTCCTCGGCGATGACCTTCTCGATCTCGCCGAACACCTGCTGCTTGACGCCGACCTCTTCGAACACGGCCTCGATCACGAAGTCGCAGTCCGCGTAGAGGCTCTTGTCGGTGGTGCCGGTGACGAGCGCGCGCAGCTTGTTGGCCGAGTCGGAGTCCAGGCGTCCCTTCGCCTCGAGCTTGCCGATCTCCTCGTGGATGTAGGCGACGCCCTTGTCGACGCGCGCCTGGTCCAGGTCGGTGATGAGCACGGGCACCTGCAGCTTGCGCACGAACAACAGCGCGAACTGGCTCGCCATGAGACCGGCGCCGATGATGCCGACCTTGGTGACCTTCTTCGCGAGCTGCTTGTCCGGAGCGCCGACAGGACGCTTGGCGCGCTTCTGCACGAGGTCGAACGCGTACATGGACGCCGCGAACTGATCGCCCGTGACGAGTTCGGCGAGTGCCTCGTCCTCGCGGGCGAAGCCCTCTGCCTTGGTTCCGGCTTTGGCCTTGTCGAGCAGGTCGAGCGCGGCATACGGCGACTTCGGCACGGTGCCGATCTTCGACTCGAGCATCCCGCGTGCCATCTTGATGGCGATCGGCCACTTGGTGAGGCGTTCGATCTTGCCGGGCTCGTTCTTGCGCTCGACCTTCTTGCCGCCGAGAACGGCGTCCGCCCACGACAGGGAGTTCTCGAGGTAGTTCGCCGCGGGGAAGATCGCGTCGAAGATGCCCAGATCGAATGCCTGCTGAGGCTTGAGCATGCGGTTCTGCTTGAGCGGGTTGGAGATGACGACCTCGAGCGCGTTCTCGATGCCGATCAGGTTCGGCAGGAGGTATGCGCCACCCCAGCCCGGGATGATGCCGAGGAAGACCTCGGGCAGGGCTACTGCCGCCGCCGAGGCGTCGACTGTGCGGTAGCTGGAGTTCAGAGCGATCTCCAGGCCGCCGCCCAGAGCGAGGCCGTTCACGAACGCGAACGAGGGCACACCGAGATCGCCGAGCTTGCCGAGCACCTTGTGGCCGAGCTGCGCGATCAGGCGGGCGTTGTCACGCGAGCCGACCTTGCTGATGTCGGACAGATCGGCGCCCGCGGCGAGGATGTACTGCTTTCCCGTGATGCCGACAGCCTGGATCTCGCCCGCGGCCGCTCGTGCCGTGAGAGCGTCGAGTGTTTCACCCAGCTGAGTGAGGGTCGCCGGACCCAGTGTGTTCGGACGCGTGTGATCGCGGCCGTTGTCGAGGGTGATCAGGGCGAGCACCTTGCCGGAGGCGAGACGGATGTCGCGCACGGGCGACTGCGTGATGACCTCGCCCTCGGTGAGCGCCTGGATGGGGGAGAAGTCGATCTCGTCGTAGTTGGTCACAGTGGCGCTCACTTCTTCTTCTTGCCGTCGTAGTGCGGGTTCTCCCAGATGACCGAACCGCCCTGACCGAGGCCGACGCACATGGCGGTCAGACCGTAGCGGACATCGGGGCGCTCGGCGAACTGGGCCGCGAGCTGGATCATCAGGCGCACACCGGATGCCGCGAGCGGGTGTCCCAGCGCGATCGCGCCGCCCCACTGGTTGACGCGGGGGTCGTCATCGGCGATGCCGAAGTGGTCGAGCAGAGAGATCACCTGGATGGCGAATGCTTCATTGAGCTCGAACAGGCCGATGTCGTCGATCGTGAGTCCGGCCTTCTTGAGGGCCTTCTCGGTCGACGGGATCGGTCCGATGCCCATGATCTCGGGCTGCACACCGGCGAAGGCGAACGAGACCATCCGCATCTTCGGCGCGAGTCCGAACTCCTTCACCGCTCCGCCCCCGGCGAGCAGCGACATCGTCGCGCCGTCGGTGAGCGGGGAGGAAGTGCCGGCGGTGACACGCCCGTGCGGGCGGAACGGCGTCTTGAGGGACGCGAGATCTTCCATCGTGGTCTGCGGGCGGCGGCCCTCGTCCTCGGTCGCGAGGCCCCAGGCGCCATCCGGACCCTTGGTGGCAACCGAGACGAGGTCGGGCTGGATCTTGCCAGCGTCGTACGCTGCCTGCACCTTGTGCTGGCTGAGCATGCCGAATCGGTCCGAGCGCTCCTTCGTGAGGTGCGGGAAACGGTCGAAGATCCGCTCCGCGGTGACGCCCATGTTGAGCGCGCCGGGATCGACCATCTTCTCGGCGACGAAGCGCGGGTTCGGGTCGGCGTTGCCACCGATGGGGTGGTGGCCCATGTGCTCGACGCCGCCGGCGAGGGCGAAGTCGTACATGCCGACGCCGATCGACGCGCCCATGGTCGTCACGCTCGTCATCGCGCCTGCGCACATGCGCTCCACCGCGAGACCGGGCACGGTCTGCGGAAGGCCGGCGAGGATCGCCACGGATCGCCCGAGCGTCAGCCCCTGGTCGCCGGTCTGGCTCGTCGCCGCGATCGCGACATCGTCGATGCGGTCGGCCGGCACGGCGGCGTTGCGCTCCATCAGGCCGATGGTCGCCTTGACGGCGAGGTCATCCGCGCGGGTGTTCCAGTACATGCCCTTTTCGCCGGCGCGCCCGAAAGGGGTGCGTACTCCATCGACGAAGAAGACGTCCGAGATCTCGGCCACTCTGCCTCCAAGTTAGTGCGTGGCCTCAGTCTACGAAGCCGGTGAAAACCGGGAGGAATCGGTTGGATCGAACCTACGAAGCGGTCGCGGGGGTCGCGTCGGGCGTTTGCGCGGCTTCTACAAAGGCCGCAGCGATCTTCTGTGCGGTCTGTGCAATCTGCCAGGGGCGGGCGCCCAGTGCGGCCAGTGCAGCGCCGATCTCCTCCGGAGTCTCTCCCGGCAGCTCCCAGGCCACGCGGCGCAGATACTCCGGCGTCAGGAGGTTCTCGGTCGGCATCCCCAGCTCTTCGGCCGTGGCCTCCACGACGGGTCGCGCAGCCTTGAGTCGCGCATCCGCTTCGGGGTTCCGGTCTGCCCACGCGCGGGGCGGGGGAAGGCTGTCACCCGGCACGCGCTCACGGGGGAGGTCTTCCGTCGCCCTGCCCTCGACGATGGCCTGCCACCAGCGGTCGAGCTGTGTGCGACTGGCGCGCCCCTGGAACTCCTTGACGCCGGCCAGAGCCTGCTTCGACGGCGGGTTCGCCATGACCGCGGCCACCAGGGAGCGGTCCGGCACGAGTCGTCCGGGCGAGACGTCCTGGTCCTGCGCGTATGCCTCGCGGGCTTGCCACAGAGAGCGGGCGACCGCGAGGTTGCGGGCGCCGCGCACCTGATGCAGGCCGCTGAGTCGGCGCCAGGGGTCTTCTCTCGGGGGTTTGGGCGCGCGTGTCAGGGTGGCGGCGAACTCCTCCGCCGCGATCTCCGTCTTGCCCTGCTCCTCGAGCTCCAGGACGAGGGCATCCCGGACGTCGATCAGATGCAGGACGTCGAGAGCGGCATACTCCAGCCAGGAGTCCGGAAGCGGACGCGTCGACCAGTCGGCGGCGGAATGCTCCTTCTTGAGCGTGATGCCCAAGGTGTCCTCGACGACCGCCCCGAGCCCGACGCGCTCGTGACCGAGCAGGCGGGAGGCGAGTTCGGTGTCGAAGATGGTCCGCGGTTCCAGGTGGAGCTCCCGAAGGGACGGGAGGTCCTGACTCGCGGCATGCAGTACCCACTCCACGTCGCCGATCGCGTCCTGGAGCGGAGCGAAGTCACCGATCGCAGGCGGATCGAACAGGAAGACCCCCGCGTCGCGACGGAAGACCTGCACGAGGTAGGCGCGTTGCGAGTATCGGAAGCCGGACGCGCGCTCCACGTCCACGGCCACGGGCCCGGTACCGGCGGCGAGCACGGCGCACGCCGCGCGGAACTCCCCAGCATCCGAGATCACGGAGTATTCAGTCACGTACAGCCTTTCGCGCGCCGATCACGGCGATGCCCTCGGAGCCGGGCGGAAGTCCCGCCAGCATTCCGACCAGCTCGGCCCATGCTTCGACGTGGGGTCGGAACGGGCCTTCCGGAGTCCAGGACGCCCGCAATTCTATCTGGGCTCCGTCGCCCTCGATGGCGAGCCCGCCGAATCCCTTCGACAGCGTCTTGGTCGAGGTGCCCGATTCCGAGTGGTAGACGGCCTGGCGGGAGTCGAGCGCATCGACCAGCCACGACCACGTCACATCGGCCAGGAGGGGGTCGGTGCCGATCTCGGTCTCGAGCGGGGCCTGCGCGAAGATGACGATGCGCCAGGAGCCGCCCCATGCCCCTGGTTCCTCCGGATCGTGCAGCAGGACGAACCGGCCGGTGCCGTACACGGACTCGCCGTCACCCTCCGGGCGCACATCGGCGGCGAGGGCGATGGCGAAGGGCGCGAGGCCCTGCGGCGTGGCGATCTCGCGCACCGTGATGTCATCGCGGAACTCGGTCGCGCGCAGTTCGGCCACGGCGCTCTCGAAGGGCGTCCCGGCTTCGGGGGGTGCGGTCACGGCAACAGGCTAGAGTCAGGAAGCGATGAAGAGTCTCAGGCACGCCGTTACCCTCCTTGTCCCCGCCCTGTTCGCTTTCGGGGCGGCGTTCGCTCTCGTCGTGTTCGCCGTGGCCCGGCGAGTGGTCACCCCCATGCGTCGCGCGACCGACACCGAGATCCTCGCCGTCGACACCGGCGCACAGACCATCGAGCTGCAGCGCACTCCCGACACCGAGCTTCCCGGTCGTTACGGCCTGTTCACGACGGGCACCTACGGCTATGTCAAGCTCGGCGCCGTGCTCAGCGCGGACGCGGGGACGGTGCGTCGCAAGCTCCTGACACAGATCGAGCCGGGTGCTCGCGTCGACCGCGCCGCGGCCTTCAGCGGCTACTACTACTCCTCGCCGAGTGAGCTTCATCTGCGGTGGGAGAACCTGCTGATCGGTTCGCCCGCGGGGCCGTGCCCGGCCTGGTATTTCCCGGCGTCGTCGAAGACCTGGGTGGTCCAGGTGCACGGCCGTGGGGCGACACGCGCCGAGTGTCTCCGTGCGGTGCCGGTGCTGCATGCCGCCGGCCTTCCCAACCTCGTCGTGTCCTATCGCAACGACGGCGAGGCCCCGCGCACGAAGGCGGGTGCGTACGCCCTCGGTGCCTCGGAGTGGCGTGACGTCGATGCCGCGATCGCTTATGCGTTGCGGCACGGTGCCGAACGCGTCATCTTGATGGGTTGGTCGATGGGAGGTGCGGTGTCGCTGCAGGCAGCGGTCACCTCCGGGCACCGCGATCGCATCGCCGGGATCATCCTCGAATCGCCGGTCGTCGACTGGCGCACGGTGCTGAGATTCCAGGCGAAGCTCGCCCGCGTACGGGCGCCGCTTCCGGAGCTGGCCATGGGGGCGCTGCAGATGCCCCTCACCGCACGCCTCAGCGGAGCGGATGCGCCGATCCCGTTCGACCGGTTGGACATGGTCGCTCGTGCGGACGAACTCACCGCGCCGGTGCTGATCCTGCACAGCGACGACGACGGATTCGTGCCGGCGGATTCCTCACATGCGTTGCAGGAGGTGCGCCCCGACCTCGTGACCATGCCGCGGTTCACGGTCGCCCGCCACACGAAGCTGTGGAACTACGATCAGGTCGGCTGGACGACTGCGATCACGGACTGGCTCGAGGCTCAGGGCTTCACCGCTTCTGAATGACCTGGTTCTTCGCGCGCATGAGCATTCCGGTCATGCCCCCGATCCGCAACGGCGATACGGCCTTGGTGAGCCCGATCGACTGCGGGTAGTCGTTCGGTATCGCGAGCACCTCATCGGTGGTGAGGCCGGTCAGGCCCTGGACCAGGATGCTCGCGAACCCACGCGTGGTCGGCGCCTCGGGCGGCGCTGAGGCGTGCATGGTGACGATGTCGTCGTCGACCTCGACGTGGATGTACACCGGCGACTGGCACTCGGCGACCCGTTCGTACATCTCCGGGTGCGCCGCGACCTCTGCGGACACGTCGGGAAGCTCGTCCGAGAACTCGAGCAGCAGCAGGAGACGGTCGGCTTCGGGAATCTCCAGGAATCCGTCGCGGATGTCGGCGAGGGCCTCAGGAACGTCGCTTGTGCTCATCCCTGTCATTGTCACATGCTCAGAGCGTGCCGGGCTCGGATCCGGTGACGATGGGAACACGTACAGCGCTACCCCACTCGGTCCAGGAGCCGTCGTAGTTGCGCACGTTCTCGAAGCCCAGGAGGTGCTTGAGGACGAACCAGGTGTGGCTCGACCGCTCGCCGATGCGGCAGTAGGCGACGATCTCATCGCCATCGTTCAGGCCTGCTCCGTCGCGGTAGATCTCATCGAGCTCGGCGCGGCTGCGGAAACCGCCGTCTTCCGCGACAGCCTTCGCCCACGGTACGCTCTGCGCGGTCGGGATGTGGCCGGCACGGAGCGAACCCTCTTCGGGGTATGCGGGAGCCGTCGTGCGCTCTCCGTTGTACTCCTCGGGGGAGCGGACATCGATCAGCGGGTTGCCGATGTGGGCGAGGACGTCCTCCTTGTAGGCGCGGAGCACCGAGTCATCGCGCTCGACCACCGGGTACTCGGTCGCTGGGCGGCTGGTCGCCTCGCGGGTGATCTCTCGGCCCTCGGCGATCCAGCGATCGCGTCCGCCGTCGAGAAGGCGGACGTCTTCATGGCCGAACAGGGAGAAGACCCAGAGGGCGTAGGCCGCCCACCAGTTGTTCTTGTCGCCGTAGATCACGACGGTGTCGTCACGGGAGATGCCCTTGCGGCTCAGCAGTTCCGCGAAGCCCTCGCCGTCGACGTAGTCGCGGACGACGGGGTCGTTGAGCTCGGTGTGCCAGTCGACCTTCACCGCACCCGGGATGTGGCCCGTCTCATAGAGAAGCACGTCCTCATCCGACTCGACGACGACGAGTCCGGGCGTTCCGAGCCGCTGGGCGAGCCACTCCGTGGTCACGAGGCGACCGGGCTCGGCGTACTCGGCGAACTTGGGGGAGGAGGAATCGAACTCGATGGCCATGGGATCTCCGAAGCGTGTGAGCGGACGAGGGGGTGAGTGCGGACGGCGTAGTGTTGATCCGTCCCTTCGACGATAGATCCCCGCCGAGCACCCTGCGCCCGATTCGTAAGACTTCGACACAGGCCAGCACCCGATTCAGGACCGTGATGACCGACACGACCAGCCGCACCGTGCACCTCACCGATCGTCAGCCGACGGTCACCGGACCCGAGATGCTGGCGAGCCTGGTGCCGCCGCCCCAGTTCGACACGGCGACTTTCGACAGCTATCGCGCGGATCCTGCCTATCCTTCGCAGGAGGAGGCGAAGGAGACGTTGATGCGTTTCGCGGGCCGCGGCCCCGCGGTGAAGCGCGGCGGCCTCTTCAGCCGCGCGAAGAAGGAACCCGAGCTCAAACCCGGTGTCTACCTCGACGGCGGCTTCGGTGTCGGCAAGACCCACCTGCTCGCTTCCATCTATCACGCGATGCCGGCCCGACGGAAGTACTTCGGTTCCTTCATCGAGTACACCGCCCTGGTCGGGGCCCTCGGATACAAGAACACCGTCGACCTGCTCAAGGGCGCGGATCTGCTGTGCATCGACGAGTTCGAGCTCGACGATCCGGGCGACACCATGGTCATGACCCGCCTCATCGGAGAGCTCGTTCCCACGGGGACCCGCCTGGCGGCGACCTCCAACACCCCACCGAACGCGCTCGGCGAGGGAAGATTCGCCGCACAGGACTTCCTCCGCGAGATCCACGCCATGTCCGACAGCTTCCAGACCCTGCGCATCGACGGAGTGGACTTCCGCCAGCGGGCGATCGACGGACACGCCGTGGTTCTGGATGCCGACGCCTATGAAGCGGCAGCAGCGACGGCGGACGGCACGGCGTCCGACGACCGGTTCGACGATGTGATCCGTCACCTCGCCCAGGTGCACCCGTCTCGCTACATCCGATTGATCGAAGGTCTCGATCAGGTCGGGCTGCGCGACGTGCATCAGCTCACCGATCAGTCCGAGGCGCTGCGCTTCGTCGCCTTCGTCGACCGCGTGTACGACGCCCAGATCCCCGTCATCGCGACCGGGCTCGGGCTCGATTCGGTGTTCTCCGAGGAGATGCTGGCCGGCGGATACCGCAAGAAGTACCTGCGCGCGGTCTCTCGACTCAACGCCTTGACGCATTCTGCGTAACCCCGAAGGGCCGCGTAACGCGATGTTCACACCAGGAGCGGCGCTGTAACAGCGGGGAAACAAACCTCACGCATGCGCGAAACGGCGCGTCGTCACACTGAAGCTCTCAATTACTTCGGATGTGAGGTTTTCCTATGGATGCTCCCGGCAACATCTCGTGGGCGATCACCGCGACAGCGCTCGTTCTGCTCATGACGCCCGGCGTCGCCTTCTTCTACGGAGGTCTCGTCAAGGCGAAGAGCGTCGTCAGCATGATGATGATGAGCTTCGGCTCGATCGGACTTGTCGCCGTGCTGTGGATTCTCTTCGGCTTCTCGATGAGCGCCGTCGACAGCCCGACCGCCTTCGCAGGCAACCCCTTCGCCGACTTCGGGCTGTCCAGCCTGGCGTCCGGTGAAGGATCGAACGTCGCGCTCCTGGGCGTCGCTTACGGCGCGACCTTCGCGATCATCACCGTCGCGCTGATCTCCGGAGCGATCGCGGATCGTGCCAAGTTCGGCAGCTGGCTGATCTTCGCCGGCATCTTCGCCACGGTCGGCTACTTCCCGGTCGCCGCGTGGGTCTGGGGTGGCGGCTGGATCATGAACCTCGGCACGACGCTCTTCGGTGAGGACAGCGGCATCGGCGTGATCGACTACGCCGGCGGTACTGCGGTCCACATCAACGCGGGTGCAGCCGCCCTGGCGCTCGCTCTGGTCCTCGGAAAGCGCATCGGCTTCCAGAAGGGCATCCTGAAGCCGCACAACGTGCCGCTGACCCTCCTCGGTGCCGCACTGCTGTGGTTCGGCTGGTTCGGTTTCAACGCCGGTGCGGAGTGGCTCGCTGAGGACATGGGCGGAGTCGGACTCATCGGGCTGAACACGCTCGGCGCCACCGCGGCCGCGATCCTGGGCTGGATCCTCATCGAGCGCATCAAGGACGGCAAGGCGACTTCGGTCGGTGCAGCCTCCGGTGCCGTCGCCGGTCTCGTCGCCATCACCCCGGCCTGCGCCAACCTCACCCCGGGCTGGTCCCTCCTGCTCGGTGCCGTAGCCGGTATCGTCTGCGCCCTCGCTGTCGAGCTGAAGTTCCGTCTCGGCTTCGACGACTCGCTCGATGTGGTCGGTATC
Organism: Microbacterium sp. PI-1; assembly: GCF_004337555.1. Taxonomy (NCBI): domain Bacteria; kingdom Bacillati; phylum Actinomycetota; class Actinomycetes; order Micrococcales; family Microbacteriaceae; genus Microbacterium; species Microbacterium sp. PI-1. The sequence goes on along the minus strand of NZ_SJYZ01000002.1, from coordinate 8,641 downwards.
CACCTCGTCGGCGGTCTGATCGGAACCCTGTACCTCGGCTTCTTCGCCACCGACACGGGTCTGTTCGTCGGCGGCGACGCCCGCCAGCTCGCCGTGCAGGTCATCGCCGCGGTCGGCGTGCTGATCTACTCCTTCGTGGTCGCCTTCCTCATCGGCTTCGCGATCGAGAAGACGATCGGATTCCGCGTCACGAGCGAGGACGAGATCGCCGGTGTCGACCAGGTCGTCCACGGCGAGGAGGGATACGCACTCGTCGACGCGTGAACTGCGGTTAGGGTGACCGAGTGGGCAAGAGCAACAGCATCCTGACATCACTCCTGGACATCCTGCGCAAGGCAGTGGGTTCCGGCCGGGCGCCTCGGACATCAGGTCCGAGGCGCCCGGCCGCGCGTTTGCGCACCGAGGAGCAACGGCCCGCGCCGTCGTCGTCGACGGTGGAGCGGGGGCGGATGAGCGGCAGCGAGACCGTTCGCGTCGATCCGGACCGGATCACACGTCTGGAGGTCGCCTACGCGCCGCAGCGCGACGGGGCGCCGGATGCGGGGGAGATCGTCTGGACCTGGGTGCCGTATGAGGAGAACGACGGACGCGGCAAGGATCGTCCCGTTCTCGTGATCGGACGCGAGTCCGCTGAGCGCGTGTACGCCGTGCGCATGACGAGCAGACCCCATGACGGCGACCGCGACTATCTCTCGATCGGCACGGGGGAGTGGGACGCGCAGAGACGCGAATCCTGGGTCGACATCGAACAGCTCTACAGCGTGCACGAGCGAGGACTCCGTCGAGAAGCCGCCGTCCTCGACCGACGCCGCTACGACCGGGTCGGTGCCGCTCTCACACGACGCTACGGATGGTCGGCCGCGGGGTGAGGGCAGGGAACGCCTGCAGCACCATGTCGACGAGTTCCCCCAGCGGGCGGGTCAGCGGATCCGTGGCGGGGAGGCCGGTGTCGATCTCGATCCCGTCGATCGCCGCTGTGAGCTGATCCGCGGAGAGGTTCTCGTGATTCACGGTCACACCGATCACACGCGTGTCGGCGAAGGCCTCGATGAGAGCGATCTCGCTGTCGACCGTCGGCATCGCGACCATCGGGAAGTCTCCGAGCACCGTGCGGCCCGGGGCATGCTGCACGATCACTCCGGCAGGCCGGCTCCCACGGAGGATGTGCGCCGACGTGATGTACGCCGGGTGGCTGAGCGCGCCTTGCCCCTCGACGATGATCACGTCCGGGTCTTCGCCCTCGAACGCCGCGACCACCTGGTTCTCGACCTCACCTGAGCAGTACTGCGGGACGAGTGCGTCGAGCGCCACGCCGTAGCGGCCGCCCTGGATGATCGTGGTCTGTCCGGTGCCGACCATGACGGCATGGATGCCGCGTTCGTTCAGCGCACGAACCAGGATCGTCGCGGTGGTGCGCTTGCCGATGGCTCCGTCGGTGCCGAGGATCGCGATGCGCGGGCAGGTCACGTCGAAGATCCGCCCGGAGAACAGGTGGAGGTCCTTCTTCTCGCGCGGGCGGCGGATGTCGGTGATCGTCACTCCGGCCAGCAGCGCGGCGGCCACGAACTCGGCGTCGTCGGTGAGGAACTCGTGCAGACCGTTGATGATGTGCATGCCTCGAGCGATCCCGTCGAGGAGTACGGTGCGCTGACCCGCCGAGAGGAGGCCGTCTGCCGGTGCGACGCCGCAGATCAGGTAGTCCGGGACGTGACCGGCGTGCGCGATGCCCGTGACGAGATCACTGACGATCGGGAGGCCGTTCGCGGTGCCGTCCAGCAGCATGCCGGCATCCGCACCGGCGTGGGTGCTGTCGATGACACTGAGGATCTCGTACTTCTCGGAGTGGCGGACCAGTCCGTTCGCCGTCTTGCCGTCCTGCTCCCCGAATTGACCTTCGCAGTAGACGATCGCCGTCGAGCCGCTCGGGAGGGCGATGGGTGCGGCCCATGCGTGCGCAGGGTCTCGGAAAGCAGGGGTTGACGGGATGGGCATGACGCTCCTCGGGCTCACACAGAGGAGGCGACGGAGAACGAAATGACCGATGAGGCCCGTTGGTCGACGAGAAGTCTTCCCTGATGCCGGCGAGTTGCCGACAGTGCTCACCGTAGCAGCGCCGCCTGGGACCGAGCCGCGAACACTCGCCCGTCACCCTTCCCGAAGCCGAGGGCAATCCGATGCGAGGAGGGCTTCGAACCAGTGGTGAGTCGCGTTCAGCGGCGCCACACAAGGAGGAATCATGCGTTTCATCCCCACCAAGGTCCACGGAGCTCTCGACTACATCGTCGGCATCGCCCTGATCGCCGCGCCCTGGCTGTTCGGCTTCGCGAGCATGGGCGGACCCGCGGTCATCATCCCGATCGTCCTCGGCATCGGGCTCATCGTCTACAGCCTGTTCACGAAGTACGAGTGGGGTCCGTTCGGCTTCATCCCGATGCCCGTGCATCTCGTGTTCGACATCGTCGCCAGCCTGTTCCTCGCGCTGTCGCCCTGGATCTTCGGCTTCTCCGGAGAGGCTCTCAACGTCTGGCTGCCGCACGTCGTGGTGGGGGCAGCGGTGATCGTCGTCGTCCTCTTCTCGCAGCCGGAGCCTGCGAACGCACGAGGACGCGCAGCCACGGCCTGATCACGCCCCGATACGCGGTGCCGGGCGACTGGACTTCCCGAAGCAGTCGCCCGGCATCGTCATGTGACGGCCCACCCGCGGTCATCGTCTCCGCGTAGCGCTGCGCTCAGCCAACGCGCGTAGAGCACCCAGGGTTCTCCCTCGTGGCGGAGGTGCGAGACGTGCGCGCGCAGAGCCGCGGTGAGGGTGAACCATTCGCCGCCCTCGCGGATGGAGGCGAAGTCGCGGTGTCGCTGCTGCTCCAGGGACCGCCCTCCTCGTTCGAAGGCGAGGAGCTCGTCGTGCCGGAGCGCGGCGAGGCGTCTGCGGGGGTTGCTGCTCGTCCCGATCTTCACGCGCTCGTCGAAGCGGATGTAGTAGACGACGTCGACGCGGGGGAGCGGGAGGTCGGCGTCCGGTACATCACCGTAGCGCCAGCCGCACGCCGCACAGCACCAGTGCTCCTCGGTGCGGAACCCCGTACCGCCGCCGCAGAGCGTGCACGGACCGGGGAGAGCGTGAGTCATCGACACCGGGGCAGAATACGCGCACGGTCGGACAGAACCGACGATGCGACCGAGGAACGGTGCCCCCGGGTCTTCTGCCTGCGTGGTCGTGCGTTTAGCCTCGAGGGGAAGCGTACGGTCCGGAAGGAGCGGTGATGGAGTCGAAGGTGCGACGTGTCCTGTGCGCGTTGGGCATCGCGTCGTTGTCCTCGTTGCTTCTGAGCGCCTGCGCGCCGCTACCTCAAAGCGTCTCTCAGCGCGAAGCCCCGGGGGAGACGTCGACGGTCGTCGAAGATCTGGCCGCGCCGTGGTCCATCGCTTTCCATGAGGGGGCCGCGCTGATCAGCGAGCGCGACACCGCGCGGGTGCTGGAGGTCTCCGACGACGGGGACGTGCGTGAGGTCGCGGTGATCGACGGAGTGGAGCCACGAGGCGAAGGCGGTCTCCTGGGCATCGCCGTCCAGGAGGGATGGCTCTACGCGTACTCCACAGCGGCGGACGAGAACCGGGTGCAGCGGTTTCCGCTGTCCGGCTCCCCGGGATCGATCGAGCTCGGTGATCCCGAGATGGTTCTCTCGGGACTCGCGGCCGCGACGAATCACAACGGAGGCCGCATCGCGTTCGGTCCGGACGGCATGCTGTACGTGACCGTCGGCGACGCCGGCGATCGCGAGAGCGCACAGGATCCGAGGAGTCTTTCGGGGAAGATCCTCCGCATCGCACCGGACGGCGGCATACCCGAGGACAACCCGTTCGAGGGCTCACCCGTGTACAGCCTCGGCCACCGCAACCCGCAGGGACTGGCCTGGGACGATCGCGGCACGATGTACGCGAGCGAATTCGGCCAGGACACCTGGGATGAGCTCAACGTCATCGAGGCGGGCGGCAACTACGGGTGGCCGGAGGTCGAGGGCGTCGGAGATCGTGGCACCTTCATCGATCCCGTGCAGCAGTGGGCCCCGGATGCGGCGAGTCCCAGCGGGATCGCGATCGCGGACGGCGCGATCTTCGTCGCCAACCTTCGCGGTGAGCGGGTGCGTCGCGTACCGCTCGGCGACCTGTCCGCCTCCACCGAGTTCTTCCCGGGTGAGTACGGTCGGATCCGCGATGTGGCGGTGGCTCCGGATGGCGCGCTCTGGGTTCTGACCAACAACACGGATGGCCGTGGTCGCCCTGCGACCGGTGACGACAGGGTCATCCGCATCATGCTGGAGTAGCGGCGAATCGGAGGTTATGGTGGGCGATACCGGACTCGAACCGATGACCTCTTCCGTGTGAAGGAAGCGCGCTACCAACTGCGCCAATCGCCCATACCCGCGGGGTACGTCAACCGATACTACCCGACGCTCGGAGCCCTCGCGGACCAGTCAGCGAGACACGCGCGAGATTCGCAACGGGTTTGGCGGACGGGAAATCTTCGGCTAATGTTTCATGAGTGCCCGGGACAACCGGGAACGAAATGCGGATGTAGCGCAGTTGGTAGCGCACAACCTTGCCAAGGTTGGGGTCGCGAGTTCGAGTCTCGTCATCCGCTCGAGTGCAGAGGATCTTCTTCGGAAGGTCCTTCGCACGTGGGGTCAATCCACACGGTGGCGTGGCCGAGCGGCTAGGCACCGGCCTGCAAAGCCGTTTACACGGGTTCGAATCCCGTCGCCACCTCACGGGAAAACTGAATAGCCCCAACGGGCGCGATTGGCGCAGCGGTAGCGCGCTTCCCTGACACGGAAGAGGTCACTGGTTCGATCCCAGTATCGCGCACCACCAAAAACCCCGGTTCAGCCGGGGTTTTTGCATTCCCAGACCCGCCGAGCGTCGCCCGCGTGCAATCTACGTGCAATCCAGCGGGGATTCAGAACACTTCGACGTGCTCCACGTCGATCAGCGGAGCATCCCGCGGCCCGGCAGTGTGAGGGTCAATCCAGATGACTTCGTGGGACTTCGTAGACGGGTGCCACTGGCGGCGGCTGTGGCCTCGCACGGTCCAACGGTGATCCGAAGAACGGCGCGGTGTGGCCGGTCCCCGGCTCTTCCCTTCGCCCGTCGGGCGGTACACCAACACGACGTCCGGTCGGCTACGCGGGGTCGTGCCCGAACTCTCGTTAGTTGCGGCTTGCGGAGCGCGGGTCACGCCGAGGTCGCGCGTGCGCGCGGACGCGAGCCGATGGAGCATCCGGGGGGCGTCGCGATCCAACGCGGACACCGGATGCACTCGGACGTTCGGAGCCGCTAGCGCGAGTGAACGCCAGGTCGGCACAGCGCACTCGCCGCCCGCCCACATCAGGAGTTGCTCGGTGTCGGCTAGGTACGCGACCCCCGAATCGCTCGGCGGGAGCGCATCGGGCCGCGCGGGCTCATCCAACTCTCCGAGCGCATCGGTGCGGAGGTAGAAGAAGCGCCGCCCGGCTATCGCGTCCTTCAGCAGGCGGAACATTCGTGCTGAGGGCGCGGCGCTCGCGAGGAGGGCAGTCGCGGCGTCGAGATTCGCGGGCATGACGCGCGGAGTCCATTCGAGGCGCGAGAGGTCACCGAGCGCCGTCGAGTGGAGCGCGAGTAGAAACGCCTCTCCCTCCACAGGCCAGCGCTGACGCATTCGCCGCGCTACGGGCACTTGAATGGTGGACGACGGAGACTTCACGAACTCGCCATCGGCGCGCAGGAACTTCAATAGCACCTTGCTGTCGATGCCGAGTTCGCTAGCCACTTCATGCACGCGCGGTTTGCCCATGCGGCGCACTCTATCGGGATCGGAGGCGCACCCCGCCGAACGTGCCGACGAGGCCGGATGCGCGCCCGTATTCGCCGCAGGCTTCGCGGACGGCAAGCGGACAGGCCGCGCATGTGCTCGGCCGGACGGTCGCGGGGTCGAGGCCGTCGCACGGTACGCGCTCGCCTCGTTCGGTGGCGCGGAGGAGGGCGACGCCGAGGGCGCGGGCTTCGTCGTTCCCCCGATAGGTCGAGAGGCGGACCTCGCTCGCACCGCCCACGGCCTCAGTAGTCGCCGCGGGCGACGAGGGCGTGCAGGCCGTCGAGGTCGAGGTGCGCCCACGGGGCGGCGTTCGGTCGCCCGCCGATCACAGCCCAGCCGCGAACGCCTTCCACGTTCGGCTCGTGCGGCACGCGGCGGCGGAGCACGCGGTCGGGGTCGATGATGTCGAGCACGGCGGAGCGCATTGAGCCGCCGTCCTCGCGGATGCGTTCGCACATGGGGCAGAGGTGCACGGCGAGCGGGTGCGGGCCGACGCCGCCGAGAGTTCCGGGGCTCATGGTGTGCGGGGTCCACGGCGTCGCAGAGCGCTTCGCCACGACTGAGCCGAGCCCGCACCACGCACAGCCGCGTGTCGGGCAAGCGACGGCGCGGGCGGGCATCCGATCGGCGAGGAGGTCGATGTATTCGCGTCGGATCGCGGCGCGGAGGTCGGAGTGGACGTGAAGCCACGGCTCGGAGGCGGCGGTATCGCGGGAGGCGTCCTCCTCCCAGATCGGCGAGAACTGCCGGTGCCATGCGGCGGCGGCACCGGACACGCTGAGCCGGTCGAGGAGAGACATCAGGCCGTCGCCGGTGTACGTGTCCGCGGGCTTCGCGCCCATGACGGCGAGGGCGTGGAACGCCGACACGATGCGGTGTCGTCCGATGCTCGGCGAGCCGATCATGCGGCGAATGTTGGGGTGCGCGTCGAGGATGCGGGCCGCGTGCGCGTCGAGGTCGGCGCACGCGCGGCATTGCCCGAACGTCACTTCGGATAGCGCTTCGATCACACCTCGGCGGGCGTCCGCCCGCCCAGTGACGGCGAACGCCGTGCGGGGCGCGTCGGGTCCGCACGGGGTGCCGCAGTCCTTGCATGCGACATGCTCGGCGTCGGGGAGGATGCGGTGGCCGAGGGGGAGGGATCGGGCGTCGGTGGTCGAGGTGGTCATGGTGTCGTCTCTCTCAGGAACAGTGGAGTACATCGGGGAGTAGGGCTCAGGGATGGCGATGCCGGAGGTCGAGGCGTGTGCCGCACACGCCGTGCGCGCCGCGGAAGCAGTACACGCCGGGTTCGGCGTCGTGTTCAGCGCACCGGACGCTGAGAGCGTCGGGTACGACGGCATCGCGGGCGAGCCGGTCGCGGACGGCGGCGGGAGGCTCGCCGTCGTGCTGTACGACGCTCGGGGCATCGACGCGCGGGGTCGCGGATCGCCATTCGCGGGTCATGATGCGCGTTGCGGCTTCCTGGTCGATGCGGTCATAGTGCGACGTACGCACGCGGTGCGTTTCGCGGTGGCTCATGCTCGGCTCCAGTCGTAGGCGGTGTGATCTTCGGGGATGGTGGCGAGGGCGTCGGCGCGCGTCTCGGCGGCGAGACGGTCGGCGGCGGCGACGATGCCGGGGACTGCCCGTTCGCCGGTCGCTCGGGTGTCGAGGGTCGGTTGTGTCGGCGGTCGGGTGTACACGTCGGCACCGGTCAAGGGTCGGGCGGCGCGTCGAGCCTCGGCGAGTGCCAGCCATTCGCGCACGTCGGCAACGTGAGCGGCGCGGGCGGCGGCGCGGTCGGCGGCGACACGCTCAGCGGTCACGGCGCGGGCTCGCGCTTCGCGTTCAGCGAGGGTCGGCGGTGGGGTGCGTCGAGTCATCGCCAGTCGATCCCCCACGGCGAGGGTCGAACCGTGCTCACAAGTTCGGCGAGGGTCGCGGTCGCCAGGGAGCGGCGTTCCTCGGGCGTCGCGTCAGGCGGGTACGGCGAGGGCGTCTCGATTCCCAGCGCTTCGCGTTTCTTCGCGAGGGCGGCGAGGGCGGCTAGGGCGTCCTCCACGTTCCCGCGTGGCCGGGCGGGGATGCCGAGGGCGGCGCGGATGCGCTCGGGGTCGATGCTCGGACGGATCATCACACGCCCAGCCGTTCACGTTCGGGTGTGCTCAGTAGGCCGACGCCGCCCGCTCTAACCGCGGTGATGATCGCCGCCGCGGAGCGCGGCGTGAGGCCGAGCCCGTCGCGTAGCCGTTCGGCGGTGCGCTCGGCGGCGGTGTGCGCGGCCAGCAGACCGGCGCGCGGTTGTCCGCGGTCGGTGAACGGTGACGCCGCGTCGATGCGCTCACGGATGAGTTGGGCCACGGCCTCGGCGGTCGCCCACGACGACAGCGCCACGGCGAACCGGTCTAGCGCGAGTTCGGGGGCCGCTTCGACGGCACGCTGTGCGAGGTCGCGAGCGAGCGTGGCGACGGCTCCCGGGCGCACGGGTGGATCGCTCTGGGCTGACTCGGGTTCGGGTTTCGGTCGGGAGCGACGTGCCGCCGAGTCGCATTCCCGGCATCCGTGCCGCCCGCGCTTCGTGACGTACACGGCTTCGGCGGGGTGACCGCACGGCGCGGCGTTCATCGGGTACCGCCTCGCGCGGGCGTGTGCGCGCGGGCGTGCATGCGCATAATGCGCGCGGGCGTGCGAGCGGGCGCGGAGCCGACGCCGATAGGGCGCGGTTCGGGGTTGTGGTGGGTGTCGGGCGTGGGTGTCATGGAATCTCCCAGCGGGTCGGGTCGGTCGGGTCGAGGGCGAACAGGG
>NZ_SJYZ01000029.1:0-37954 GCF_004337555.1 Microbacterium sp. PI-1 | reverse complement strand
TGTCCGATCTCACGAAAAGTGTCGGAGTCTCACGAAGGCTGTCGGAGAGTCTCACGAAAGTGTCGGAGTCTCACTAGACGTGTCGGAAGAGCGGCGTGTCGACCAGCCTCGTTGGGTGCCGGACATAGTCTGCCCGTGAGCAGATCCCCAGTTGGGGCATCTTTGTCAGGGCTCAGGACATAGGCCAGTACCGCTCCCCAGGAGAGAGGCTGACTGCCGAATAGGAAGTATCCGTCGATGTCGATTGGATCCCTATGGACCTGACTCAGCAGTGGCCTGTTCCTCCCACCACTGAAGCGAACCGGACGCGAGCTCGCGTTGAGTACCGTCTCGATGGCGTGCAATTAGAACTTGACGCCGTCGACTGCGACAGCGTGCCCTTCGAACGAGGCGATCCCGTTCGGAACTTTCCCAGTTGGCGGCTCAAGCGGCATTACGACGGCTACCACTGGATGGGAGCGCTTGGCGCGTCTGTCGGATTCGAGTCGCTGACGGAGCGGGGCTGCCTCATCGAATTGGACCGCACCCCGGGCGTGGTTGCGATCGCCAGCCAGCCCATGTGGATCCGATGGACCACGCCCGACGGCCCGCGCGAGCACTGCCCGGACTACTTCGTGCGTCTGGACGACGGGCACGCCGTGCTGATGGACGTCAAGCCGGCGACTCAGATCAAGGACGACGTCAGAAGACAGTTCGACATGACAGCGGTGTTCGCCGCTGAGCGCGGCTGGCGGTATGTCGTCTATGACGCGGAATCGGTAGTCCGCGAGGCCAACCTCCGATTCCTGGGCCCGTTCCGAGACTGGGCGAGCAGCGAAGAACTGCCAATGCTCCCAGAAGATGGGCTACCCCTGGCTGAGGTAGCTGCGCTGCTCGGTGTCGGATCCGAGGGCTTCGCACACTGCTACGCGCACCTCTGGTCAGGGGCGCTCGAGGCAGATCTCGATCAAGCCCTCAACATCAGAACGATCGTGTGGCAAAGGAGCGTGTGATGCGCGTTGTAGTTGGCGGGTCGCTCACGTGGCGTCAACGCAAGTTCTCGGTCTTGTTTATTGAGAAGGATTCGGCGATGCTCCGAGATGAGGACGGAAGTGAGGTCGAAGTCGCTCTCGACGAGCTTCGACATGATGCAACACCGGTGCCTAGCGACACTTCAGGTCTGCTGAACCTTTCTCTGCAGGTGCAGGACATCACGCCGGACATGGATCCGTGGCTGCAATCGTGCATACGCATCGAGGCGACCCGAGAAGAGATCGGGGTCGGGAAGGCTGTTGAAGCAGAGCGCGAGTGGCTGGAGGTGCGCCTAAGTAGAACTGTCTCCACGCGCGCCGTGGAGCGTCGGCTTAAAGCGTTCCGAGAGCAGGGGACGACCACTGCAGGCAAAGGCTCCCCACGCAAGAGCACATGGGATCCACGCCTCGTCGAGGCCATCAACCACGTACTCGGAGGAAAGAGCCGCGCCTCGACTGTGAGTCGAACTACAGCGATCGAACAAATCATGAGGCGCGTCGAACGTCTCCACGGCGATGCGGTGAAGCTGCCGAGCCGAGCGACGTTCTTCCGACTTCTCGAAGCAGACGAGCACGGGCAATTCACCTTCGGTTCGGCCAAGACTCGCGAGTCGCTTGCGCTTCAACCCGACGGCACATTCGGCACTCGCACCGCACTGCGTCCCGGCGAACTGGTCGAGATGGACTCCACGCGGATCGATGTCATGTTGCGGATCGATGACGAAACCGTCGGCCGGCCCGAACTGACGATTCTCCTTGACGTCGCAACTCGCTCGATTCTTGCCGCGATGCTGCGCCCCGAAGGGACGAAGAGCGTCGACCTGGTGGCTGTCCTTGCACGGGCCCTGGTGCCCTATGGCCGGCGTATGGAAGGGGTTCGCGAGACCCGACAGCTGATTTCGACGGCATGGGCTGACGATCAACTGATCGATCAGGAGCGATTTGAGCGATTGCGTCTCGCGCAGCCGTATGTGTTTCCCGACACGATCACCACCGACCGCGGACGAAACTATTTGTCGCGGCATTTCCGCGCTGCGTGTGAAACCTTGAATATCTCGCTGATCACCTCGGCGCCGCACACACCAACGGACAAACCGCACGTAGAGCGAGCGTTCGGGGCAATCAACTCAATGCTGCTGCAGCACGTGAAGGGATATGTCGGCCGCAGCGTCGAACATCGCGGTCGCGACACAGACACGGAATCCGACGAATTACTGACGATCGCACAGGCCCAGGAGCTCCTAGAGGACTGGATCGCGGTCGAGTGGCAGAATCGTCCGCATGACGGACTGCGGGACCCGTTGCATCCGCGTATCAAGTTGTCGCCGAACGAGATGTGTCGCGCGTTCCGTGCTTACGTGCCCGAACTCCACGTACCGCTGACGCGAGACGACTACATCGCGCTGCTACCTGTGGACTACCGAGTTCTGAACCGCTACGGCGTGCGCATCGATAACCGCGTCTACAACTCCGAGCGGCTCAAAGGCCTGTGGAGGCGCAAGTCTCCTGACAAAGCGCGGAACGGCCGATGGCCGATCCGCGTAGACCCCTACAATCTGCACGTCGTCTGGCTCGAGCGGGACGGCGAGTTCATCCCTCTGAGATGGTCCAATCAGGTCCATGAACTCCCGATGCTGGGTGATGTCTGGCGGTACGCCCGCACGTCGCGCTCCGGTGATGTCGCTGAGCTCGATGCTGAACGTCGCGAGCTTGCGATGGCGATCAAGGCGTTCGCCGGTCAAGGGAATCCAGCCCCTCGAAGCAACGGTCAGAAGCGAAGCGGGCGAGAGCGCGCTCGATTGGCAGCGATCGCTGAAGATCCGATGAACTTCACCAGTGTGAAGAGCATCGAGGACGAGAAACGACCTGCTGACGGTGACAACTCGTCCATCGAGACCACCTCTACCGAGGAATGGCCTAACAGCGGTGGCTTCCCTCTCATCGGAGACAGGCTCGACGAGGTGCGGCGGAGGATCGACGAATGATCGAGATCGCGACCAAGGAAGGCTGGCGCGAGCACGTTGACACCGCGTATGAGCGCCCGGCGCCGGTCACATCCGAGGAGCTTCGGGCCATGAGCTTCGGGGACCGCGCGTTATACAACCAGGGACGAGCTCAATACTCGCAGGCAGGCGCCTTCGTGCGGACACCGCAGTTCGAAGCCTTCCAGCGAGCCGTTCGGGATCGCGTCATGCTCAACGCCTACCGACGAGTCGGGAAGCTAGGCCTGATCCTCTCGGGGGAGCCAGGCCAGGGCAAGACCACTTCGCTAGTCGAGATCGGTAGAGCACACGAACGCAGGCGGCGAGACACCGGCCACCCGGCTGCGGGGCCGGGCATGCTCCCAGTCGTGTATGTCGCGGTACCCGCCCAGTGCTCAGCCAAAGCTCTGATGCATGAGTTCGCCCGATTCCTTGGTCTCCCGGTTCTCGGCAGGATGACCTACGGGGACCTGCTGGAAGCGGTCTCGAACGCCCTGCGCAGATGCTCCACCGAACTCGTCTTGGTCGATGACGTGCATCACCTCGATCTGAAGTACCGGCAGAACGTCGAGGCATCCGACATGCTCAAGCAGCTTTCTGAGCGATGTGGAGGCACGTTCGTCTACGCCGGAATCGCAGTTGAGGGGACCGGACTTCTCGACGGCTCACGTGGTGGGCAGATCGGGAAGCGATTCGAAGTGCACGTGGCCTTACCATTTCCTTTGATCTCGACCGCGGAGAAGGCTCGCTGGGGTGATCTGCTTCTCGCCATGGAGAGCTCACTGTGTCTAGCAGAGCAACGGCCAGGATCGATTCTGTCCGCGGCGCCGACACTGCACGCGCTGACGGGCGGGGAGATCGGACTGCTCAAGGACCTCTTGCAGTTCGCTGCCCTGAGCGCGATGGACGACGGAACCGAGAAGCTCGATGCGGCCGCATTCGAACGCGACCTTGCCCGCCGTCAGACGGCCGCAACGCTCCACACAAGCAAGCCGCGACGATCGCGAACGCCTGCGAGTGCGGCATGACCTCGCGTCTCGGGCTTCCGATTTCCGTTCGCCTGTATCCGGGGGAAACGGCGGCGAGCTACTGGGCGCGGCTTTGCGCCGCAAATGCAATCGGCGAAAAGGACCTCTGGTTGGCGTTGCGACGCGAGGATCGAACCCTCCCAATTCGGGTGACACCGAGAAGCGCCCTCTGGAAGATCGAGGCGTTAGGTGGGCTTCCGGATGGTGCATTGTTCCGCGAAGCCGGCGGTCGCGCCTGTGGACATGGTGGCGCCACGCGTCAAGTCGAATGCCCGAGTTGTCGCATGATTCCGGCAGCTGTGGCTCTCTGCAGACGGTGCGCCGGAGGCGATCAGGTCACAGTCGCGCGTATGCACGGTCCGGTCTGCGTGCGACACCGGAGGTGGCACGGAAGCGGTCGAGATATTCCCCTGCCGGGGAGGCACAAGCACCTGCTCGCGCAACGCCTGCTGAATGGAACTCTCACTCTTCGAGGTGTGCCGTATCGGTCACCCGAAGTTGATGCGGCCGCGGAGTTGCTGCGACTGCGAAATCTCGAAGGTGGGTGCGCAGCTGAACTTCTGGATGACGAGATTCCTCAATTTCCGCGGCGAATCGCGCTCACTGCGCGGCTCACTGACGCTCGTCTCGCGAACGTTCTGATGTCGCAGGGTCTCGGTGGGTACGCACTGGCAATGCTGTTCGATCGCGTAGTCGCCGCGCACTCTCTAGGGCATCGCGCCGTGGACGGCATCTTCGACAGCCTGAGGATTCAGGGACGGGAACTCTGGATCGGCAGGTCCGCGGTCGCTACGCAAGGCGGCTGCGTGCTTACGCCCGCTGCCAGGCGCATGCTTCCGAGGGTCAAGGCGATCAGGGCGCATGTGCTGAACCATCGTGTGGAACTGAGGTCGAGGTAGGCATGCGAACTTTTCCCTGTCGTGTGATTCCGCTGCCCGGGGAGACGCCTACCGGTTTCCTAGCTAGGTTGGCCGTCGCCAACTCGCTCGATCTCAGCGCGCTCACCCACTATTTGGAGCGGACGGTTGGTGCCAACAGGTCGAGCTCGACCAACGCTCGATTCACATCTGCGACTGAGGCAATCGGTGCGCTGCCTCCCGGATACTTCGCCAAGGAGCGCGCACGCTTCCGTCTGTATCGGCGCTGCCACCACGTTCGGTGGATGCTTCGACGCTGCGCCACGTGCGAAGTTGTTGATCGCGCTCGCTCCGCGTGCTTGGTATGCAGCGACGGAAACCCGACTGAGGTGTTCAGTAGGGGAGGTGGGTTTTGCATTCGCCACCGTCGATGGCACTTCCTCGGTGAAGATGAACTCCTGTCCACCCCGTCGGCGTGCCATCGCGCCGAACAGTCGATTTCAGGAATCCTTTGGAGACGCGGGGTGACGATGCACACGGGCGAATACGACCTTGCCCTGCGCTTGATCATCGACAGCTGGCAAGAGCGACCTGACGCGCGCTGGCTCCGAGCCTCGTGCTCGTATGCGCCGGCAGTTGACCTGCTCGTGACGCTAACGCACCCTGACGTCACGCTCAGCTTGTTTGCACTCGCCGAGAGCGACTCCCAGCAGGTCGAAGGGCTTATCGGGCTCGTCGTAGGCATTGGAGGTGGAAGCCGGACGGCGGAACTGGAATCGACCGCAGCCACGGTCGTAGCGGTTCACCGCGCCGCGATGTACACCGCGATCCGAATGCCGAAATCGAGCGGGGCGACGGTATCGAAAACGCCATTTGAGAAGGGGGTCGCGGAAGCGTCCTACCGTGAGAAAGCGGTTCTCCTGCGCCACGTCACGCGCTCCGGCAGAAGAGCGGACATCGTGGAGCGTGCTGTGCGTGCGGCACCTGCATCTCGGGTCGTATCCCGGCGCATCGTTCCCGGCTGGGCTGACGATGCACCGTGGGTCACGCAGGGGACTGAACAGCGCTCAGCGACTTCGAAGATCGGGAGCGTTCCCCGGGACCAGATCGGTCAAGGTGATGCCGAGCACCTGGGTGAGAGCCAGGAGAGTTCGCAACGTCGGGTTAGCCGAGTGGCCGGGGCGTGATTCGCCCTTCTCGTACTTCTGATACGTGTACCGGGTCAGCCCGGCGCGGTAGGCCACGTCTTCCTGGCTCAGATTGGCTTTGTGGCGAGCAGTGCGAAGGGAAGTGGCGAAGCGCTGCGCGAACGCAGCCCAATCTGCTTCCAAGTCGTCGTTCCGCTGGCGCACCTTCCAAGCGTCTAGATCCGGGCGCTCATGTTTGGCCTAATCGGTATGGCATAATTTGGGAGGCCATACGAAACAATCATCATCTTCGTCGGATTGCTCCGCTACTCCCTGCACGTGTGCTGCCCATCCCGGTGACTGGCGGTCGCGCCGCGGGATCGGCCCGTGCATGCGACCGCGAAATGTGATGGTGTGCGTCATGTGTGAGGCGTTCCCGATCTGGTGGCAGGACATCACGAGTCCGCCGCCTACAGAATGGGTGTACATGTTCGAAGAGTTCACCGGCGATGACACCGCGGAGGAATGGGCACTGGCTGCCGCCATCTTCATCGCGCAGACTCGACGCCGCACGGGCCTCGGTCCGACGTTCGCCGAACTCTTCACCCACCTGCTGCCCGACACCGGTGGATTGCCGGGTCCTTTCCCAGAACTCGAGTTCATGGAGCGCCGACGGGTGGTCACGGGATTTCGAGGTCACGCCGCTATCGAGTGGCGTCGTCGAGGAATGATTAGCTTCGACAGGGCCGTGATGCGCAGTCTGCGCGTAGGGCGCGCGTTCCGTGAGCATTCTCGACTGCGGCAACAGTCCCGAGCGTCCCTAGTTGCCCGTAACGGTTCGAAGCATTCCACACTGGTCCTGCTTGCGGAGCCGCTGGAGGTGGCTGACGAAACGAACGAAGGTACGTAGGCTCCCATCGAGCCGAGGTACCCGTGAGCCACCACTAGCCCGTTCGAGTCGTCTAGAGCGTAGAACGTCGATCAGGAGGGGACGATATGACTGAGAACGCTCCGCCGGGGCTTCGGCGGATCATTGCTCGTATCGAACCTGGCTGGCCTCAGCTCATCGATGTGAGTTCCGGCTGGTACCCGCTTCTCGACCGGCTTGACAGAAAGCTCGCGGCGATCGCTCCGGGCTACGTCGTTCAGCAGGTCAAATCAAAGTTCGGCTCTCTGAGCTTTTACGCTCGGGCATCCGAAGACGTCTACGACTACAACAACGAGTTCAGCGAAGCCATCCTCGCCGCTGAGTGGGAGAGCACGACGACCTGCGAAGAATGCGGGGCGCCGGCGAGGACCTACACGATCCGAATGTGGGTGTGGGCACTCTGCGCTTCTCACGCTCGTGCCAAGGCTGAGGAAGCCGCCGAATGAAGCCCGCAGTGCCCGGCGGGTGTTCAGAGTCCGAGCTGCTCGGCTAGAAACTGATCAATTCGCCCAATATCGTCAAGGGTGACGCCCACGAACTTGTCGGGGCGGACGACCAGCGATGGGACCTCCGTCATTGCGGTTAGCCGTTGCTCAGCGTCCTCGGGAGCTTGATCGTCTGCCCACACGACTGCGTTCGGGCTCGTCTGCCGAATGTGCGAGATCAGGCTCGCCGTCCGCCATCCACGCTTGGGCCAGTTCTGCCAAGGCACGTACGGGCCGATGAGCTTGCCTCGCAACGGCTCGCGGATCAACCAGCCGACCTGATCACGCGGCCACGTCGTCAGCCAGGCGACCTGCACGCCGGGTCGCTGGGCGAGGTCGTCAAGTGCGTCCACCAGGTCATCGTCGACCGTCATCCAGGAACGCCAGCCTTCATCGTTCTGATGCAGCGCGCGCTCTTCCTCGCGGTAGATCCTGGAGATTGTGCCATCGACATCGAGCGCAAGCAGTGCAGTGCGCTGATGAGAGCGCCTATTCACGATCAGACATCTCTGCGTGAGGTTGCGTTGTCGGACGGGCTTGGTGTTCGGCCGTCTTGGTGTGACAAATGGGGGGCTCCGAGGTGGCCATAGCGCGAGCCTAGGAGCATCGTGGCTCAGGCGCGAGTCTCTCCTCGCATGGAGTATGACGGTCGCGGAGGAGGCGATAGCCGCCACGCGCAGTTGCACGCCATCGGCAACAGCAGCGGGGACTGGCTCACCCGCTGTCTGGGTGGGTCGTGCTCGTTGCCGAGGGCTGCGCGCAGCTGCTGCTTCGCTATAGAGACAGGAACCTCGTGGTCGACGGGTTCATTCGTAGGACGACTGTTGCTTCGTTCGAGCGCAGTTCACGGAATACAGTTCACCCATGACCAGAGAGTGGCCCCAATACACAGGTTCCAAGAAATCAGTGCGTCGCGCGGGCGAGGTTCTTCGGTCACCTAGTGCGTCCGTCGAGCAAAAGTCGGAAGCCCGAGAACTCGCAAAAGCGTGGCGCTCTGCACACCAGTATCCGATGAACACTTGGCAGGTGCGGGTACGGAACTACACCAGAGGCGATGGAGACGCTCTAGTCGCGCAGAGGCTGAAGCGCCTCCCGTCGATCGAACGAAAGCTCGCTCGCTTCGAGAACAGCCAACTCGACACGATGCAAGACCTCGGTGGAGTGCGCGCCGTGCTCGCGGACGTCGACCAGGTCCGTGCGGTCGAGAAACTGCTGTTGAGCAGACCGGGCAACCACGTTTTGAAGCAGCACGACGACTATTTATCGATGCCGAAGGACGACGGGTATCGTTCGGTTCACATTGCATACGCGTACGGCACGCGTCAACCAACACCCTGGGACTCCTACCGGATCGAGATCCAGCTGCGAACTCGGCTGCAGCATTTTTGGGCGACGGCAGTCGAGACCGTCGACCTGTTCTCCGGCCAAAACTTGAAGTTCGGGACCGGCGAGAACTGGTGGCGGGAGTTCTTCGCGTTGATGAGCTCGGAGATCGCCGAGCTCGAAGGAATGCCTCTCGTGCCAGGGACCCCTACGGCGCGAGAAGAGCGCCGACAACGCTTGGAAGATATCGATGCAGTGCACGAGGTGACAGCGCGTTTAGCTAGCTTCAAGCAAGTCATCCAGAGATCTACCGCCGAGGACGGGAAGTACATCCTCCTCGACCTTGACTTGGATGATGGAACGCTCGAGATGGTCGGGTACTCCGACGACGAGGCGGCGACCAATGCGTACGCCGACCTGGAAACGCGCACTCGGAGCAACCCGTTCCGGGACGTCGTGCTTGTATCCGTCGATGACGCGAGCAAATTGCAACAGGCTTACCCGAACTACTTCGTGAACATCGAGGTCTTCATCCATCTCGTGAATCGCGCCATCGCCGTCGGCTAGCGTCCGGAAGTGGGGAATCCGCGTTGCGCAGATTCTGACAACTTCGTTAGACAAACGCCCCCGCCGCAACTCACAGCTACCGCGTCATTCGCGGCTCTCGCGTCTCGTTTCGTGACCACTGTCGTGTGGTCGGACACACCTGCTCGTCCTCACGTGGTTTGTCGGATTCTCACGAAGCATTTCATGCACTGTCTGGTCAACGGTGAATCCACGGGCCCCGCCGAGAATGACCGCCGCACGCGCCGCGAGACGGATGCACGACGCCGACTGGAGAGTCGATTGCACGCGCATCGGCGCTGATGTCTGATGCAGGTCGTACATTGAAGCGTGCACGTCCTCTTCCCGACCCGAGGAGACCCGAATGGAAACCCTTCCGACGCAGTTCACCACTGCCGTCAGCAACGTCACTATCAGTGACGACAAAGAACGGCGCGCCATCGCCGCGCACACCGAGGTGCGTGAGCTTCTTGAAGCAGACGCCACGCTGAAGAGCTGGGACATAACACCGCTTCTCATTGGGTCCTATGGTCGCCAGACTGCCCGATACCCCGGCAAGGACGTGGACATCTTCCTTCGGTTCCTCAACCTGGGCATCGCCTTCGACCCTGCAGTCGTCTACGACGAAGTGTCCAGGGTCCTCCTGGCCGAGTACGGACATGTCGACGACGGCGGTCGGGTGACCCCGCAGCCGCGCAGCCTGAAGGTCGATTTCGCCTCCCCGAATGCGCAGGCTGACCTCGCGTTCAGCGTGGACGCTGTACCGGCTGTTCCGTGGGGCAGAGACTGGGCTATCCCCAATCGTGACCGCTCGACGTGGCAGAACGAAGCCGATCGCTGGGTTCGAACGAACCCTGTTGCTTTCGGTGAGGCCTCGCAGGCGCTGTCGACGAGCGACAAGAGCCCCGTCGTCAACGGTCGGAACGCATACAAGCCGATCGTGAGGCTGTTGCGACAGGTTCGCCATGTGCATCTTGGCGAAGCCAAGCCAGGCGGACTCTATGTCGAGGTAGCTGTGTACGAGGCGTGGCAGAACGGACGTGTGACCGGCGATTCATGGGCCGAGCTGTTCGCGTCCTCGCTTTACGAGGTATCCCGCATCTTTTTGACGGCGGCGGGCGACGGGCTCCTAGATCCGATTCTCCGCACGCCGCTCAAGCCTGCACTCGAGACTTCTGACTGCCTGCATGCGAGCCGGACGTTCGGTGCGCTCGCGGCTGATGCAGAGGAGGCACTTCGAGCGACTCCGTGCGCGGCAGCGAAGACCTGGCGGAACATCCTCGGCACGAACGACCGCGGTCAGGTGTTCCCGCTTCCTGACGGCTGCAGCGGGAGTGGTGTGCCCGTGCCGGCAGTAGCCGCCGTGAGCGCCAACGGGCCGACACGCGCTCGCGGTTTCGCGCTGCGATGAGACCGCCCTTCGTATACAGCCAACCCGCGTTTGAGGCCTTCTGTGCGGAACTGGTTATGGCCGGGTTCAGCCCAGTGCCTGGGACGCATCAGGCACGATGGGTGGGCCCATTGCCGGAGGCGCTTCGCCCGCTGACCGACCTCACTGAGATGCGGCTGTCCTTCCCGGACGGGTGGCCGGCGCTAGCGGTACGCGGCCATGTTCCCGGGTTCGTGTCTGACCATGTCATGCCCGACACGGGATACATCTGCCTTTGGGCCGACGATGACCCGGCGCAGGTCGTTGCGCAAACCTGGGGCGTGTACTTGGAGCGACTGGGAGCTTGGGCAGCGAGCGCGGCCCAAGACTTTCGACCGGAAGACCGCGCTCTCGATGCGTGGGTGATGTTCCCCGGGCGCGCCTCCCTCGCTGCCGAACTGGATATCCCGACACTGTTCGACACGCCACGCAACGGAAAGACCCATGTGGTCCATGGACGTGCCGACGGGGTGCTGACACTCAGCCGGCGGCCCGCCGAGAACTACCTGCTCTCAGGGCCGGTCTTCTTCCGAGACGCCGCGCTCGAGACCCCGCGCTCGCTTGACGACTTCCGAGCCGCATTGACACCTCGGCAGCGCAGCAACCTCGACAACGGTCTCCAGCGGCGACGTGACGCGAGAGAGAATCAACCGAGCGGCGGCTACGACTTCGCGGTCCTAGCTTGGCCAAAGTATGACCAGTACGAGGCGCTCGTGCTCACCTTCACCGGCGCGGAGGGCACGCTGGCGGCGTTCGCCAATCCCACCTCCCCCTCGGATACCGAGAGCCGCCTCCGTCGTGCGGGACCCGACGCTCCTCAGTTGCGCGGCAAGCGTGTCCTCATCGCTGGCGTCGGAGCGCTCGGCAGCCAGGTTGCGCGCACGTTGGCAACTAGTGGCGTCGGACGTCTCCGTCTCCACGACAACGACAGCATGCGCTCCACCAACTTGGTGCGCCACATCCTGCTTTCCCACTCCGTCGGGCACTCGAAAGCAGGGTTCACGAGCCTCTACATCGAGGACGTCGCGCCCTGGTGCAGGCCGACAATGCACGAGGACGTTCCGCTTCGGCCGGACGACATTGTTCCTTTATTGCGCGACGTCGACCTCGTCGTTGACTGCACAGGGGTCTTCGCCGCCACACTGGCTATCGCTTCGGCCTGCGATGAGACGAACGTGCCGCTCATCAGCGCGTCTCTCGCACGCGGCGGCGACGCTTTCCGCGTTCAACGCCAGACGGATGAAGATGTGCCGCTCATGCAGCGGACCGCGCCTGAGTTTCCACCCATCCCGCCTGGCGACGAATCAGAAGCGTTCGGGTTCCTCGAGCTCGGCTGCACTGCGCTTGTGCACAATGCGGCTTCGGCAAGCGTCCTGCGTGCTGCGTCCGAAACAACGCTGGCCTGCCTCGACCTCCTGCTCGGCCGGGCTGGGCGCACCGCAGATGCAGTGACCATACTCCGCCCCCTCGACGAAGCACCGTTCGATGTCGTCGGTGAACACAGATTCCCTACGGCGGCGCCATGATCGCGGAGCCGATCGTGTACGTGTCGGAATCGGCCCTGGAACGGCTGCGGGTTAGCGCCGCCCACTCTCACCCTCTCGAAACCGGCGGCATCCTGATTGGCGTGACAGCAGGCGACTCCCCCTGGGTGACCGAAGTCCGGACGGTCGATTCGCCAGGACGAGGCCCTGCCCAGTTCATCCTCCCGCGCGGCGTCACTCAGCGTGCGGTTCGCGACGCACGTCGAGCCGACGCGCGTCTCGGCTATATCGGCGACTGGCATTCCCATCCCGCCGACGTGCCGGCAAGCCGCACAGACCTCCTCACTACTCGCACGACGTCTCTGGCGATGCGTCGCTCAGTACTGCTGCTGGTTGCTCGCCACCGCGGCACAACCTATGCGCTGGACATGTCTATGGCGCGCGGCACCCGCATCGTGCCCTGCCGCATGATTCCAACCGGTGACCTTCCTCTACCTGCACATCAAACCGACACGACCAGTTAACCGAGGCATCATGAACATTCCTGTCAATGACGACGACATCGACGTCCGAGGTCCCCTGTTCCTTTCGTACCGACAGTCAGACGGAACGAAGACCGTCTCCTCGCTCGGATGGTTGCTGCGCGCGGCGGGGATCCCCGTGTGGCGGGACGTCGACGACCTCCCGCCCGGCGATACCGCGGACCGTCTGGAGCAAGCACTGGCCGACAGGTTGTCCGGCGGCGTAGTGGTCATCACGCCCGACATCGCAAACAGCCCCGTTGTGAAGTCCATTGAGGCGCCCGCACTCATCAGGCTAAATCGCGGCGACAATCGATTCCAACTGCTGGTCGCGAACGCCATTGAGCGCTCACCGGGCAAGGTCGACTACAGCGCACCAGACAGGCTCCTCGAACGCGTGCGTCGCGAACTGGAAGGGATCAACCAAAACCCCGTAACCGATGACGGGCTCTTCGAGATTGTCCGAGCGGCCGTCGCGCACCGCATGGCACAGCACCGTGCAATCGTGGAGGCGAACGGGTACTTCGAGCTCACGGTTCAAACCCGCAATATCGGGCAGGTATACGACCGTACGGGCGCGCAGCTCGACGTGCGGGTCCGACGCTCATCCCACGAGCGCCTCCCCTGCGCAGAGGGTCTCGACGACCTGCGGCGAGCCCTCACGCTTCTTCCGGACGCAGTCGTCACGACCGGGGCGCGGAATGTCCGCATCTCCGGCGGCGGACACTTTTCGGTCGGGTTCGCGCTCGGAGCCGCGCTACCGTCGTCACGCGTCGGCAGCATCACGGTCATCGACCAGCGCGACGCCGAATGGGCGAGCACGACCGAGGCCGCCGTGCCCGCAGTGCCTCAGCTCACCTTCGACGCGGTGGATGCTGAGTCCACGGTCGGGGGCCGTCCGCGAGTCGTCGCGTACGTCGACCTGCTACCTACCCGGAGCGACGCTGCGCCGCTGCGATTCCTCGACGACCACGTCGGCGAGTACGTCGCGAGCGCCACGATTGCGTACGCGAATGGAGGCCTCATCGACCCGGCCGATGCAGGCAGCATCGCCGCAGAGGCGATGGCACTCGTACGTCAGCTTTCCGCTCGGCATGGCAACGCGGCGGTCGACCTGCTGCTGAGATGCCCCTTTCCGCTGTCCGTGCTGATGGGCAGACTCTCGAACACGCTGCGCGTACGGCTATTCGAGTGGGATGACAGCGACGTGGATGGCGATTTCACACCGCGGTACGTCGCCGCGCTCGATGTACACGCCAGCGCTCCAAATGGGCCAATCACTTCCGCTCTGCTCCCAAGTGACGGAGGCAGCGTTGGGGGCACGGCTGGAATCGGCGCTGACGATGCCTAGGCGCGCCGTCTTGCGTGGCAGAGGGGAGTAGCGGCCCACCAACCGACAACTTTCGTGAGATCGGACAGCCACTATTGTCGTTTCTCACGAAACCTGTCGCATTCTCACGAAACCTGTCGCTGTTCTCATGAAAGGTGGCGGATTCTCGCGGATGTTGTCACACGGTCTTCCGGGATCGACACCTGTGTCAGCAACGCCGAGGTCGCCTACACATCAACTAGCTCTGGAGAAGCGTCGGAAGCGGCAAGCGATTTCGACAGTGCGGTGGCGTGGTTCGGCGGACGCATAGGGGATCTGCGTACAGTGCGAATGTGCCTCGAGACCCACGCTTTCGTACCGTTCGTGGTGCGGTCGGAGTCATGCTCGCTGCGGTGTTCGCGATCGGTCTGAGCGGGTGTGCGCCGGATCCCGTCAGCGATTCCTTCCTCAAGGGTGAGAACACCGGGTATGTGGCCGCCGACGGCGCGATCGTCGAGATCCCGATCGCCGAGCGGAGCGAACCGGTCGACTTCAGCGGCATTACTGAAACTGGTGATGATTTCGACAGTGCGGACAACGCCGGCAAGGTCACGGTGGTCAATTTCTGGTACGCCGGGTGCGCGCCGTGCCGCATCGAGGCGAAGGATCTCGAAGGCGTCTGGCAGGAATACGGCGGCGAGGATGTAGCTTTCATCGGCATCAATACCCGCGACCAGGCCGACACTGCCCAGGCTTTCTCTGACGAGTTCGGCATCACCTACCCGAGCCTGATCGACGTGAACACGGCCGAGGCGAAACTCGCTTTCTCCAAGGTTGTGCCAATCCAGGCGACACCGACGACTCTCGTGCTTGACAGACAGGGCCGTGTCGCCGCGCGCATCATCGGACCCATCGACGGCACCTCGATCCTCTCGACGCTCGTCAAAGACGCTCTGGCAGAGACACCATGAACGCCGACGCCATCATCGGGTCCGGTGCGCTCTGGCTCGCAGCCCCCATCGCGATGCTCGCCGGTCTCGTGTCGTTCCTGTCGCCCTGCGTGCTCCCGCTGGTCCCCGGCTTCCTCGGCTTCCTCGGCGGAGCGGTCGCGCCGCGCTCGAAGGGTGACGCGACGAACGCAGTCGCGCCTGAGCGCCGTCAGCTCGTTGTCGGCGTGCTTCTGTTCATCCTCGGCTTCAGTGTCGTCTTTGTTCTCATCACTGCGCTGAGCGGGACGGCCGGCGTGTTCTTCCTACGCTGGGGTGACCTGGTCACGCGCATCCTCGGAGTCGTCGTCATCCTGATGGGGCTCGTCTTCCTCGGGTTGTTCAGTTTCGCCCAGCGGGAGGTCCGCTTTCACGTTGGCTCCCGGGCCGGTGTCGTCGGGGCGCCGCTACTCGGAGTGGCACTCGGTATCGGCTGGGCGCCGTGTATGGGGCCGACGCTTGCCGCGATCATCGCGCTTTCGTTCAACGCCGGCGACCCTGTCCGGGCTGGCTTCCTTGGTCTCGCGTATTCGCTTGGCCTCGGCATCCCGTTCCTGCTGGTCGCACTGGGGTTCGGTTGGGCGGCGAAGACGGTCGAGTTTCTCCGTCGTCACATCCGGGTGCTGAATGTCTGCGGCGGTATCCTCCTGATCGTCCTCGGCCTCCTGATGGTGACAGGGCTGTGGACCGACATCATGTCGCGGCTGACGGCGGTGATGGGCAGCGTCATCCTCCCGCTCTGAGATCCCTAGCAAGGATGTCGGGAGTGACGACTGGAGCAGCCTTCTCTACCCAACTGTTCATGTCGACGGCGCCACTTCGTGATCCGGCGTCGGAACCTTAGATATAGACGCCACGGTCTTCCATGAACCGGACGGGGTTGGTGTAGCCACCGTTGATGTAGACCTCGAAATGCAGATGGCACCCGAAGGAGCGTCCGGTGTCACCCGCGTATGCGATGACCTGGCCGGAATTGACCCATTGCCCCCGGCTGACGGCGATGCCACCGGGTTTGATGTGGGCGTACCCGGTGCTGACGCCCCCGCCGTGTTGGATGCGGACGTAATTGCCGTAGTTGCCGTTGGCGGCGGCGTAGTCCACGGTTCCGGAGTTGGCGGCGTAGATCGCCGCTCCGCAGCCGTTGGCCAGGTCGGCGCCGTAGTGGTAGCTCGAGGAGCAGCCCTGCGAACCACAGATGGGGGTCCGCGGGCCGTAGCTTGAACTTCGGCCGCCCCCGTGGGGCCGAACCCAACCGCCGCTCCCGGCGGAGCCTCCGCCGCCACCGTTGCCGCCTCCGTTGGCTGCCGCTTCGGCGGCTTCGCGTTCGCGACGGGCGCGCTCTTCGGCCTCGCGCGCGGCTACACCCGCCTGGTAGCCGGCGACCGTCTGCGTGGTGGTGTCTTTCAGCGCGGCGAGCTGCGCCTGCATCGTCTCGAGGTTCGCGGCTTGCTCGTCGAGCGCGGCCTGTGCGGCGTCGGCCGCTTCTTGTGCGGCAATCATCTTCTGCTCCGCGACCTGCTGCAGGCGGTCTCGTTCGTCGCGGGCGACCTTCGCCTGATCGGTCAGCGATTGGGCGGTGTTGCGCGCCGAGATTGCGTCATCGTAGACCGACCGGTTGTACTCGAGCAGCTTGTCCATGGTGCCCAGCCGGGACAGGAGCTCATCGGCGTTGTCCGCGGAGCCGGAGAAGAACAGTTGCAGTGCTGAGTCGTCTCCACCGTTGCGGTACAGCTGTGCCGCAACTTGACCGGCCCTGCGCGCAGAGGTTTCGGCCATCGCTGATTGTTCGTCGGCCTGCGCCTGCAGGCTCTCGGCTTCCGTGATCGCAGCGAAGTATTCCTGTTGTGCTGCGTAGAACTCGTCGGAGGCTGTATCGGCGGCAGCCTGGGTCTCGGCGACTTTCTGCGTCAAGGACTGGATCAGCCCTTCGATTCGGGTGATCTCGGCGGCCTTGGCAGCTTCGTTGTTCTTGGCGCGTTGGACATCGTCCCAGCTCGGGTAGGACGCAGCGTACGCCGCTGAGACGCCGGAGCCGATACCGAATGCAGCGAATGCAGCGACGCCGAGGGCGCCGAGTCCGAAAGCGCCACGTCGAGTCACACTCAGCTTCCAGAATGAGTCGCGTTCGGCGGGCGTGGGTGCACACCCGCATTCTTCAGCCGCCTCCGTAGCAGCCGCGGAGACGCGTCGTTCGTTCACTGTGCCCTCTCCTCGAGTTCGGCTTCGTGGATTCTGCTGCCATGGGCGCGCCGATTGGCCATGCTCGCGTTGCCCGCTGTCTGGTCTATCGTCCGTTCGTGGGGGCCGAAGTCGCGCCGACTCGCCCGTGATCTCTGATCTGTGGCCCATATTTGACGCATCGAACTTGAGTTCGACTGTCCTGGCACGAGGCTCACTCTTTCGGGTCCGTGTGGACGTCGGCGCTCGACCGGTTGTGTTTTTTCTTCTTCACTTGCCGTACGACAACGGTGGCGGTGATCACCGCGGCACCGATGACAGCAACGGCGATGATGAGCGGGATCGCGATTGAAGCCACCTCGTTCTCGCCTGCAGATACCACCGGGGCAGGGGTGTCCGCTGCTGGCGGTTCGGTGGTTGGCGCGGTGGAGGGCGACGCCTTTGCCGGTTGGATCCGTGATTGTTCGTTCCCGCATGCTGGTTTGTCCCATCCCAGCCCTGGCTCGCTGCTGGTGGGAGCGTACGTGAACGTGAAGCTCTCGGAGATGGGGTGACCGTCGCTGGAGACGGCGTTCCACAGCACGGTGTAGACGCCCGGTTCTCCGAGTGCGACCGGGGTGGTGAGGATGTTGCGGTCGATGGTGGAGCAGCTGGATTCGTAGAAGAGGCCGTCGGGTCCTTGCACTTGGGCGAAGCTGGCCTGGCTGAAGTCAATGAGTTCCCCGCTGAACGTGAGAGCGACGTCGTCAAGTTGGGTGACGGTTTCGTCTGCCCCGGGCACGGTGTCCAGGAGGTTGTCGTGCGCGAGAGCTGCGGGGGCCGGTGCGGCCACGATTCCCAGTGTGATGAGAGCTAGAAGTGTGCTGGCGAGCCAGCGGGTGCGGTGGGTGGAGGTCACAGGTGCGGGTCCTTTCGTACGGCGGGCACGGGGGTGCTGTCGGTAGGTCGGTTGTTGCGTTTCGTGTGGAGGACGGAGAAGCCGGTGAGGATTGCGAGCATTCCCGCGATCACCAAGGTGGCGGCTCCGGCGAGGGCCTGGTCCTGGAGGGGGGTGGGTCCCCATGTCCGCCCCATGGCGCCAAACCATTCCGCGACGATGAGGTCGGAGCGAGTGATCGTGGCGATGCCGAAGAACGCTGCCACGCCTGTGAGCGCAGTGAGTGAGGCCACACGCCACCGCCCCTCGGGGGTTGTGGACGCGTTCAGGGAAAGCGATCGTATGAAAAGGCACCCGGTGACGAGGAGCTGGCTGATCATCCATTCCGCTCCGAGCTGGTCGTAGAGCGACCAGCGGAACAGGTCGGAGTAGTGGAACAACCACAGCGACGTGGCGAAAAGAGCCGCGGCGACGACGGGGCGCAGAGTAAATTTGGCCAGCGGGCTGTGGGCGGCCCAGAGAAGCCATTCCCGCGGTCCTCGGCTTCCATCGTCCCGTGGATGGATGACCAAGGCTGCGAGGGTGATCGGCGCCGCGAAGACAAGGAGCAAGGGGATCGCGAGGCTGAGGAGAGCGAAGGAGAGGAATCGCATACTGATGAGCGAGTCGTCGTAGGCGGCGAGCGGGCCACTGGTTGTCCACAGAAGCGCACCCATCCCCGCAATCCAGCTGACCGTCCGCCTGGCTGGCCACGGATACCCGCGGCGCCGTGCGCGTTGGACGCCGACGAGGTAGAAGACGATTCCGAAACCCGCGACGAGCACCCAGAGGAGGTCGGGGCTCCACGCCGTGAACCATCTCTGCAGGGTGAGTGCGATCGGGACGGGTGCGTCGGTGAGGATCTCCGCGGCGGTGTTCTGCGGCAGTGTGATCGTATCGGCGGGGGCGGCGGTGCGGGCGAGGGCGGCGGCCGCACCGCTCGCGATACCCATGAAACCGAGTTCGACGCTCACGATCATCCAGAAGGCGCCACGGCCCTCGCTGGCATTTGCGAGGAGTCGACGGCGGTAGGCGGCACCCAGGACGCCCATGACCAGAAGAGCGCCGATCTTTGTGAGAAGGATGAGGCCGTACGGTGAGGCCAAATCCTCCCACCGGCCGAGGGCAGTGAGCGCCCGCGCGTATCCCGAGACGGCGACACCGATGAACGCGATGAGCGCCACCGTCGAGTACCGGCGAAGCACGTTGTCGAGTTCGTGCGGAGAGCTGATCGGTCGCACGACGACGAGCAGGATGAGACCTCCGAGCCATATCGCTGCTGAAATGACGTGCAGGACGAGGGACATGACCGCGGGATCGTGGTTGGCGAGCTCACCCGAATGACCTTGGGTGGCCATGGGTATCAGGCTGATGATCGCAAGCATGGTTGTGATCAGCACCGCACCATAGCTGCGCACAGCGAATGCGAGGACTGTCACGACCGAGGCGAGGATCGCGGTGATAAGCCATGATCGTCCCAGTTCGGTGTCGAGGAGGAAGCGGCCCAGCTGCGCGCCGAACTCAGCGCTCAGGTTCACTTGCGGATTGAATGAGGACAGGAAGGTGAGGTAAGCCACCACCCCGCTTGTGATGGTGAGGGTCGCGGCGCCGGCGGAGGCTATATCGAGCGCGACGGTGAAGGGCTTCCCTGCCGAGGGGAGAGCGAACACCGCCAGTACCAGGGGCCCGAGCATCGCCGCACCGGAGAGATTGACGAACAGTTTCGCGGCCGGGAGTCCCCATCGCACGAGCGCTCCAGGGTCACTGGTGAGTCTTGGTGCAGCTCCTCCACCGATCGCGAGCCCGACGACCACAGCGATGAGTGCGGCGGCAACGAGGAGCGTCGGTCCAGCGATCCGGAGAACAACGGCATTCATGGAGTGGTATCCCCTGTCTCAGTGCCAGGAGCGTCCGGGTCTTCTGTCACAGGCGCCGTGCATTCACCGGTCTTGGTGAGCTGCTGGATCGCCCCGGCAAGAGATTCGAGAACCGCGTCCGCCGACAGGGTGGTGGTGTCCACGTACACCTGGGCAGCTGGCTCTCGGCCGTAGGTTGTGAGCCGCAGATTCGGGGTCTCCTCCTCGTCGACGATCCAATCGACGCCACCCAAGCTGACACATTGCAGGGTGGTGGGGGCCGGGGGCTCCAACCCGCAGGTGAGGAGCACGCTGCTGGGGGTACCCCATGCTGCGGTGGCCTGAGCGTCCGTCCAGACGCGAGCCTGGTCGCCAATTGAGTCCGGTAGTCGTACGGTGACCTCTGCGCACAGCGGGTCGTTCGCGTTTGCTGCGGGCTCGAGGTGGATGGTGGGTGCGCAGCTGGTGAGCACAAGCAGTGCGCACAGCGCCGCGACAGAGGTCAGAATCTTGAGCTTCACAACGTCATCCATCCGTCTTCCTGGGAGTCAGCACGAGTCCGTCGCGGTCGGATCGACATGACGAGCAGCGCTAGTACCGTTCCGATACTGAGCATCCAGTCGAGCCACGGCATCAGCACGACAGCGAGAGTCGTGCCGGTGCGGAGGGGGACCTCGGTGATCTTCGCCGCGGTCGTGTCCACCGCAACCTGCGCCAGCACCTTTCCATCGCGGCCGATGACTTGACTGGTCCCGGTGGTGGAGACGTTCACCGCAGTTCTCCCTGTTTCGAGCGCGCGCATGCGGGCGATGGCCAGCTGTTGGAGGTTCTCGTCGGTGCCTCTGAAGTCCGCGTTGTTGGTTTGAAACACGAACATTTGCGCGCCAGAGGCAGCGCTTTGGTGGATGACGTCGTCGTAGATGACGTCGAAACAGATCGCCAGACCGATGGGCACATCGTCAACGTTCATGAGGGGTGTGTTGGAGCCGGGCGTGTACTCGCGTTGTATCAATCCGATGAGGTCGGGGGCGATGGCTTCGTAGAACCAACGGTCCGGGACGTATTCGCCGAAAGGGACGGGGTTGACCTTGTCGTGGAGCTGCTGCGGCCCGGCGCTGGTCCACAGCATGGAGGTGTTGAACGTGTCGGCTCCGCGGGTGGTTGCCGCATTCACCAGTGCCGGAGTGCCGGCACTCTGCACGAGTCGATCAAGGCGGTCTGCGACGGCGGCATCGCGCAGGGGATCGGCGTCGACGGCCCCTTCTGGCCAGACGAGAAGGTCCATTTCACGCCCCAGGAGAGGAGATGTCGCTTCTTCCTGTGCGCGCAGGATGTCGCCTGGTGTCCTGGTGTCGAAGTAGCCGCTGGGTCCGTTGCCCTGTACCCATCCGACGCGCATCATTCCCGCTTGCTCGGTGGGGAACAGAGGGATGGCTATCGCGGCAACGACGATGACCACGGCCGTTGCTGCTGGCTCCCATCGGCGGAGGATGAGGGCTTCCACGACGCTCGCGCAGACGAGAACGGTCAGGAAGGACAGCCCCGTGGTTCCCACCCATGAAGCGGCTTCCGCGAGCGGGCTCTCGGCGAGGCTGAAACCGACGCGCGCCCATGGGAACCCGGTGTACGGCGTACTCCCCATCAGTGTTTCTCGCAGCATCCATACCCCGGCGACGAGCATGGGAGTGATCGCACGATACGCGTATCCCGCGCGGGTGGTGGTGACCCGATAGGCGAGTGCGATCAGCGCACCGCCGGCACCGAACAGCAGGGATTCCAAGCCAGCCAGCGCGACCCATGGGATGGGTCCCAGAAACCGGGTCACCCATACCAGGTGGGTGAAG
The DNA here is from genome assembly GCF_004337555.1 of Microbacterium sp. PI-1. NCBI lineage: Bacteria > Bacillati > Actinomycetota > Actinomycetes > Micrococcales > Microbacteriaceae > Microbacterium > Microbacterium sp. PI-1. Next base: position 16,127 of record NZ_SJYZ01000029.1, on the reverse strand, counting down.
TAGAAGGTCGCGCCGTAGACGAGGGAGATCAGGAACGCCCCGGGTAGAGAGCGTCCGCGGAGCGTCCACAGCCCGATGGTTACGCTCACGAACGTTGCGGGCCACCACCCGTTTGCGGGGTAGGCGAGATCCAGCATGCCTCCTGCGATGGCGGACGCGACGATCGCTACGGGAAACGGCACCCCAGCTGGTAGGCGCGCATCGTGCGCTCGGGGGTTCCCGCGCCGTGGTCGAACGGAGAGGGCGTGTCTCACCAATGGGTCAGCGGTCACGGTCATGAGAGCTCAGTTTTTTGAGGTAGGCGTTGTACATGTCGAGGTCGGTGTTCCCGTGCACGTCGGCGTACCGGTCGGCCGCGGCAGCCCGGGCGGTGTCGCTGCGGAACCAGCGATGCATCACGTAGATCAACATCAGCACGGTCGGGGCTCCACCGTAGGACCATGCCAGAGCGCCGGCTAGCTGCTGATCGGCGAGGGGATCGATGCCCAGTGCTTTGGTGGGGGCGACGAATGAGCCGACCAGGATCGTGCTGGCCATCATGAGGAACACCCCGAAGAACGCGTGGAGCGCGGCTTCAGCAAACACGTCCAGTGCACGGGCACCATGACCCAACCTGACCGGCAGCGGATCGGAGGACAGGATGGGGATGGTGAAGAGCATGCCGGCGAGGAGGAATCCGACCTCGAGTGCGACGTGGCCCCCGGGGAGAGCGAGGATGGCATCGGCAGCACCCGCAAGGTAGATGCCGTAGAACGCGAACAGGTACAGCGGGACAGTGGCCCACGGGCTGAGTATCCATTTCGCGGCCGGGCTTCGAAGAGCACTGTGGGCCGCTGTGAGGACTACCCGTCCCGCCCCATGGTGCGGTGTTGATCGCAGAAGAAGGGTTCCGGGTGAGCCGAGGACCAGTAGCGGCGGCACCATCATCATCAGAGTGAGCTGCTGGAACATGAAAACGGACACCAGCGCCTGGCCGTAGGTTTCAACACCCAGACCGGTGACCGCCGCGAGGAGAACGCACCCGAGCAGGAAGCTGACCGTGCGCCACACGGGCCAACGACGCCCGTGCGTCCACAACCGGATCGCGCCGACGAGATACAGCGCAGCGAGGATCCCCGCAACGATCGGTAGCACTGGAAGCGGAATGTCGGCCGGTGCGAGGAACGCCTGCAGAGATGGGGGGCTGTCGGGGATCTCGCCGCTCATACGCATGGTCGTGACAAGAAGATCGCGCAGTTCACTTCCGGATCACCTTGATCGTCGCCCCCGCTGCCAGGAACACCACGGCCGCGATGGGTTGTGCTGTGGTCCACACGACACCGGAGAAGGGGAAGGGCATCACCGGATTCCAGAGCACGGCAATGGCGAGGAAGACCGGGATCCACCACCAGTGGCGTGCCTGGAGCGCAAACCACGCGACGATCAGCCCGAAAATTGAGGCAATGAAGAGGACGAGCGGCGCCCAATTCGCCTGGAAGAGCGCCGGGGCCAGAAACAGGATCGCGGCGGCGACGAGGCTGGGGGCCAGGGCGTTCCGCTGGTAAGTGGAGGGGACGCGTTCTTTGGGACTCATGGGTGAACCGTTTCTTCGGCGGGTACAGGGTCGTCGGGGCGGGACGTGGGGTCTGGCCGGCGACGGCTCGTGCGCAGACCCGCGACGATGAGGAACACGGCACCGATGCCGAGAGCGATATCGGCGAGGTTGCCGATGAACAGGTTCCCGTAGGCGAGGAAATCGGTGACGTGCCCGATCCCGAACGCGGGCGGCGAGAATAAGCGATCGATGAGGTTCCCGATCGCACCGCCCACGATGAAACCGAAACCAACCGCCGACCACACGTTCCGGGCTCGGGTGGCGGCAACGATGAGGACCGCGGTGACAGCGACCCCGATGACGGTGATGACCCATGTGGAGCCTTCCCCGAGCGAGAAGATCGCCCCGGGGTTGAAGGCCAGTTGAAGACCGAGCCAGTCACCGATCAGCGGTATACGCGCATCCTGCCGCAACGTGTTCAGAGCAAGAGTCTTGGTGCCTTGATCGATCAGGATGACGATGGCGGCGACGATGAGCATCACGGCCGACCGGCGGACTCGATCACGCATCGGCGTCTTTCTCCTTAGCTGCAGCATCCTTGGCGGCCTGTGCGCGGTCGCGCTGGTGACGCTGGCGCCCGGCCATAACCACTCCCACAACGCCGATCCCCAGAATCAGTGCCAGACCCGAGAGGAAGAACAGGGGGAGCAGTTCGAAAGCACCGCCACCGGATGCCGTGCCACCGTATGTTTGCGCGGGTCGGGCCGGTTCCGGCTCCTCCGTTGGGGAGGTTTCAGGGGTGGGGCTTGTGGTCGGAGTGCTGGGTTCCGTGTCCGTCGCGGGCGTGACGGTGTACACATACTCCCCGTTGATCGGGTGTCCGTCGGCGGAGACGGTCTTCCAGCGGACGGTGAAGATGCCGGTTGCGGCGTCGGGGGAGAGGTGTTGAGTGATCGAGTCACCGCTCACCGTTGGCGGGTCGACGGCGACGTTTGCTCCGCTTTCATCGATAACCTCGACGACCGTTGCATCGTCACCACCGGTGAGGGCCCCGGTGAACATCAAAGAGATCTCGTCGGGGGAGCCGTTGATGGTCGAGTCGGCGGTGGGGTACGACGAAACGAAGTCGTCGTGAGCGGCCGCCGGAGATGCAGTCCCAAGGACGACGGATGCCGACAACAACAGGGTGGTGAGGACGGCAGCGGTGCGTGCCGAGAGGCGTTTATGCATGGGTGTCGTGCTCTCCGGGGTGGGATTCGGGTTCGATCTGAAAGGTGGAGTGTTCGATGCTCACGGCGAAATGTTCGCTGACGCATTGCTGAAGTGATGTCAGCAGTGCGGCGGAAGCTTCCATCGTGACGGTGTCATCGACCACGACATGGGCGGTGAGCGTGGGGAGGTCGGTCGAGACCTGGGTCGCGTGGAGGTCGTGCACAGCGACCACGTGCGGCAGGGCAAGGATGTGGCGGCGGACATCCTCGAGATCGAGGCCGGCAGGTGTGGACTCCATCAATACCCGGCCGGATGCTCGCAACAGGATGAGGGTGCGGGGGATGATGAGGAGCGCGATCAAGACGCCCGCGACGGCGTCCGCCTGATACCAACCGAAAACGGCGATGAGGATGGCGCTGGCGATGACGCCGACGGAACCGAGGGCATCGTTGACGACCTCGAGGAACGCGGCGCGCATGTTGAGGTTGCGTCCGCGGCCGCTGAACAATACGAGCATGGAGGCGATGTTGGCGACGAGACCGACGATGCCGAAGAACAGCAGACTTCCCGATGCGATCTCAGGGGGCTCGAACAGCCGCCGTACGCCTTCCACGAGCGCGAAGATACCCACCCCGAGCAGCAGAGCTGCTTGAGCGAGCGCACCGAGCACCTCCGTGCGTTGAAGACCGAAGGTGTACCTGGGAGTCGGGGGACGATTCATCAGATGCGCGGCGGTGACGGCCATCGCCAACCCGACGACATCGGTGAGCATGTGCGCCGCATCAACGAGCAGTGCGAGGCTGCCTGTGATAATCGCCCCGATCACTTCGACGATGAAGACCGAAGAGGTGATCGCGAACGCGATGACCAGGCGATTGCGAGGAGTGGCGTCACCAATACCGTGACTGTGCCCTGCTTCTGTCATGGTGCTCCTTACGGCCGTCCAACGATGAGTCGGGCGACGGTCGCCGCATCACGACCCGCCCCAACGAGGGTGTCCGCATCCGCCCGGGAGTAACGGGGCATGCCAACAGTGAACAGTCCCGGGATGCGTGCACTGACGTGCAAAGGCTGACCGGGCGGCTCCGAATCGGGCAGCCATGCGTCTGCCGGCCTGTACCCGGTCGCAAGGATCACGGAATGCGGCTTCACGGACGCCCCATCGGCGAACATCACGGTGTCTCCGTGAACCTCCGTCACGGCGACGGCATGAGTGACGTCTGTCGAAGCTACGCGGGGGCGTGCCTCGGAGAGCGCACCCTTACGTCGCAGCCTCGACCAGATAGGCCGCTCCGACACCCCTGAGGGTTCCGCTCGAGTGGAGAGGGTGACGTCGTGGGAGGACGCGAGCTCCTCAGCAATCTCCACTCCGCTGAATCCGCCGCCAACGATCAACACGTGGCCGGGAGGTATCTGGGCGGGGTAGAGGTACTGGCTGGAATGCAGCACAACACCGGGTACGGCCAATCCCGGGCGCCAGCCCGGTATGCGCGGCACCGCGGCAGCTCCCGTTGCACAGACCACATTTCGGGTTTGCACTTCCCCGGCGGAGGTCGACAGATGCAGCGTGGATCCGTCGCCCAACCGGTTGATTCCAAGAGCACGAGTGCCCCACACGGTCTTCACACCGAGGGCTTTCTCCACCGAAGACAGGTAATCGGACATCTCATCCACACTCGGATGACGGTCTCCATCGCCCGGGAAAGGGAACCCGCGGACGACACTGTGGCGTGCCGCGCTGCGCAGTTTCATCGACTGCCACCGTGTGGCCCAGCTTCGTCGACCGGGGGGTGCAGAATCGATGATCACGAAGTCTTTCTGTGGCTCAAGCCCAGAGGACCTGAGCGCGGCGGCTGTCGCCAATCCGGAGTGCCCGGCACCGACGATGATGACTCGACGGTGCGATAGCGAACGCGCCATCATTCAGCACCGTTCACGGCGGCTTCAATGCTGTCCTCCAGATCGGTCCACGTTTCCAGCACGACAGGCTCCCCATCGATGAAGAACGAGGGGGTACTGCTGACACCGAGCTGCTCACCCTCGTCGAGATCGAATTGAACCCGTTCCGCTGTCGCCGGATCAGCGACCGCATCATCGAACGCGGCCATGTCCAATCCGAGTTCCTCCGCAAACCCCCGGAACAGGTCCGCACGAGACTCTTGAGCCTCACCCCATTGAGACTGCGTCTCGAACAGGCGGTGATACATGTCTTCGAGCCGTCCCTGCTGCGCTGCGGCTTCGGCAGCGATTGCGGCGTTCTTTGAGTTGAGGTGACCAGGCAGCGGGAAGTAGCGGATCACGTAGGTGATCTCGCCATCGAACTTGCCGCGGAGATCCTCGACGAGGGGATAGAAAGCACCGCAGGCCTCGCACTCGAAATCGAGGAACTCGACCACCGTCACCGCCCCTTCTCCTCCGTCATCGAGGACGTGCGAGTTCTCACGGACGACTTGTGGACCGTCAGCGGTCCCCGTCTCGGGTGCGGCAGCTTGATTCTGATTAATCAGGACGAAGACCAGTGCGACGACCAGCAACACCACGGCGAGAGACACGGTGACAAGTACCGCTTTCACGGAAGATTTCATAACACTCCAGACACACACAACGAACGGGGACGACCAGTGGAGCGCCATCGAAGAGATGGCGCCGCCGGAGTCAGGTCCGCGACAGAGAAAGCTGTGTGAGAGAAGGAGGCAATGCGAACAGGCGCCCCGTCATAGCTGCCAGTGATGGTGCGCGCGGCAAACGTTCGCGAATGTGAGAAGAGGGGACGTGACGGCGGAAGTTCCGCGTGACGATGAGCACCAAGAAGCAGCAGATGATACCCAAGAGGCACCCGGCAACGCCGATCACGATGTCGTTCGCGCTATCCCCGGCCAGGAGTTGTTCCGCGGTCGCGCCGACAACGCTTTCACCCGAACCCGCCGAAAAATGACCAGCAGAAGGCGTCCCTAGTGACGACGAGGATGTGGTGCTCAGATACGGAGTCGCATCTGTCGCATCACGATGGCCGCCCGGCCACGCTCCAACAACGAGAAGAAGCGCCAGCCCGAGGGCTGTAATGATCTTCGTTATCAGGAACTCGTCGGCTCGGCTAACGCATTTGTGAGCGCGACCGTGGACGACCATGACCTCAGGATGGTACCAGCCCGACCAATCAAGTCTTCTTGCGAGCCCCAGAGCCACGCACCCGCTCTACCGGCGAAGCGAGGAAGACTTGGGACGTCCGCTGAGCCAGCCCATCACCCATTCAACTGGGCCAGTTCCAACGAACCGCCACCACAACCAACCCACCACGATCATGCCCGGAACGATCACCAGCCAGCCCAAGTAGAAGTTCTCGGCAGGGCGGCCATACGCGTTACTCCAAAATGCGATGAGACTGCCGTGCAGCAAGTACAGGGACAACGCCACCCGACCGCACGCGCACAGGGGAACAAAAGGGGTCTGCTGCTCGGCGCGCAGCTCGTCGGCACCCGCGGTGCGGAGATCTCCAAGCGCGTCGACACCTACGCCACGGCTCTGCACCACGGCATGACCGTCGCAACGATGAGTGACCTCGACCTCTCCTGCACGCCCCCGCTCGGCTCCCCATGGGAAGCCGTGCAGCTCGCAACGCAGGCATGGGAGCGCCAAACTCGGACGAGCACTTTGGTGTAAGTAACCCTGGGATCGGCTACCTCAGCCCAAGTCGTTGCTGCGATCCGAACCCGGGAAAGATTGTGACCGTTCGGGGCGGCCTAGCGGGGCAGCGCAGTGAGTCCGCTCTGATCGAAGACCAAGATGTCGCCGCCGTTCGTGATGGTGATCGCTTGTGCGGAGCCGTGGGTTGTGCCGGCGGGAACCCACTCCGCGCCCGATGCGGGTCTGACCCAGATCTGTCCGCCGTTGCCGACACCGACGAGGCGCTTGCTATCGGGTGAAGCGGCGAGGAGGTAGAGCAGCGGTGCATCGTTCACGGTGGTGAACGTGGCGCCCTCATCCGCGCTGACTTGCAGCCCGTCGGGTGTGGCGGCGAACAGTTGCCCTGCGGCGTCGATGGCGAGGTTGACCGCGACGACTTCCCCGGCGGGCGACCATGTCTGTCCGGTGTCGTCGCTGCGGAGCAGTTCGATGGAGTCTGACGCAAGCCCGTACAGGCTCTCGTCCGGGCCGGCGGCGAGAGCGTGGAAGTCCTTCTCTCCGGTGAGCGAGACCGGTGACCAGGATCGGGCGCTGTCGTCGCTTCGGATGATTCCGAGGTTGGGGGAACCGAGTTCGGGGGCAGTCGTTCGCCCGGGGTGTCCAGACGCGATGAGGGTATCCCCGATGGCGGTGAGGCCCATCGCGTCAAAGTCGGTGTTCTGGACGCGGTCGCCAATTTCGCCGTCAAGCGTGGCCGTGTAGATCCCGTCGTGGGCGCCCAGTAGGTAGCCGTCTCCTGAGGGGTCAGGCACGATCGCGTGGACGTGTTCGATGGTGGTGGCGTGGTCGTGTCCGGTGGTCGGCTCGGCAGGTGCTGTGCACCCGGCGAGCACGATGCTGGCCGCGATTGTCGTAGCGATCGTGAGTGCTCCGCGACGTCGCAGGCGGGAAGTAGGCAGGGTGAAGTTCTTGAGGGTTCGCATGATGGTGTCCGCAAACAGATCTATGGGTGGGGTGCGGGAGTCCCGCACCCCACCCGTGGATCACGGAGTTGCGAGGATCTCCTTCATGGTGGCGATCTCTTCCGTTTGCGTGTCGATGATGGTCTCGGCCAGTGCGACGGCGTCGCTGTTCTGACCGTTGTCGACTTCGTCTTGCGCCATGTCGACGGCACCCTCGTGGTGCTGGATCATCTGCTCGAGGAACAGACGCCCCGCATCGGGACCGGCGGCATCTTCGAGGGCCTGCATGTCCTCTTCGGACATCATGCCGCTGCCGTGATCCATGCCCTCCATGCTGTCCATCTCCGCGCCCCAGTCTTCGAGCCACTGGTCCATCTGCTGGATCTCGGGCTCCTGAGCGGCTTTGATTTCTTCGGCGAGAGAGACGACGCGCTCGTCAACGCCGTCCTTGCTGAGGAGGACGTCGGACATCTCGATGGCCTGTGCGTGGTGTTCCTTCATCATGCTGGCGAACATGATGTCGGCGTCATTCGCATCTGCTGTCTCTGCGGGCGCGGACGAGCTGCCGCCGTGGTCCATGCCTTCCATGCCGTTGTCGGATCCGGTGGTTCCCGCGCAGCCGGCGAGGGCGAGCAGTGCGGTGAGGGTGAGTGCGGCGATCGCCGCGGGTCGAATCTTCATGAGGGTTCTCCAAGGGTCAGTGATGGGGCCCGGCGGCTGCCGGTGCCCGAGGGTGCGTTGCCCGCCAGAGCGGGCTAGCGCGTGATCACGTGCGACTGATGCAGAGAACCGTGAGAGATGGAGGCGGGGGAAGGGCGTGAGCGCGGGCGGGCCCGCGTGTTGTCGCGGGCGCGCGGGTCGCAACCAAGAGGGTGTGCCGCCAGCCGAGCCCGATCCGCCTGAGAAGGATGGTGGCCACCAGGAGCGCGAGGACGCACGCCATCCACGTCATCGAATCTCCGGCCCCACACGTCGCGCATCCCGCCTCCTGTGTCGGCGCGGCTGGCACGAGGGCGGTCGCGGAGGCGTCGGGGTGATGGGCGGATACTTCGGCCTGAGTGCTGACGGTGACGGTGTCATGGTGACCGGCGGCCGTCGCATGCGAGTTGAAGGAGTGCATCGCCAGTAGGCCGGCGATAATGCCCACGGCGATCGCGAGGACGGCCAGGGCGGTGTGGGTGAGCGTGCGCGGTCCGCGCACCTGTTGTGAGACCTTGATCAGCGACATACTCACCTCCCGTTCGCCCCAGCCTACGTCCGTCGACCTAACTGTTTCTCGCTACTTACCGGCCACGGCGTCCGGGCGCAGATCCAGTCGGCGCAGCAGCTGCGCGTTGAGCGCGACGACGATGGTTGACAGGGACATCAGCAGCGCGCCCACGGACATCGGGAGCACGAACCCGATCGGGGCGAGCACTCCGGCGGCGAGGGGGACGGAGAGCAGGTTGTAGCCGGCGGCCCACCAGAGGTTCTGCTTCATCTTCCGGTAGCTGGCCCGCGACAGTTCGATCACCGAGAGCACCGACCGGGGGTCGTCGCTGGCGAGGATGACGCCCGCGGACGCGATCGCAACATCCGTCCCGGCGCCGATGGCGATGCCGACGTCGGCCTGCGCGAGCGCGGGGGCGTCGTTGACACCGTCTCCGACCATCGCGACCTTGCGCCCTTCGCCTTGCAGCTCTTTCACCTTCGAGGCCTTGTCTTCGGGTCGGACCCCGGCGAAGTACCGGTCGATGCCGAGCTCGCCCGCGACGGAGGCTGCGACCGCGTCGGCGTCACCGGTGATCATGACCACCTGCACGCCACGCTCGTGGAGGGCCTCGACGGCGTGACGCGACTCCGAGCGGATCTCATCCGCCAAGCGCAGGGCACCCGCGACCTGTCCGTCGACGAGCACGTGGAGGATGATCGCACCCTCACGGCGCCACTCGTCGGCGACCGGTAGCTCGGAGGCGTGTTCCTGCTCGAGCATGTACGGGCCACCGACCTGCACCACGCGCCCATCGACACGTGCACGGACCCCGACCGCCGGGGACGATTCGAAATCGGCTGACGAGGGGACCGTGAGGGTCTTCTCTTTCGCCGCGTTGACGATCGCGCGGGCGAGGGGGTGTTCGGAGTCTGCTTCCGCGGCCGCGGCCCAGGCCAGCAGCTGGTCAGGGTCGGTCCCGGAGACGGGGTCGATCGCGGTCACGGCGGGGGTGCCCTTGGTGAGCGTGCCGGTCTTGTCGAACAGGACGGTGTCGACGGTGCGCATGCTCTCCAGCGCGAGACGGTCCTTGATCAGCACGCCTCCGCGAGCGGCACGCTCGGTGGCGATCGACACGACGAGCGGGATCGCCAGACCGAGCGCGTGCGGGCAGGCGATCACCAGCACGGTGATCGTGCGGATCACGGCGGCGTCGGGCATGCCGACGATCGTCCAGACGATGGCGGTGATCGCGGCGGCGCCGAGCGCGAACCAGAACAGCCACCCGGCGGCCTTGTCTGCGAGCCGCTGCGCGCGCGAGGATGAATTCTGCGCTTCGGTCACCAGCTTTTGGATCCCCGCGAGAGCGGTGTCGTCGCCGATCGCGGTGATCTCGACCCGCACCCCGGAATCGGTGGCGACGGTGCCGGCGATGACCTGGTCGCCGTCGCTGCGGCGCACGGGCCGGGACTCGCCGGTGATCATCGACTCGTCCATGCTGGCCGAGCCCTGCACGATCCGCCCGTCAGCGGGCACCCGCCCGCCTGGGCGCACCACCACCACGTCACCCACCAGCAGATCGGACGGGGCGACCGTCACGGTCGTGTCGCCTTCGATCTTTTCCGCCTCGTCGGGCAGCAGTGCAGCGAGGGAATCCAGTGCTGAGGTGGTCTGTGCGAGGGAGCGCATCTCGATCCAGTGGCCGAGCAGCATGATCACGATCAGCAGCGCCAGCTCCCACCAGAAGTCCAGCTCATGATGGAGGAGGCCGAGGCTCGCGCCCCAGGATGCGAGGAACGCGACCGTGATCGCGAGGGCGATCAGGAGCATCATTCCGGGCTTGCGGGCACGAAGTTCACTCACCGCGCCGGTGAGGAACGGGGCCCCACCCCAGATGTACATGACCGTCCCGAGAACCGGGGACACCCACCCAACCCAGGCGGCTTCCGGCAACGGGTACCCGAGCAGCATCGAGAACATCCCCGAGAACCCGACAACCGGGACCGCAAGGACCAGCATGATCCAGAACAACCGCCGGAACTGGCCCACGTGATCGCCGTGGCCCGCGTGACCGCCGTGGCCCGCGTGACCTTGAGGAGCGCCGTGGTCGTGGCTCATCGCCGCGTGGTCATGCTGCGCCGTCGGCGCGGTGCCGGGATTCTCGTGTGCGATGTGATGGGTGTGCTCGTCGTGCTGGCTCATCAGAACTCCTTGTTCGATGCGCCCGGGGTCGAGCCGGGTGCGGACGGATAAGTGAATCAGGCCTGGCTGGTCGCGAGGCTGTAACCGGCCTCTTCGACCGCAGCCCTCACGGCAGCGGGATCGACAGGGGCTGCGCTGTGGATCGTCACGCGGGACGAGCCGCCGGCGTTCAGGTCGACAGCGACGAACGCGACACCGTCAAGCGCGCTCAGTTCCTCACTGACGCTCGACACACAGTGCGAGCACGTCATTCCCGTGACCAGTACCTCTTCCGAGACCGGGGCCGCCACAGGAGTGGATGCCTCGATGTTCGATGGGGCTGCGCAGCATGCGCAACCAGCGTTTGCGTCCTTCAGTCCGAGTTCGATGCGGTCAGTCATAGTGAATTTCTCCAGATCGTTAGACGTGTGGTTATGAACGGACCAGGCGAGCGATGGCGTCGTTAGCTTCGCGGACCTTCTCCGCCGCAACCTCGCCACCCTCAGCGCTTGCCTGAGCGACGCAATGGCTCAGATGGTCACCCAGGAGCGACAAGGCCACCGTTTCGAGCGCCTTCGTGGCCGCAGCGACCTGCGTCAGGATGTCGATGCAGTACTTGTCCTCATCGACCATCCGCGAGATACCTCGCACCTGACCCTCAACCCGACTCAATCGCTTGCGCAGATCCGCCTTGTTGTCGGTGTAACCGTTCATACCCACAACATACCCCCTGGGGGTATGTAACTCAACAGGCACCGGCCTATTCCCGAACGACAGCCTCCGGCTGCAGTTTCGCGGGACGATCGCTATCGAGCGCCCGGCGGCATGCGGCGTCGTCCACCACAGCAGGATCGCGCACCTCACGACTGGTTGACGCGGCGACGAACAGAACGCCATAACATTCGATCGAATTGATAACCAGTCAGCGGTCACTGTATAGTTCAGTGCATGCTGACCATTGCTTCCCGTCTTGATGTGATGAACCGACTCGGCCGGGCCATGGCTGATCCGACCCGTTCCCGGATCTTAATGACGTTGCTCGACGGACCGAGCTATCCCGCTGTGCTCTCGCGCGAACTGGAGCTGACGCGCTCGAACGTGTCGAACCACCTCACCTGCCTGCGCGATTGCGGCATCGTCGTTGCCGAGCCGGAGGGCCGTCAGACCCGATACGAAATCGCCGACCCGCACCTAGCTGCTGCCCTCGTCGCACTGGTGGACGTGACGCTGGCTGTCGACGTGCACGCCCCGTGCGTGGACTCGGCGTGCACGGTGGCGGGCTGCTGCGGAGCGGGGGCTGGCGCGTGAGCGAGGCGTGTGGTTGCGAGCATGAGCCTGCCGCCACGGCGGGAGAGGAACACGAAGAGGCTGAGCGGCCCTGGTGGAAAGACCGCGGGATCATGGTGCCGATCTTCTCGGGTGTCGCGTTCCTGGGGGGTCTGATCCTCGAGTGGTCCGGCTTAGAGATCCCGGCGTTGGTGCTGTTCTGGGTCGGACTACTGCTGGGCGCGTCGACGTTCACGCCGGGCGCGATCCGGAAACTATTCAAGGGCAAGCTCGGCATCGGGTTGCTGATGACGATCAGCGCGATCGGCGCAGTCATCCTCGGGTACGTGGAGGAGGCTGCAGCTCTGGCGTTCTTGTACTCGATCGCTGAGGCGCTCGAGGACAAGGCGATGGACCGCGCCCGCGGCGGGCTAAGGGCACTGCTGAAGCTCGTGCCGGAGACAGCGACGGTGCTGCAGGGCGGTGTCTCCGCGCAGGTACCGGCGAGAGAGTTGACGGTTGGCCAGGTCATGGTGGTCCGCCCGGGTGAGCGGATCGCGACCGATGGGATCGTCCGATCCGGGCGCTCCAGCCTGGACACATCGGCGATCACCGGGGAGTCGATCCCGGTCGAGGTCGAGCCTGGCGATGTTGTGTCGGCCGGTGCGATCAACAGTGCCGGCGCGCTGGAGGTTGAGGCGACGGCTGCGGGCACCGATAACTCGCTCACGACGATCGTGGAGCTGGTCGAGAAAGCGCAGACCGACAAGGGCGAGCGTGCCCGTCTGGCGGACAGGATCGCCCGCCCACTGGTGCCCGGCGTTCTGATCCTCGCGGCGCTCGTCGCGATCATCGGTTCGCTGCTGGGTGACCCGGAGGTGTGGATCACCCGCGCGCTCGTCGTGCTGGTCGCGGCGTCTCCGTGTGCGCTGGCGATCTCGGTCCCGCTGACGGTCGTCGCTGCGATCGGCGCCGCGAGCAAGTTCGGTGTGATCATCAAGTCCGGCGCCGTTTTCGAGCGCTTCGGTACGGTCCGGCACGTCGCCGTCGACAAGACCGGAACCCTTACCCGCAACGAACCCGTGGTCACCGCCGTACTCACCGCGAACGGTGTAACCGAGGTCCAGGCGTTGGCGTGGGCGGCTGCGCTGGAGCAGCACAGCACACATCCTCTTGCCTCAGCGATCACCGCCGCAGCTCCGGGGACACCGGCAGCTGCAGATGTGACCGAGCAGGCCGGCCATGGTATTGACGGCACCGTCGACGGATCGAGAATCACCGTCGGCAGTCCCCGCTGGCTGGACGCCGGCGACCTCGTTGAGCGGGTCGCAACGCTGGAAGAGCAGGGCATGACCGTCGTCATCGTGCACCGAGACGGGTCACCGGTCGCCGCGATCGGCGTCCGCGACGAGCTGCGCCCTGAAGTCCCCCAGGTAGTCCGGACACTCACCGGCCAGGGCGTCGGGGTGACGATGCTCACCGGCGACAACGCCCGGACCGCTCGTGCCCTGGCTGCGCAGGCCGGGATCAGCGATGTGCGCGCGGAGCTGCGCCCGGAGGACAAGGCGACCGCGATCGGGGAACTGTCGAAGGCGGGACCGGTCGCGATGATCGGCGATGGCATCAACGATGCCCCCGCCCTCGCGGGCGCAGACGTCGGCATCGCGATGGGCGCGACCGGCTCCGACGCAGCGATCGAATCCGCGGACGTGGCCTTCACCGGCCATGATCTACGCCTCATCCCGCGGGCGTTCGATCACGCCCGGCGCGGTCGACGGATCATCAACCAGAACATCATCCTGTCGCTGCTGATCATCACCGCCCTGCTCCCGCTCGCGCTCTTCGGCGTCCTGGGGCTCGCGGCTGTCGTCCTGGTCCACGAGGTCGCCGAGGTCATCGTGATCCTCAACGGCCTGCGGGCCGCCCGCACCCGCACGCCACGACTGGGACGCTGATGCTCGCCACCATTGGATCAGCGATCGGCCTGTTCGCGGCAACCAACATCGACGACATCGTCGTGCTCACCGTGCTTTTCCTCGCCTCCAGCCGAGGGAAACCCCGGCCGTGGCAGATCGTCGCAGGCCAGTACCTCGGGTTCATCACCCTCGTCGTCATCAGCGTGATCGCCGCGCTCGGCCTCACCATCGTCCCGGACGAATGGGTCGGCTTCCTTGGCCTGATCCCGCTCGGCATCGGCATCTGGACGCTCATTCGCGGCCTGCGCCGCAACGGCGATGACGATGACGACGACTCCAAGATCACCGCGGTCGGACTGTGGGGCGTCGCTGGTATCACGATCGCCAACGGGGCGGACAACATCTCCCTCTACACGCCGATCTTCCGCACCAGCACGCCCGGCGACGTCGCGATCATGATCGTCGTGTTCCTCATCCTCGTTGCCGTCTGGTGCGCGGCGGGCCGGCTCATCGGCACTAACAAGGCAGTCACCGAGGGGTTGGAGCGCGTCGAGCACTGGCTTGTACCGGCAGTTTTCATCGGTCTGGGCCTGTTCATCCTGATCGAATCCGGGGTCATCGTCCGTCTGATCGAGGTCCTCGCATGATCCCTTCCGAAACAGAAGCTCACCCGCCCGCTGTGCGCGAGCGGTCGTCGGCGCGGCGGTGGCAGCTCACTGGTGGAGCGCTCCTGATCGCCGTGATTGTCGTGTTGATTGACCAGGGAACGAAGGTGTGGGCTGAAGCGGCCCTCACTGAGCGTGAGCGCGTCCCCCTAATCGGTGACCTGTTGGGTTTGCAGCTCGCCTACAACCCCGGAGCGGCATTCTCCTTCGGGGAAGGCTTCACCTGGGTGTTCGCGCTGCTAGCCGTCGCCGCCACCGTCACAGCAATCGTGTTCGCGTTCCGAGTACAACGCCTGGGATGGGCAATCGTCATCGGCGCGCTCGGAGGAGCTGCCGCCTCACACGCAGGCGACCGCCTTTTCCGCGATCCGGGATTCGCCCGCGGACACGTCGTGGACTTTCTCGCCTACGGAAATTGGTTCATCGGGAACATCGCCGACATCGTGATCTTCGCCGCAGCGGTCACCGGAGCGCTCCTCATGATCCGCGCCGGCGATGAGGCCACAAAGTGAAACCGCTTTGAGAAGCGGGGACAACCCATCAACTCGCCCTCTACATCGGCGCTATTGCTCGGCGCGCAGCTCGTCGGCACCCGCGGTGCGGAAATTTCCAAGCGCATCGACACCTACGCGGCAGCGCTGCACCACAGCATGACGATCGCCGCAATGAGCGACCTCGACCTCTCCTACACGCCCCCGCTCGGCTCCCCCTGGGATGCCGTGCAGGTCGCAACACAGGCATGGGAGCGCGAAGTCCGGACAATCGCCGTGGTGTAGCTCGCCCGTGCGTGCGGCTTCTGAGTGTGGGGACTACGTAGGCGGGCGGTCACGTCGTAAGCGAAGCGCGACCCACAAACCGCATCGTCGACAGATGAACGCACCGTCGTCTCCGAGGGCGTGCAGCTTCCTTCGTGGTAGATGCCGGCCGCAGCACGTGCAGGCGACATCGAGCTCAGTCTCCATAGGCCCTCATTGCCTCTCGGATCTGTTCAACCGTTGGCATCCCGGCCAACCCAGCAGGTGTGCTGTAGATGCGGCAAGCCAACTCACTACTACGATCCGACCCCGGGAAGAGATCGTTTCCGTCCACCGTGATCGTCGGGGAGCCCGCAAATTGAACCCCGGCGGCGTCTTCCTCTGTTCGGATGAGTCGATAACGCAGGCTCAATCCGTCGTGGCCTGTTTCGCTAAGCGCCTCGGCAACACGACGACTGGCCTCAACCCAGCTAGGGCAATCAGCGATATGCAGCAGCTCAATCTCCACGACTCAATCATCCTCGATTCTCTGCTGATGTCGTGACCCATTTGTGGTGGAGGGCTATCACCGAAAACGATCGTTTCCGGCCGACGTACCGAGGTCGCCGGCCGATTGTGCGACACGCCGGTCGCGCACCTGCCGAAAACCCCTGCCCGAACCTGTTGCGCCGAAACGGCCCGCCCGACCCTTTAGGCAATGTGAAAGCGGCCGCGATTTCCGACAAGTTTCGTGAGACAACCGGCAGTTTCCGCAGCGCACCACTCACCCGTCTTTCCGGGGGTGCTCCGTCTCACCAACCGACAAGTTTCGTGAGATCGGACA
>NZ_SJYZ01000028.1:0-38825 GCF_004337555.1 Microbacterium sp. PI-1 | reverse complement strand
CCCCACACGCGCATGTTCAGACAGCTCCTCCGCAACAGCGTGCTGCGACGCATCGTCGCCGCACTCGGCACGCTCCTCGGCGTCGCCATCTTCGTCTTCCTGATGCTGCGGGCCATCCCCGGCGATCAGATCAGCTCCGGCCTCGGCACGGAGGCGGCCGCCCTCACGCCGTCGCAACGCGCAGCCCTCGAGGCCTACTACGGGCTCGACCAGCCGCTCTTCGTGCAGTTCTTCTCCTGGCTGGGCAACATCTTCACCGGAAACCTCGGGTTCTCCTCTCGGGCCCAGACGAGCGTCCTCGATCTCACCGCCGCCGCTCTTCCCGTCACCTTCGAGCTCGCGATCTTCTCGATCGTGATCGCCCTGGCCATCGGCATCCCCCTCGGAATGCTCTCCGCCTCGAAGCCCGACTCGTTCCGCGACGGCGTCGGACAGGTCGTCGGCCTCGCCGGTCTCTCGATCCCCGCGTTCCTGCTCGGGACGGCGCTCCTGGCGATCCTCGCCTCCTCGTTCGGCTTCAACCCGAACGGTCAGGCCTACGCCACGCTGTTCGAGGACCCGCTGCTGAACCTCCAGCAGATGCTGCTGCCCTCGATCGTGCTCGGCTTCGGCATCGCCGCGCCGATCATGCGCACGACCCGCACCGCGGTGCTCGAGATCCGCGCCAACGACTTCATCCGCACGGCCAGGGCGAAGGGCGTCCCGCCGCGGCGGCTGCAGGTGCGTCACGTGCTCGGCAACGCCCTGGTTCCCATCGTCACGATGACCGGCCTGCAGTTCGGCTACCTCCTCGGCGGCGCCGTGGTGGTGGAGCAGATCTTCTCGCTCCCCGGCATCGGGCGACAGGTGCTCCTCGGCATCCAGCAGAAGGAATACGCACTCGTGCAGAGCACCGTCCTCGTGATCGCGCTCGCCTTCGTCATCGTCAACCTGCTCACCGACCTGCTCTACCGGGTCATCGATCCTCGGGTGCGTGCCGCATGACCGACATCTCTCAGACTCCGACCCTCGCCCCCGGCGGCGGGCGCAGCATGGAGCGCGTGCGTCTCCTGCTGCGCAGTCGCAGTGGACTCACGGGCCTCATCATCGTCGTCCTGCTGGCGGTGCTGAGCCTCGTCTCGGCGTTCGGGCTGCTGCCGTTCGACCCGCTCGCGCAGGATCCGCCGTCCCGCCTGCAGCCGCCGTCCGCCGTGCACTGGTTCGGCACCGATCAGTTCGGTCGCGACGTGTTCTCCCGCGTGGCCGCCGGTGTCGCCAATTCGGCGCTGATCTCGGTGGTCGCGGTGGCCTTCGCCACCGTCGTCGGAACCGTGTGCGGACTCATCGCCGGCTTCTACCGCGGCATCTCCGACGGCGCGATCACGGCGGTCACCAACGTGCTGTTCGCGTTCCCTCCGCTGCTGCTGGCCCTGTCGCTCGCGTCGGTGTTCGACCGCAACTGGTTCACCATCGCCGTGGCCATCGCGATCGTGTACGTGCCGATCTTCATCCGCGTCACCCGCGGACCCGTGCTGTCGCTGCGCGAGGTCGAGTACGTCAAGGCGGCCAAGAGCACGGGTCAGAGTCGCATGGCGACCATGTTCCGGCACGTGCTGCCGAACATCACATCGATCATCATCGTGCAGGTCACGCTCTCCCTGTCGTGGGCCGTGCTCACCGAGGCCTCGCTGAGCTTCCTCGGTCTCGGCACGCCGCCGCCCGCCCCATCGCTCGGCTCGATGATCTTCGAGGCGCGCACGCTCGTGACGATCGCGCCGTGGACGATGATCGCGCCCGGTGTGATCGTGGTGCTCCTCGTCGTCGGCCTGAACCTGCTCGGTGACGGGCTGCGCGACAGTCTCGACCCCCGGAACAGAGGAAAGCGATGACCCGGGAGGATCTCGGCGGGCTGGCCACGGAAGCCAGCGATCCGCGCTATGCGGAACTCGACCTGATGAGCGTGGCGGAACTCGCGCAGACCATGAACGAGGCGGACGCCACCGTGCCCGCCGCGGTGCAGCGCGCCCTGCCGCAGATCGTGCCCGCCATCGAGGAGACGGCCGCTCGCATGGCGCAGGGCGGCCGCCTGGTCTACGTCGGCGCGGGAACCCCCGGACGCATCGGTGTGCTCGACGCCTCGGAGTGCCCGCCCACGTTCAGCACGCCGCCGGAGCTCGTCTTCGCGATCATGGCCGGGGGCCCCGGCGCTATCGTGAACCCCGTCGAGGGTGCGGAGGATGACGCGGACGCGGGTGCTGCAGCGATCGACGCGGCCGGCATCGGTCCGCTCGACACCGTGATCGGCATCGCCTCCAGCGGACGCACGCCCTATGTGATCGCGGCCGTCCGCCGTGCGCGCGAGCTCGGAGCGCTCAGCATCGGTCTCTCGTGCAATGTCGGCACCGCGCTCAGTGCCGCGGCGGAGCACGGGATCGAGGTCGAGGTCGGCCCCGAGGTGCTCTCCGGCTCGACGCGGCTCAAGTCGGGCACGGCCCAGAAGCTCGTGCTCAACATGTTCTCGACCATCTCGATGGTGCGAAACGGCAAGGCGTACGGCAACCTGATGGTGGATGTGAAGGCCACCAACCACAAGCTGCGTGAGCGGGCCATCCGGATGGTGCAGACCATCGCGGCGGTCGACCGGGACGCGGCGCTGGCCGCTCTGGAATCGGCTGCCTACGACGTGAAGCTCGCGTCGATCATGATCCGTCGCGGGGAGGATCTCGCCGCGGCGACCGCACGACTGCATGCCGCCGACGGCCGGCTGCGCACCGCACTGGAGGAGAACTGATGCGCGTCCTCGGACTGATCTCCGGCACCTCGCACGACGGGATCGATGCCGCCGTCGTCGACTTCACGACCAGTGGCGGCTTCACCGCGCACGGCGTGGACCTGCGCGGCACGGTGCTCGCGGCGACGAGTGTGCCGTATACCCCCGAACTGCGGTCGCGGCTGATCGCGGCGCTGCCGCCGGCGCAGACGACGCTCGCCGAGGTCGCGGAGCTCGACACGCTCATCGGTCAGGCGTTCGCCGACGTCGCGGCCGACATCGCCGCAGAAGTGGGGGGCATCGACGCGGTCTGCTCGCACGGACAGACCGTGTACCACTGGGTCGACGGCGCGCACGCGCGGGGCACCCTGCAGATCGGGCAGCCCGCCTGGATCGCGGAGAAGGTGGGTGCCCCCGTGGTCTCCGACATCCGCATCCGCGACATCACGGTCGGTGGCCACGGTGCGCCGCTGGTGTCGTTCCTCGATGAGCTGCTGCTGCGCTCACGCGCCGGGGTGTCCGCCGCCCTGAACCTGGGCGGCATCTCGAACATGACGGTGGTGCGGCAGGACGGCCTGGTCGCCTACGACATCGGCCCCGCGAACGCACTCGTCGACGCGGTCATCGTGGAGCACGGCCTCAACCCGCTCGGCTACGACGACGACGCCGCGATCGCCCGCACCGGGCAGGTCGACGAGACGCTGCTGGCCGCTCTGCTCGAAGACCCCTACTACGCGCTCACCCCGCCCAAGAGCACGGGCAAGGAACACTTCCACCTCGGCTACGTGCACGAGCACCTCGCCGCGCAGGGGCGCGAGATCGCGGTGGCGGATGTCGTGCGGACACTGACCGAGCTCACCGTCCGCACGGTCGCACGCGACGTGGAGGCCGCGGGCATCGGGTTCCTCGCCGTGTCGGGCGGCGGCTGCCGCAACCCGCTGATCCTCGACGGACTGCGCGCCGCCCTGCCCGCGACCGAGGTCGTGCTGGCCGACGAACTGGGGGCTGCGGCCGACAGCAAGGAGGCGATCCTCCTCGCCCTGATCGGCTGGTCCACGATGCACGGCGTCCCCGCGATCGTCCCGGGCGGCACCGGTGCTCGCGAGCCGCGCATCCTGGGCACGATCACCCCGGGCGTCGGTCCGCTGCAGATGCCGGAACCCGTCGCCGCCATCGACTCCCTCGTGCTCACGGAGGCCGCGACATCGTGACCCTCCAGGTGCGCCCCGCCACCCCGGACGAC
Source organism: Microbacterium sp. PI-1 (assembly GCF_004337555.1). Taxonomy (NCBI): domain Bacteria; kingdom Bacillati; phylum Actinomycetota; class Actinomycetes; order Micrococcales; family Microbacteriaceae; genus Microbacterium; species Microbacterium sp. PI-1. The sequence continues at coordinate 34,833 of NZ_SJYZ01000028.1, read as the reverse complement.
CTGTCCGGGGTGCTCGAGGTGTTCCTCGCCTGCTGGCGGGAGAGCTACCGCGGCGTCCTCCCCGATGCGGCGATCGACGCCATGACCGACGCGCGCGCGGAGACGCTGTGGCGGCGGGTGCTCTCCGACCCGGTGGGCATCGTGCTCGTGGCCGAGCGGGACGGCGGGATCGTGGGGATCACCCGGTACGCGGCGACGTCGAACACCGACGGACTGGTCGACGGGGCCGTGCACTCCCTGTACGTGTCGCCGCGTGCTCACGGCGGCGGCATCGGCGGAGCGTTGCTGACGCGGGCGACGGCAGAGCTGCGGGAGGGCGGGGCCGAAGCCGCGACACTGTGGGTGTTCGCAGCGAATGCGCCGTCGATCGGTTTCTACGAGGCGAAGGGCTGGCATCCGGATGGGGCCACCCGCACGCAGCCGGAGTTCGGCGAGCCCGAGCAGCGCATGCGCAAGGAGTGGACATGAGCGCCGTGGTGCGTCTGCGCGTGCTCCGGGTGTCCTCACCGCTGGTGCGCCCGTTCATCACGGCCGTGCGGCAGACGGACCGTCTCGACGTCGTGCTGGTCGAGGCGACCGATGCGGAGGGGCGCCGCGGATACGGGGAAGCCGCCACGAGCTGGCGTGTCACGGGGGAGAGTCCGCAGAGCGTCGCCGCCGCGGTCGCAGGTCCGCTCGCCGACGCCGTGCTCGGTCGCGATGCCGGCGACGCCGGGCTCCCGGGGGACATCGCGCGGTCGATCTGGGGCAATGCGGCCGCCCGCAGCGCTGTCGAGTGCGCGGTCGCCGATCTCGCCTCCCAGCAGCACGAGGTCTCGCTCGTGGCCGGCCTCTCTCGCGCGCACGCGGTGCACAACTCCTCACGAACGTCGCACGTCCGCACCGACATGACCCTGTCCGTGGGAGAGCCGCAGGCGGTGGCGACGCTTTCTGAGGAGTACGTCACCGCAGGCTTCGGCTGCCTCAAGCTCAAGGCCTCGGCCGCGCACGACATCGTGGCCGCGCTACGGGCCGTCCGCGCGGCTGTCGGGCCCGACATCACCCTGCGCATCGACGCGAACCAGGCCTGGGACGCCGAGACCGCGATCCGGGTGATCCGTACCGCCGAGGACGCGGACCTCGGGCTCGAACTCGTCGAGCAGCCGGTCGCCGCCCACGACCTCGATGCGCTCGCCGCGGTGACGGCGGCCGTCGACACCCCGATCATGGCGGACGAGTCGGTGCGGACGGCCGAGGACGTGCGCGTGATCGCCGATCGGGGAGCCGCCGCCCTCGTGAACATCAAGCTCGCCAAGACGGGCGGTCCGGCCGAGGCGATCGCTGCCGCGGAGGCCGCACGAGAGGCGGGGCTGGGGGTCGTGATCGGCTGCATGATGGAGTCCCACGTCGGAGTGAGTGCCGCAGCCCACCTCGCAGCGGCCGTCGCTCCCGATGTCGTGCACGACCTGGACGCGGCGTCCTGGCTGCGTCGCTCACCCGTGGTGGGCGGGGTCGCCCCGTCCGGTGAGGTGCTGGCGCTCGGGGCGGGCACAGGGCTGGGCATCCTGGGGCTCGCATCCGACGCACAGACCGACATCCTCCTCGACCTCGATCGCGACCTCGGCCGCGGTGCGGAGGTGCGCGCATGACCGCCGTCGCCGCCGTCGCCGCCGTGCTCGGGATGGAGTCCGCCCCACGCGGAGTCGTCGCGGGCGTCGTGACCGAGGCGGGGCGTGAGGTCGCGGCCGGCGGCCTGGCCGACCTCGCCGGAACCCCGATGACCACCGAGACCGCGTTCGACATCGCCTCGGTCTCGAAGGTCGCGGCGACGACGACAGCGATCCTCAGACTGGTCAGCCGGGGCGACCTGCGCTTCGACGATCCGGTCGACCGCTTCGTCTCGGGGACCGCGTGCGCTCCGGGAACGACCGTGCGCCACCTCCTGCAGCACCGTGCGGGCCTGTGGGAGTGGCAGCCTCTCTACCTCGACCGAGCGCACGCCGGCGACCCCGCCGCCGCGGCGGATGCGATCCCGCTGCGATACGCCCTCGACGACGCCCGCCACTACTCCGACCTCGGCTTCATGCTCCTGGGCCGCATCGTCGCGGCGGTCACCGGGTTGCCTCTGGACGCCGCCGTCCGCGAGCTCGTCACCGCGCCCCTCGGCCTGGATCGCACGGCATACGGACCTGTCGGCCAGCCCGTCGCCTCGTCCGCGATCGGTGACGTCGCCGAACGCCGCATGGTCGCCACGGGGGAGCCCTACCCGATCCTCACCGCGGCGCGGGACTTCACCTGGCGCGAGGAGGAGATCACCGGCGTCGTGAACGACGGCAACTGCTTCCATGCTCTCGGTGGTGTCTCCGGCCACGCAGGGCTGTTCAGCACCGCGACCGACCTGCTGACCTTGGGGGCGGCGCTCGCCACGCCCGAACGCCATCCCGCGCTGTGGGGCCCGGACGACGTCGCCGAGCTCTTCCGCGACGGACCGGATGCCGGACAGGCGCTGGGGTGGCGCAGCGACACGGTCGCCGTCGCCGGCCGGCCGACCCGCGTGCTCTGGCACCCCGGCTTCACGGGCTGTGCCCTCGGGATCGTCCCGAACACCGGCACTGCCGCGGTGCTGCTGAGCACCCGCCTCTTCGCCCCCGAACCCGCACCGACCGAGGCGCTCTGGCGCACGGTGCTCCCCGCCCTCCTGGACGACAACGAAGGAACGAGAACATCATGAGCATCACCGAGCCCGTGCTGAGCATCAGCGGTCTCGCCGTCGCCTTCCGGACCGGTTCCGAGCTGGTCACCGCGATCAGCGACGTCAACATCGACATCGCCGCCGGTGAGACCGTCGCGGTCGTGGGCGAGTCGGGATCGGGCAAGTCGACCACCGCCGCGGCGGTCAACCGCCTGCTGCCGGAGAACGGCTCGATCACGGCCGGGAGCATCCGCTTCGACGGGCGCGAGCTGACCGACCTGCCCGAGAACGCGATGATCTCGCTGCGCGGCGCGGGGATCGGTCTCGTGCCGCAGGATCCGATGTCGAACCTCAACCCGCTCATGCGCGTGGGCGAGCAGATCGGCGAGGCCCTCGAGGTGCACGGCCACACGCACGGAGACGCCACGAAGGCCCGGGTCGTCGAGCTTCTGGAGATGGTGGGGATCGCGGACGCCGCGCAGCGCGCTCACCAGTACCCGCACGAGTTCTCCGGGGGTATGCGGCAGCGCGTGCTGATCGCGATGGGCCTCGCCTGCAAGCCGCGCCTGCTCATCGCCGACGAGCCCACCTCCGCTCTCGACGTGACGGTCCAGCGACGCATCCTCGACCAGCTCGACACGCTCACGGATGAGCTCGGCACCGCGGTCTTCCTGATCACCCACGACCTGGCCCTCGCCGCCGAGCGCGCCGACCGCATCGTCGTCATGTTCCGTGGCCGGGTGGTGGAGGAGGGGACGTCCGCCCAGGTCCTCGGCGCTCCGCAGCACGAGTACACCAAGCAGCTGCTCGCCGCGGCACCGAGCCTCGCGTCCCGCCGGGATGCCCTGCCGCAGCGCGAGGCCGCCACGGGCACTCCGTTCGTGGAGATCCGTGGCCTCCGCAAGGAGTTCGCGCTCCGCGCCCCCAAAGCGGGGGAACCGCAGACGTTCACCGCGGTCGACGGGGTGAGCTTCGAGATCCGGCGGGGCACCACGGTGTCGATCGTGGGGGAGTCGGGGTCCGGCAAGTCGACCACCGCGAACATGGTGCTCGGGCTCGAAGACGCCACGTCGGGATCGATCCTGTTCGACGGGCTCGACCTGACCACTCTCCGTCGCAAGGAGCTTTTCGCCCTGCGCCGTCGGGTGCAGCCCGTCTTCCAGAACCCCTACGCCTCACTCGACCCCCGCTACACCGTCGAGCAGTCGATCGCCGAGCCGCTGCGTGTCCACCGCATCGGCACGACGGCGTCCCGCAAGGCGCGGGTGCTCGAGCTGCTGGAACAGGTCGCCCTCCCCGCGGCGATGGCCGAGCGTCTGCCCCACGAGCTGTCGGGCGGACAGCGTCAGCGCGTCGCGATCGCCCGCGCCCTGGCGCTCGAGCCCGAACTCGTGGTGCTCGACGAAGCGGTGTCGGCGCTCGACGTGCTGGTGCAGGCGCAGATCCTCGATCTGCTCGCCGACCTGCAGAAGCGCCTGGGCCTGAGCTACCTGTTCATCAGCCACGACCTCGCCGTCGTGCGGATGATCTCCGACGAGGTGCACGTCATGCAGCGCGGTGTCGTGGTGGAGAGCGGCACGCCGGAGCGCATCTTCGACGACCCGCAGCATCCGTACACGCGGGAACTGCTCGCCGCGATCCCCGGGGCGTCGCTGGCGTCCTGAGCGGGAGCAGGTGTCACGCCTGTCGTCGGTTCACATGTCGGGAGGATGGGCGGATGTCGGGCGAATGCCCTTCATCCGCCCGACATCCGTGAAATCTCCCGACATCTGCTCCGGACGGCACACGGGCGGGGCGGCAGACGGGCGGGCCTCGACGACCGCGGGCTCAGCGCTTGCGGTCGTCGTCGTCCCAGGGGCCTTCCCACCAGCCCGCACGGCCGTCGTCCGAGCCGCCGCGACCACGGCGGGAGCGCACGAACTGCACGATGAACACGGTCAGCGAGCTGAGCAGGATCAGGAAGACCACGAGGAACAGCAGGTCGTTCTGGTTCATGGTCGCTTCCCCTCCGCGGCATCCGCCACGATCTTGGCGATGCGGGCCGACCGGGTCTCCGGGCGCTTGGCCATCGCGATGCGCGTGAGACCGAACTTCTTCACCGACTTCGGGAACGCGTCCCAGTTCTCGCGCGCAGCGGGGGCGGCATCGAGGGCGGCGGCGAACTCGTCCGGCTCGATCCCGGCCTCGGGGCCGTCGAGCACGGTCCAGGAGCCGTTCGCCTTCGCCGTCTCCAGCACACGGATCCCGGCCGGGGCGAGCAGCCCCTCCGCCTCGAGTTCCGCGATCCGAGCCTTGTTCGTCGCCGCCCATCCGCTGCCGGGACGGCGAGGCGAGAACCACTGTCCGACGGCGCGCTCGTCCGTTCCCTCGCCGAACACGCGCACCGGGCCGTCGATCCATCCGAAGCAGAGCGCATGCCGCACGGCGTCCTCGTACTCGACACCGTCGGCGGCACCCCGCACGCTCAACAGCCAGACGCCCGTGGTCCGCTCGTGGTTCTCCTGGAGCCAGGTGCGCCAGGCGACCGCATCGGCCGCCCGAATCCGCTCGCCGTCTTCCAGTGCGCCCATGGGCTACTTCTTCGTCTTCACCGTCGGGATCGTCTCGGTGATCCGCGGCAGCAGGTCGGCCACGGACTGCACGATCTCATCGGGGCGGAACGGGTACTTCTCGACCTCGGCCTGGTCGCTGATCCCGGTGAGGACCAGGACGGTGTGCAGGCCCGCCTCGATGCCGGCCACGACGTCGGTGTCCATCCGGTCGCCGATCATGCCGGTGCGCTTCGAGTGCGCGCCGATCTTGTTCAGCGCCGACCGGAACATCATCGGGTTCGGCTTGCCGACCACGTAGGGCTCCTTGCCGGTGGCCTTGGTGATGAGGGCCGCGATCGCACCGGTGGCCGGGAGCGGCCCGTCGGTGCTCGGACCCGTGGCATCCGGGTTCGTGACGATGAACCGCGCGCCGCCGATGATGAGGCGGATCGCCTTCGTGATCGCCTCGAACGAGTAGTTGCGCGTCTCGCCGACGACCACGAAGTCGGGGTTCGTCTCGGTCATGATGAAGCCGGCGTCGTGCAGGGCGGTGAGGATGCCGGCCTCGCCGATCACGAACGCCGAGCCACCGGGCAGCTGCTGCTTCAGGAAGTCGGCGGTGGCGAGGGCCGAGGTCCAGATGCGCTCCTCGGGCACGTGCAGTCCGCTGATGCGGAGGCGTGCCGACAGGTCGCGCGCGGTGAAGATCGAGTTGTTGGTGAGCACCAGGTACGGGATGCCTGCGCTCTCCCACCCGGCGAGCAGTTCGGACGCCCCGGGAATGGCGTCGTTCTCATGGACGAGCACACCGTCCATGTCGGTGAGCCAGCATTCGATGTCGTCACGTTGTGCCATGTGCACAGCCTAGAGGGCGAGGGTTGCCGGCACATGTCCGTGTGGCAGAGGGGTGCCGCAACAGATCGGTTCAGGCGGTGAGCCAGATCACGTCCGCGGCGTGCGCGACCTCGGCGTCGGTGCCGTCGACAGACACACCGGCGGCGGTCACCGTGACCTCGACGCCGACCGCGATGCCCGCGGCCTCGACGGCGCGGAGCACTTCCGGATCCTGGTCGCTCACCCGCAGCACGCGTCCCGTGTGTCCGACCGCGGCATCGGCCAGAAGCACGAACGGCACCCGCTCCACGTGCCCGTCGACATCGGGGATCGCATCGCCGTGCGGGTCGAAGCGGGGGCGTCCGAGGCGGGCGTCGATGCCTTCCAGCAGTCGGTCGCTGATGGTGTGTTCGAGCACCTCGGCCTCGTCGTGCACCTCGTCCCAGCCGTAGTCGAACTCCTGCACCAGCCAGGTCTCGACCAGCCGGTGCCGGCGCACCATCGCGAGGGCGCGGGCTGTGCCGGCCTCCGTCAGCCGCACCGCGCCGTAGGGCACGTGCGAGACGAGCCCCGCGGCGGCGAGCTTCTTGACCATCTCGGTGACAGACGAGGGGGCGATGCCGAGCTTCGCGGCGAGCACCGACGGGGTGATCGGCGCATCCTGCCACTCGGTGTGCGCGTAGACGGTCTTCAGATAGTCGTCAGCTGCGGGGGAGGCCACCCGACCAGCCTACGCGGTGCTCTCCCGCGCCCAGGCAGCGACGGAGGTCAGCCCAGGGCGCTCAGGAAGATGAACGCCGCCTGCCCCGCGAAGAACAGGACGAGGAATCCGAGGAGGGCGGCGGCCAGCGAGAGCCGGCCGTCGAACCCCTCGACCTCGTCGATGCCGACCTTGCGGGCACGGAACGCGAGCACGAGGGTGGCCACGCCGAGGGCCAGCTGCACCCAGGGGCTGGCGGGCCCGATGACCTTCGGGAAGGCGATCAGCAGCCCACCGATGATGCCGGTCGCGAAGCCGGTCCAGGTGAGGATGCGGACGGTGCGGCGAGCGCTCTCGGCAGACATGCCTCCGAGCCTATCCGGGCTCAGGCTCCCGTCAGCACCAGCCAGAGCAGGGCGCCGTTCAGTGCGATCAGCAGCACCGAGGCCACGATGCCGGCTGCTGTCGTCCACCGTCGATTGACCCAGGCGCCGAGGGTCCGTCGCTGTGCCGTGAGCACGACCAGCGGAATCAGGGCGAACGGGATCCCGAAGGACAGCACCACCTGACTGAGGACGAGGGCGAGCGTCGGATCGAAACCGATCCCGAGGATCACGAGAGCGGGGATCAGCGTCACCAGTCGCCGTGCGAGCAGGGGGACGCGCACGTGCAGCAGGCCGTGCATGATCTCGGCTCCCGCGTAGGCGCCGACCGACGTCGAGGCGAGACCGGAAGCGAGCAGGCCGACCGCGAAGAACGTGGCGACGACCGGTCCGAGGCCGGCGGCGAGGGCGGCGTGCGCCCCCTCGAGTGAGTCGGTGCCTTCGACCCCCGCCAGGTTCGCGGCGGCGAGCAGAAGGATGCAGAGGTTGACCGAACCTGCGATCACCATCGCGACCGAGACGTCCCAGCGGGTGGCGGTGAGGAGCCGACGGATGCGCGAGCTCTCGGTGCGCACGGCTTCGTCGCCGGCGTGCGCGGTCGTCGCCCCGAAACGGTCGCGGGCGAGGGAGGAGTGCGCGTAGATCGCGTGCGGCATGATCGTCGCCCCGAGGATCGAGGCTGCCAGCAGCACGGATCCGGTGTCCTCGAAGCGCGGCACCATGCCGCCCAGGATCCCTGCCGGATCCGGCGGAGCCACGAACACACCGGCGACGAAGCCGATCGTGATGATGGCCATCAGTCCGATGATCACGAACTCGAACGGACGTGCGCCACGACGGTTCTGCACCGTGAGGAGGATCATCGAGACGGCGCCCGTGATCAGGCCGCCGAGCAGCAGGGGTACGTCGAAGAGCAGGTTCAGGGCGACCGCCCCGCCGATGATCTCCGCGAGATCGGTGGCCATCGCGACGAGTTCGGCCTGCACCCAGTACGCCCGGCGTGCCCACGGGCGGCGCAGGCGTGTGCCCAGCACCTCGGGAAGGCTCTGCCCCGTGACGACCCCCAGTTTCGCGGAGAGATACTGGATGAGCCAGGCCATGACGTTGCCGGCGACGACGACCCAGACCAACAGGTAGCCGTACTGGGCGCCCGCCGTCATGTTGCTCGCGACGTTTCCCGGGTCGAGGTAGGCGACCCCGGCGACGAGGGCGGGTCCGAGCAGCCACAGCCCGCGGGGCGCGGTCGCCGGGGTCAGATCCTTCGTGGTTCCCGGAAGCACAGAATTTTTAGGCACACCGAAACCGTAGCGTATTTTTCGGTACGCCTAAAAGTCCTCGGTGCCGGCTCCGCAGAGGCGGCGATAGCCTGGCGGGATGGATGATGCCTCGGCGGACCGCACGACACCGGACCTTTCGGCGGCCGCGGCGACGGGCTCCATCGGCCAACCCGGCTACGGCGTCGGGCCCTGGCCGGGCGGTGCGGAGGCCTGGCCCGAGGGGGAGCAGTACGACCCTGTCCTCTTGGCCGAGGGTGACACCCGCAACGTGATCGACCGCTACCGCTACTGGCGGATGGAGGCGATCGTGGCCGACCTCGACACCCAGCGGCATCCGTTCCACGTCGCCATCGAGAACTGGCAGCACGACATGAACATCGGGTCGATCGTGCGCAGCGCCAACGCCTTCCTCGCCGACACCGTGCACATCATCGGTCGCCGACGGTGGAACAAGCGCGGGGCGATGGTGACCGATCGCTACCAGCACGTCGTGCACCACGAAGACGTCGAGACCTTCGCGGCGTGGGCTGCGGCCGAAGGGCTTCCGATCATCGCGGTCGACAACGTCGACGGTGCCGTCCCCGTCGACAAGGCAGATCTCCCGCTCCGCTGCGTCCTGCTCTTCGGTCAGGAGGGGCCGGGATTGTCCAGCGAAGCGCTCGCCGCGGCCTCCGCGCACATCGAGATCACCCAGTACGGCTCGACGCGCTCGATCAACGCCAGCGCTGCGGCGGCCGTGATCATGTACGAGTGGTGCCGCCGTTACGACGGCTGAGCCGTCGCGACGACGACCGTCGAGCAGTCGTCAGCCGCGGTCGATGCCGAAGATGTGGCGATAGATCGCGCTGACGTCCCGGTCGAGGTGATCGATGCGCTCGTGGATGGCCCGGATCTCGGTGCGCACGCCGCTGAACTCGGTGCCCGACTCGGTGCGCACGCTGGCGAACTCGTTCCTGAACTCGGTCCGGACGCTGGCGAACTCGTTCCTGAATTCGGTCCGGACGCTGGCGAACTCGTTCTTCAGCTCGGTGCGCACGCCGTCGAAGCCGTTCTGCATCGTTCGCAGGAACATCGTCGACATGAGCGTGAGCGTTCCGAACATGGCTGCGGCGAAGACACCGATCAGTGTCCAGACCTGTGGTTCCGTCATCCCCAGCATCCCTTCATTGTTCCTCGATGATCGTCGAGGCGCCAGGGAACGGAGGCCTAGTATTCCGGGGAACTCAGCGATTGTGGAGAAGTCGTTCTCGCGGAAGTCTGTGCAGTCAGCTCAGCCGCGGAACCGGCACCCGGGATCACGCCGACGCGGTGAGCCAGCGCCCTGAGCGCACGCGCCAGCCGAGGGTGCCGAGCCGGGCGAGCAGATAGACGCCGAAGAAAGCCACGGCCAGCCAGACGAGGCCCGCGGATCCGTCGACGCCGACCGCGGAGATGATCCACAGTGCCGGCAGGAACGGCACGAGGTTCACGCCACCGGCGATCGCGAGGTACCGCGCATCGTTCGCGCCCATGAGCACCCCGTCGAGCACGAAGACGACTCCGGCGATGGGCTGGGCGACGGCGAGCACGAGCAGCGCCGGCTGCACGAGAACGGCGACCTCGGCGTCGCCGGTGAACACGATGCCGAGCACCCCGGAGAGGGCGGCGATCAGCCCGCCGACGATCACGCCGAACCACGCACCCCAGGCCACCGTCCGTGCCAGCACCCGGTGCACCTGTCGCTCGTCGCCGGCACCGAGTTCCTTGCCGATCAACGCCTGCGCGGCGATCGCGAGTGCGTCGAGAGCGAAGGCCGCAGCCGAGAAGATCGTGAACACGATCTGCCACCCGGCCAGTTCATCGGTCCCGATCCCGGTCGCGATCCCCACCGTCGCGAGCAGCGCGACACGCAGGCTCACAGTGCGCAGGAACAACCAGCCGCCCGACGTGGCCGTGCTGCGGATGCCGGCGCGCTGCGCGCGGAGCGAGGCCCTGTGGCGCGTGGCCAGGTGGCGGACCACCAGGGCATAGGCGGCCACCATCCCCCACTGCGCGGTCACGGTTCCGGCGGCCGAGCCCGCGATGCCCCAGCCGAGTCCGTAGATGAACAGCCAGTTCAGCAGGGCGTTCGCGCCGAAGCCGAGCCCTGCGATCCAGAGCGGCGTCATGGTGTCCTGCATGCCCCGGAGCAACCCGGTCGCCGCGAACACGATCAGCATCGCGGGGAGACCCCACATCGAGATCACGAGGTATTCGTTGGCCTGTGCGGCGACGGCCTCGCTCGCGCCGAAGAGCGATACGAGCCAGGGCGAGGAGACGGCGCCGATCACCGCGAGGACGGCTCCCAGTCCGAGGGCGAGCCACATCCCGTTGATGCCGACCGACACGGCCTCACCCGGCTGACCTGCGCCGAAGCGACGCGCCACCGCCGGCGTGGTCGAGTAGGCCAGGAAGACCATGAGTCCGACGATGGTCTGCAGCACGGCCGCGGCGATGCCGAGCCCGGCGAGCGGAGTCGTGCCGAGATGTCCGACCAGCGCGGCATCGACGATCAGGAAGGCCGGCTCCGCGACCAGCGCGCCGAGAGCAGGAATGGCCAGGCGCAGGATCTCTCGGTTGAGGGAGGTGCGCGCGGTCATCCTCCGAGCCTATGACCTGGCACGGACCTCGTCCGCCCGCCTCAGGCGCCCACGGGCAAGCGGATGTCGAACCGCGACCCGCCGTCGGCGTTGTGCGCGCTGATCACCCCGTTGTGCGCCTCGACGATGCCGCGCGCGATCGCGAGCCCGAGGCCGGCACCGCTCGTGCCGTGGACGCTCGTGCCGGGCGTTCGCGCGTCGGTGCCCCGCCACCCCGGTTCGAAGACGCTCGTCAGGTTCTCGTGGGCGATGCCCGAGCCGGTGTCCTGGACCGAGAGCACCATCGCGTCGTCTTCGCGGCTGGTCCTGATGCGGATCGTCCCTCCGGCCGGTGTGTGCTCGATCGCGTTGGCGAGCAGGTTGGTCATCACGCGGGCGAGCTCGCGCGCGTCACCGACGACGGTGTGATCCGGGCTGGTCAGCTCGACGAGCGCGACCTCCTTCGCCCGGGCGACCGGCGCGAGCTCGGCGACCGCGTCGCTGACCAGATCGTGCAGGGACATCGGTTCGAGACGGAGCGTCAGTGTGCCGGACGAGATCTTCGAGACCTCGAACAGGTTGTCGACGAGGTCGCTCATGTGGTCGACCTGGCGGCGCATCTGACGATGGAAGCGGGCAGGGTCCTCGGCCAGGCCGTCATCCAGTGCTTCCGTCATCGCCCGCAGCCCGGCGAGAGGACTGCGCAGGTCGTGCGAGATCCACGCGATCAACTCGCGCCGCGAACGATCGAGGAGCTGCACCTCCTCGCGTGCCGCCGCGAGCCGTTCACTGGTCGAGACGAGTTCGGCGGCCACGCGGGCGAACTCCGTGTTCACGGGGAGGGCGCCCGTGTCCTCGAGCAGTTCGCCCTCACCGATCGAATGTGTGAGCCTCTGCAGCGAGCGGGCGTCGCGGACGAGCCGGGCCGCGAGCAGCACGGCGACGGCGACCGCGACGACGGCGGAGATGGCGGTCACCACGACCACGACGAGAAGGTCGTGGGGAGAGATGTACATCGCCTCGGCGACCGCGAGCACCCCGGCGGCGAAGGACAGCACCACGGCGAGGATCACGATGCACAGCTGCAGCATCAGTGAGCGCCGGCGCAGCAGCCACAGCGCGAGCAGGCCGGCCCCTCCGACGAGGAGAGCCCATCCGAGAGCGATGGCTGCGATCGTGACGACATCGGCGAACGGCATCAGCGGTCCTCCCATTCGAGGCGGTACCCCACGCCCCACACCGTCACGAGAACCGTGGGGGATCCGGGGTCGTCTTCGATCTTCTCCCGAAGTCGCCGGGTGGTGACCGTGACCGTCGAGAGGTCTCCGATCTCCCATCCCCAGACCCGACGCAGCAGCGTGGGCCGATCGAACGTCTGCCGCGGGTGCTTGAGGAAGAACGCGAACAGTTCGAACTCGCGCACCGACAGCTCGAGCGGCACGCCGTCCCGAGTGACGATCCTGGCCGAGGGATCGAGGTGGAAGGGGCCGAGGTCGAACGGAGCCTCCCGCGCGAATTCGGGAAGGCTCCGGCGCAGCACCGAGTTCACGCGGAGGACCAGTTCCCGGGGAGAGAAGGGCTTGACCACGTAGTCATCGGCACCGGCTTCCAGACCGTCGATGCGGTCCTCCTCCGAACCGAGGGCCGTGAGCATGATGATCGGGACGTCCGAGGCGGCCCGGATCCGCCGGCACACCTCGGCGCCGTCGATTCCGGGGAGCATCCGGTCGAGAACGATCAGGTCGGGAGCGCTCGCCGCGGCCGATGCCAGACCGGTGAAGCTGTCGGTGGCGTGATCGACGAGGTACCCCGCGGCGCGCAGATACGCCTGCACGACCTCGCTCACCGTCGCATCGTCCTCGATCACGAGCACCCGGCGGTCGGCGAGTTCCGCGAGGTGCGGAGGCGGAACGGACGGCGCGGACATGCTCTCATCGTAGGTTCGGAGGTCCTCCCCGTCACCCGCTCGGAGGGCAACCTTCCTCGGTTCGTAAGAGTTGACGGATGTCGCCGGGGGGACATCTTCTCTAGCGTCGCGATATGGCCTTTCCCACCGACGTCGTCTTCCCCTGTCTGAATGAGGCGGAGGCGCTGCCCGGGGTGCTGGCCGCCCTTCCCTCCGGTGCGCGGGCGATCGTCGTCGACAACGGCTCCACCGACGGGTCGGCGGAGATCGCGCGTCGTCTCGGAGCGCTGGTGATCCAGGAGCCACGGCGCGGGTACGGCTCCGCTGTGCATGCCGGACTGCGTGCGGCCACGGCACCCGTCGTCGCCTTCTGCGACGCCGACGGATCGTTCGACCTGACCGAGCTCGATCGGCTCGCGGGCCCCGTGCATCGAGGCGAGAGCGACCTCATGTTCGGGCGTCGCCGTGTCGGTGGGCGAGGGGCGTGGCCGATCCATGCGCGATTCGCGAACACGGTGCTGCTGTCGATGGTGCGTCGGCGTACCGGGCTCTCGATGCACGATCTCGGTCCGTTCCGGGCCGGGCGTCGCGAGATGCTCCTCGACCTCGGGATGGAGGATCGGCGCAGCGGCTATCCCCTCGAACTCCTGCTGCGTGCCTGGCGGAAGGGGCTGCGCATCGGCGAGACCGATGTCTCCTACCGCCCGCGGACCGGCCGGTCGAAGGTCACCGGAACCGTCCGGGGCACCCTGATCGCGGTGTCGGATATGCACCGGACGTTGAGGAGGCTCGCATGAACGCCGAGACGACGATCATCGTGATGGCGAAGGAGTGTCTGCCGGGAAAGGTCAAGACCCGGCTGCATCCGCCCTTCACGCTGGAGGAGGCGGCGGACATCGCACAGGCGAGCCTCGCCGACACGCTCGACGCAGTGGGGGCGACCGGGCTCCCGGTCGTCGTCTGCGCGCAGGGAGACGTATCCGTTCCCGCGGGCTTCCGGGTCATCCCCCAGGTCTCGGGCGGGCTGGACGAGCGGATCGGCGCAGCGCTGGACTCCGTTCCCGGGAGGGTGCTCCTGGTCGGCATGGACACCCCTCAGCTGGATCCGATGCTGCTGCGCGCACTCGCCGATGACTGGCCGGAAGACGTCGACGCCTGGATCGGACCGGCGACCGACGGAGGCTTCTGGCTCCTCGGGATCGACGATCTTCGCCCCGGACGGTTGGGATCGTGCTCGCGAGGGGACCTCGTCCGCGGTGTGCCGATGTCGGTGTCGGACACCGGGGCGCATCAGCGCCGACGCCTGGTACGGATGTGGCTCCGCGTGCGCGACGCCCCTCCTCTCACGGACATCGACGATCTCGCCTCGCTGCGGGAGGTCGCGGCCGTTCTGTCTCCGCAGGGGCATCTCGCCGGCCTGCTTCCCCGCTTCTCGGATGTCTTCGAGGCCACGGCTGCCGTCGGCCGCGCGGGCGAAGGGAACGGGCGAGGATGAGCAACGCGACCGCCGCGCACTTCGGGGCCGGAGGCGATGCACCCTACGACTTCGCCCTGCGCAACGGGGGAGGGATGCTGCGCCTGATCGAACTCGGGGAGGGAACCGAGCATCGGGTCGAGGTCGGTCGCTTCCTCGCCGCTGCGGACGCTGCCGACGACTCGGTGATCGCCCGGATCCGAGGGCCCGTGCTCGATGTCGGATGCGGGCCGGGGCGGATACTCCACGCCGCGATCGTGGCCGGACACCTCGGGCTGGGGGTCGACGTCGCGATGTCCGCCGTCGAGCACGCCAGGCAGCAGGGCCTGCCCGCGCTGCAGCGTTCCGTGTTCGATCCGCTGCCGCAGGAGGGCTCCTGGGGCACGCTGCTGCTCCTGGACGGGAACATCGGCATCGGGGGCGAGCCGGACGCACTGCTCGCCCGGTGCGGGCAGATCGTCGGTCCGGGGGGACGTGTGATCGTCGAAGTCGATCCGCACCCGACGCGGGACCGGGGGTATCAGGCGACCGTCGTCGACATCGACGGCCGATCGAGCTCGCCCTTCCCGTGGTACGAGATCGGAGCGACGGCACTCCGCGATCGGGTGCACGGGACGGGGTTGCAGATCATCGAGACGTGGACGCTGTCGGGGCGGGCGTTCGTGAGCCTCACCCGTCTGCCGGATCCCTGTCGCGAGTGACGACGTCCGTGCCGTTCTTTCGGTTTTCTTGGGTGGGATCTAAGCTGAGATTGGGTATGCCATCAATGATGGCATCGCTGGTATCCTAAGGTCATGTCCGCAACCATCGAGGCCACCAAGCTCGCTGCTTTCAATGACTCGATCCGCCAAGGGGTGCCGCAGATCGTGTCAGATCTGCGTGAGCGACTCGGCGCGAAGCTCGTCGCCTACATTGCCAACGTCACCGAGACACGTGCGGTGCGCTCGTGGGCTGATGGTGACCGCATGCCTACGGCGAACACGGAACGTCGACTGCGGCTGGCATTCCAGGTCGCGACTCTTATCGACCGGAGTGAGGGTGACGGTGTCGCCGCGACCTGGTTCCAGGGGATGAACCCGCAGCTGGGCGATCTCTCACCGGCTCGGGTGCTCCACGAGGATCGCACCGACGAGGGAATGGCACGAGTGCTCAACGCGGCCAAGAGCTTCGTCGGTGCCTGATGGCCGCACCCGAGCTGCAGCTGGTCGAAGCGGGCGGCGCGACAGTCTGGCGCGTGGGCCGAGCGCCAGACCCGTGGGCATGGATCGACCCGCGGTACGCCGGCAACGCGCGCTGGGACGACCCTGACGTTGCCTTCCGCACGACCTATGCAGCTGACTCTGCCTTCGGGTGCTTCGTCGAGTTGCTCGCCTACTCACGGCCCGATGTGAACGAGGATGGCTCCGACATGCTCAAAGGCATCGTCGAAGACCCCCAAGACGTGGCCGAATTCCCGACGCCACGATCGCCGCGCTTCGTCCGCAGTATGTGCGGCTTGCGCTTTCGCTCGGCTTCGATGACTTCGACGCCGCAGCTCTGAAACGTGCGTATCCGCGAGAGCTCACACACCGCCTCACCGTCGATTTCTACGCCCTCACACGTGAAGATGGAGTGCCGATTGCGGAGGGTGTCCGATTCGGCTCTCGCCACGGTGACGACCTGGCGCTGTGGGCGATCTTCGAGCGCCCCGGCGATGACCCCGCGAGTCGGCATCTCCATCAGATCAGTTCTCGGATCGTCGACACCGACGATGTGAACCTGATTCAAGCGATGGGCCTCCACGGCCTCACCTGGCGTGACTCATGATGCGGGAGCGCGCCTTGATCAGCGCAACGTCGGGGCGGGCGTTCGTGAGCCTCACCCGTCTGCCGGATCCGTGTCGCGAGTGACGGCCGGTCCGCGGGGTGCCGTCGTCGCGGTCCGCGGCCGCAGTCGATGGCGCACGGCGCTGACGACGGTCAGAAGGCCGTCATGCACGACGACGACGGCGAGCAGCCAGACAGCGACGCTGAACAGCTGAGCGAAGTCCTGTGCGGAGAGCATCAGCCAGGCTCCCCACAGCAGCAGGGCGACCCCGACGGCTGCGAGCGCGATTCTGCCGGCCCTCATCACACCACCTCGATCGAGGACAGCCACTTGGTCTGCAGCACGCCGGGCCGCCCGGGGGCGATGACGCGCGCCGGATAGCCGTGGTCGAGGTCGAGGCGCTCCCCGTTGAGCTGGAGGGCGACCAGCGTGAGAGGGTCGCCGACGTACGGAGGCGGCATCGTGGTGGCTCGGAAGGCGCCGCGCTGCTGCAGGCTGCGGAAGCGGATCGTGGCGTCGTCGGGCGCGTCGACGGTGGCGAGGAGATCCCGCAGGCGGACACCCGTCCAGGACGCGTCGACCGTCCACCCCTCGACGCAGGCGATCGGGAGCCGGACCGTGCGTTGCGGCAGGGCTTCGAGTCCGGCCGCTGTGAAGGCGCGGGTCATCCCGACGCCGGCGACCGTCAGCGTCCACTCCGGGTCGAGGGCGAGCGCCGTCACAGCGGCCTGCCGCGCGGAACGGTTGATGGGCAGATCCTGGGGGCTGTCGGCGCGGGCGCGGGGCTCCCGCAGGCTGAACGGGCCGATGGGGGCGACCGCGTGGGCGAGCGCCGCGGCGCCGAACAGTGCGGAGGCGCCGCCGACCCCGGCCAGGAAGCGGCGGCGGGAGAGGGGCGCGGTCATCGCGTCGCCGTCCCTTCGGAATCGGACGGGGCATCGGAATCGGAGCGGGCATCGGAATCGGAGGGGGCATCGGCATCGTCATCGTCCGGGTCTGCGCGCCAGGCGGTGACGATCGCGGGGAGGTGCACCGCGATGTGCACGGCCATCGCCCCGAGGAGGACCCAGGCCAGCGCGAAGTGCGTGCGGCGGAAGGAGAAGTCCCACGGATACCACTGCAGAGTGTTGAGCACCCCGGTGATCGGTTCCATCAGCGCGGCGGCCACCAGCACCGCCAGGCTCAGGCGCTCCAGCAGATGCGGGAAGCTGCGTACCGGAGGCCAGGCGAAGAGCTTCGGGAACACGATCCACAGCTTCGCCAGGAGCAGCGGGATGAGCATCGAGCCCGCGACGACGTGGATCCCCTGATTCCAGGCATAGAGGTGGATCGGGCGCGTCGGCAGCGTCAGCCAGGGCAGCGGATCCTGCTGCAGGTGGCTGTACAGACCGGTGACGAAGCACACGAGGAAGGCGAGACCGAGCAGTCTGCCGATGACGACGGCCATCCGCGTCGTGCGCAGGGGGGAGCCCAGGGATCGCTGCGCACGTTCCGACCGATCCTGGAGCGCGACGGAGAGCCGTTCGGTCACCGAACCGGTCGAGTGGTCGTCGCGCATGTCCTCAGTATGCGGACCGGGCGTGCCCGGACGCGGGCGGATCGGGAACCTGTCATCGGGGTGTAAGGAAATGGGGTGCCGGTATGCCGAGTCCGCGGGCACGCTGGGAGCATGACTGACGCGCAGCCGGGCCGGATCGAGTTCGCGGTGATCGGAGGATCGGGTTTCGAAGCGCTCGACCTCGGGGACAGACGAGTCCTTCCCGCGTCGGACTCACCGTGGGGAGTCGTTCCCGAGATCGTCGTCGGGCGACTGCACGGACGCGCGGTGGCGTTCGCGCCGCGGCACGGGGAGGGGCATCGGGTGCCGCCGCACCGGGTCAACGCCAGGGCGCTGCTGTGGGGGCTTCGGCGGCTCGGGGCACGGGTGCTGCTGTCGACCAACGCGGTGGGTGGGCTGGCGTCATCGCTCGCGCCCGGTGACTTCGTGCTGACCGATCAGCTCATCGACCGCACGCACGGCAGGGCCGACACCTACTTCGACGGGGACATCGAGATCGCCGGTGTGCAGCATCTGCCGTTCGCGGAGCCCTACGACCGGCATCTGCGCGAGATCGCGTTCCGGGTGCTCCGTGACCAGGGGGAGCGCGTGCACCCCGCGGGGACCAGCGTCGTGGTGCAGGGACCGCGGTTCGCGACGGCCGCCGAGGCCGACTGGCACCGCGCGATGGGAGCCGCCCTGGTCAACATGACCCAGCTGCCCGAGGCGGCGCTCGCCGCGGAGCTCGGGTTCGCGCACGTGAACCTCGCGATCGTGACCGACACCGACACCGAGCACGGCGAGACGGAGGATGACACCTCGGCCACCGCGGAACGCGTGTTCGCCGTGATGGCACAGGCGCAGCCGCGGTTGAGCGCGGCTGTCGCAGCGATCATCGCCGCCATCCCTCCGGGGTACGAGCCGCCCGAGCGCCTGGCGCCCCAGGTGGTCGCGGCACTGATCGGGGCACGAGCATGAGCCGACTTCTGCTCGTGACGGGCGGAGCCGGCTTCATCGGCTCCGCGATCGTCGACGAGGCGATCGCCGCGGGCTGGCGGGTTCGAATCCTCGATTCCCTGCGCCCCGACGTGCACGGCAGCGCCGCCCCCGAGCCGGAAGGCGGAAGCCAGGTCGAGTTCGTCGCTGCCGATGTGCGCGACCGTGACGCCGTGCGCCAGGCGTTGCGCGGGGTCGACGCGGTCTGTCATCAGGCGGCGAAGGTCGGACTCGGCGTCAGCATCCACGATGCCCCCGACTACGTGGGCTCGAACTCGCTCGGCACGGCGGTGGTGCTGTCGGCGATGGCGGAGGCCGGGATCGAACGCCTCGTCCTCGCGTCGTCGATGGTCGTCTACGGCGAGGGGCTGTACCGGGAGGGGGATCGTCTCGTGCAGCCCGCAACGCGGAGCCGGGCCGATCTGGAGTCGGGTCGCTTCGAGCCGCGATCGCCGCACACCGGGGAGCCCCTCCGACCGATGTCGATCCCCGAGGAGCAGCCCTGCGATCCGCGCAACGCCTACGCGGCGACCAAGCTCGAGCAGGAACTGCTGGCCCGCACGTGGGCCTATGACGGAGGGCGGGCGGCGCTGCTGCGCTATCACAACGTCTACGGACCGGGGATGCCCCGGGACACGCCGTACGCAGGAGTGGCATCGATCTTCCGTTCCGCCCTCGAGCGGGGCGAGGCCCCCCGCGTGTTCGAGGACGGGCAGCAGCGACGCGACTTCATCCATGTCCGGGATGTGGCACGCGCCAACCTCGCCGCCCTCGAGTGGACGGATCGTGTGGAGCGCGGGACCACGCGGGCGTTCAACGTGGCCACGGGAGTCCCGCACACGATCGGGGAGTTCGCCGACGCGCTCGCCGCGGCATTCGGAGGGCCGCCGCCGGTGCGGACGGGGGAGTTCCGGTCGGGCGACGTGCGCCACATCACCGCGTCGGCGGATCGCATCGGCCGAGAGCTGGGGTGGCGACCGCAGGTCGGTTTCGACGAGGGGGTGCGTGAGTTCGCGCATGCCTCGCTTCGCACGGGGGCGGACGTCTGATGGCGGGTGCCGCGACGCGTCCGGGGCCGCGTCTCGCCGTCTGGGGGACGGTCGCGGCCGTCGTGCTCATCGCGGCCGCGGTCCTGATCCCGGCGCTCACGGGATGGAACGTGCGCGTCAAGTCGTTCCCGCCGCTGCACGCGGAGTGGGCGCCGAGAGTCGGACCGGGGACACCCCTGGCGGTGCTGCTCGGTGTGGCCGGCGTGATCTGGGGTCCGCGGCTCGCCTCCTCGGTCCGGTGGGGGCGGCTGCTGCTGCTCGCGTTCGCGGCGTCCGCGTTGTGGCTGTTCGCGCTCGCCACGGTGGACGGGCTC
Organism: Microbacterium sp. PI-1; assembly: GCF_004337555.1. Classification (NCBI taxonomy): domain Bacteria; kingdom Bacillati; phylum Actinomycetota; class Actinomycetes; order Micrococcales; family Microbacteriaceae; genus Microbacterium; species Microbacterium sp. PI-1. The sequence goes on along the minus strand of NZ_SJYZ01000028.1, from coordinate 14,758 downwards.
GACGGCATCGGCACCATCCTCGACCACCGGTACGAGTACCTCGGGACCGCACGGGAGGTCGACGACTTCGGGGCCACGCTGCGCGAGTACATCGAGCGGATCCCCTACGCGCATGAGGACAACTGGCCCGTGCACATCGCCGGCCATCCCCCGGGAGCCCTGCTCTTCTTCGTCGTCCTGGTGCGGATGGGGCTCGGGAGCGCGCTCGCCGCCGGATTCGTGGTCCTGCTCCTGGGCGCCACGACCGTGGTGGCGGTGCTGATCACGCTGCGGGCTCTCGGTGCGGCTGACCTCGCCCGTCGTGCGGCTCCGTTCCTGGTGTTCACCCCCGCGGCGATCTGGGTGGCGGTCTCGGGCGACGGCATGTTCATGGCCGTCGCCGCGTGGGGCATCTGTCTGTTGGCGCTCGCGACGCGTGCGGGTGGTGTCGCGCGGATCGCGTGGTCGGTCGGGGCCGGCCTCCTGCTCGGATACTGCGTGATGCTCTCGTACGGCCTCCCCCTGCTGGGGGTGCTCGCGGTCGCCGTGCTGGTGGCGGGGAGGTCGTGGATCCCGCTGCCGATCGCCGCGGTCTCGGCGATCGCCGTCGTGGGGGCGTTCGCGGTCTTCGGCTTCGCCTGGTGGGAGGCGTTCCCGGTGCTGCAGCAGCGCTACTGGGATGGGGTGGCATCGCGCCGACCGCCCGGGTACTGGCTGTGGGGGAACATCGCCGCGTTCGCGGTCAGCGCGGGGCCGGCGATCGGTGCGGCCTTCGCGGCGGTCGGGGCGTGGGCGATCCGCGGACCACGAGAGCGGCGTCAGGTTCCGGAACTCCGAATCGAGTCAGGGCGCGGATGGGAGCCGCGCACCATCGTGCTGCTGCTCTGCGCCGCGGGAGTGCTCATGGTGCTCCTGGCCGATCTGTCGAACATGAGCCGGGCGGAGGTGGAGCGCATCTGGTTGCCGTTCGTGCCCTGGATCACGATCGGTCTGGCGCTCTTCGACGAACGGGCGCGCCGCTGGTTGCTGGCGGTGCAGGTCGTCGCCGCGATCATCGTCCAGTCCCTGTTGCAGACCGGATGGTGACGGCGGACGGGCCCGCCTCGACGCGGTGGGGGAGGGGCGTCATAGGCTGGGGCGCATGACTGACGTTCTTCCCGTGGGCCTCGCCCTTGATGAGTTCAGCTCCGACATCCGCCCGCAGGACGACCTCTACCGCCACGTGAACGGCGCCTGGCTCGCACGCACCGAGATCCCGGGCGACAAGGCGCGCTGGGGCTCCTTCCACCTCCTCGCCGAGCAGGCGGAGAAAGACGTGCGTGCGATCGTCGAGGAGTCGCAGGACGCAGCGGAGGGCACTCTCGCCCGCAAGATCGGCGACCTGTTCGCGAGCTTCATGGACACCGAGCGGATCGATGCCGCCGGAGTCACCCCGCTCGCCGGGACGCTGGCCGAGATCGACGCGATCGACGGCATCCCGGCGTTCCTGCGCACCGTCGGCGCGTACGACCGCGACGGTCGTGCATCCGTGATCGGACTCTACGTCGACGGCGACCCCGGCAACCCCGAGCGCTACCTCCCGGTGCTCCTGCAGGCAGGTCTGTCGCTCCCCGACGAGAGCTACTTCCGCCTCGACACGTTCGCCGACACCCGCGCCGCGTACCGTGCCCACCTCGAGCGACTGCTGGAGCTCGCGGGCGTCCCGCAGGCGGCGGAGAACACCGACCGGGCGATCGCGCTCGAGACCGAGCTGGCGGGTCATCACTGGGACAACGTGCGCAGCCGCGATGCGGTCGCGACCTACAACCTCAAGACCTGGGACGAGCTCCAGGAGCTCGCCGGTGTCGACCTCACGCCGTGGCGGGAGGCCGTCTCGCCGTCGAACCCCGGCGCGTTCGACGAGGTCGTCGTGTCGCAGCCGAGTTTCTTCGAGGGCCTCGGCTCGCTGCTGACCCCGGAGCGTCTCGACGACTGGAAGGCGTGGTTGCGGGCGAAGGTCGTGCACGCGGCGGCACCGTACCTGACCGACGATCTCGTGCAGGAGAACTTCTCGTTCTACGGCACCGAGCTCACCGGGGTCCCCACGATGCGCGAGCGCTGGAAGCGCGGCGTCTCGCTCGCCGAGGGGGCCCTCGGCGAGGCGATCGGCAAGGTGTACGTCGAGCGGCACTACCCGCCGACGGCGAAGGCCGCGATGGACGAGCTGGTCGCGAACCTCATCGAGGCCTACCGCCGGAGCATCACCGACCTCGAGTGGATGACCGCGGAGACCCGTGAGCGCGCGCTCGCCAAGCTCGACTCGTTCACGCCGAAGATCGGGCATCCCGAGGTGTGGCGCGACTACTCGAGCCTCGAGATCGACCGGGACGACCTGTTCGGCAACGTGCGCCGCGCGGCGATCTTCGAGCACGATCGCAACGTCGACAAGGTCGGCACGCCCATCGACCGCACCGAGTGGCACATGCCGCCGCAGATGGTCAACGCGTACTACAACCCGTCCATGAACGAGATCGTGTTCCCCGCGGCGATCCTGCAGTACCCGTTCTTCGACGCCGGTCGTGATGCGGCCGCGAACTACGGCGGCATCGGCGCGGTCATCGGTCACGAGATCGGCCACGGCTTCGACGACCAGGGCAGCCGCTACGACGGCGACGGCCGACTGCAGGACTGGTGGACGGATGCGGATCGCTCGGCGTTCGAAGAGCGCACCAAGGCTCTCATCGCCCAGTACGACGCGCTCGTTCCAGAGGGCCTCGACGCCGAGCATCACGTCAACGGCGCCCTCACGATCGGGGAGAACATCGGCGACCTCGGCGGTCTCGGCATCGCGCTCCGGGCGTACGAGCTGTCGCTGGACGGTGCGGAGGCACCGGTGATCGACGGGTACACCGGCGTGCAGCGACTTCTGCTCTCCTGGGCGCAGGTGTGGCAGCAGAAGAGCCGTGACGCCGAAACCCTGCGGCTGCTGACGATCGACCCGCACTCGCCGAACGAGTTCCGCTGCAACCAGATCGTGCGCAACATCGATGCCTTCTACGAGGCGTTCGGGGTGGCCGAGACCGACGCGCTCTGGCTGCCCGCGACATCGCGGGTGACCATCTGGTGACCAAACGTCACACTCTGTGAAGCATCCCCCGGCGGTGGGGTTACGATAGCCCTGCCGCTGGGGAGCGTCTTCCCTCGGTATCCCGCAAATCCACCCCCCTTAAGGATCAGCGTGGGCGCTCTCGAGCCTGGTGATGGGTTCCGCAACTCCTCGGTCCCCGAGTCTCTGCGGGGTGCCCCGGAGTCGTCCGGCGGTCGCCGCTCGCAGCGCACCAGCCGTCGACTCCCTCGGCGCGCAGCCGCCGGGCGACGGTCGTTCACCGCCACGCTCCGATCGCTGGAGGGGCTGGCGGACTCCGGCGCGCAGGTCTCGGTACACGTCGTCGACCTCGACAATCATGTGCACGTCCTGGCCGGTGACGACCATGTGACCATGCCCGTCGCGGGGCTCGGCGTGGTCCCGCTGCTCATCGAGGTGGCCGCGGGCTTCCAGAGCGGTGCGCTGGACCCGTTCGAGATCGTCGAGCGCGAGAACGTCGATGCCGTGGAGACCTCGGGGCTCTGGCGACACCTGCATGCCCCGGCGCTTCCGCTGGAGGACCTCGCCGTGCTGGCGGCGACCGCGGGCGACCCGATCGCGGTCAATGCACTGCTGCAGAAGGTCGGGCACGAACGGGTGCGCGAGCGCATCGAGTCCCTCGGGCTCCGCCGAACGGCGCTGCTCGACCGTTTCCGCGACCGTCGCGGCCCCGACGACGCTCCGCAGGTCGCCGTCGGTTCGGCGCGCGAACTCGCCGGGCTGTTCTCGGCGCTGGTGAACTCGCAGGTCGTCGACGCCGCCGTCAGCGCGCAGGTGTCGGAGTGGCTGAGCCTGAACCAGGACCTGAGCCTGGTCGCGGCCTCCACGGGCCTCGATCCGTTCGCGCACGATCACGATGCGCACGGCCTGCTGTTCGTGAACAAGACCGGTCGCGACCGAGGGGTGCGTGCGGAGGCGGGTGTGCTCGCCGGCCCTCGCGCCGGGGTCGCCTATTCGCTCATCGTCTGCTTCGACGACCTCTCGATCACGCACCGGCTTCGCGCGCACGACGCCTTCCGCGTGCTCGGTGTCGAACTCATGGAGTACACGCACTGACGCGCACGGCACGTCGCTAGCATCGAGGGATGCCACGATCTGACTGGACCCCGCACCGCCGCGACGACGGCGAGCTGCTCGGATGGATCCACCCCGCCGGAGACGAGTGGGTGGCTGTCGACGTGCTCGGCCGCCGTGTCGGTGCTCCCGCCGACTGGCTCGATGCCGAGGCCGCGTTGGAGGAGCACGGGATCGCGTGGCTCGCGGATCCGTGGATGCTGGACGGTGAGGACGACCGTCCGCTGCGCGTGCGCCTCCTCGAGGTGACTCCCGACGAGGAGGGTGTGCCGGGGCGGATCGTGGTGAAGATCGACGACTTCGGCGACATGACCCGTCCGGCGACCGCGCAGTTCGTGCTGGCCTGGCCGATCCCGGATCGGCTGCGCCCTCCGCGGCACGACGACCCGGACCCGCGCACGATCTCCCGTTGACGGACGGCCTCGGTTCGCGTAGACCGGAGGGCGTCCGCATCCGAGGAGGAGTCACGCATGGGCATCATCTTCAGCGACCTCGCCGTCTCTGCCGACGGCTACGCCACTGGTCTGAACCAGACGGAGGAGCGACCGTTCGGCGATGTCGATGACTCCTGGCTGCACAACTGGATGTTCGACGCCTACGAGGAGAACAAGGCCGAGGTTGACGCGATCGTCACCTCGGGGGCGACCATCATGGGCCGCAACATGTTCGGCCCGGTGCGGGGGGAATGGGATCGCGACTGGCGTGGCTGGTGGGGTCCGAACCCGCCGTACCACAACCCTGTCTTCGTGCTCACGCATCATCCGCACGAGCCGATCGAGATGGAGGGCGGCACGACCTTCCACTTCATCACCGACGGCATCGAAAGGGCACTGGGGCTGGCCCGGGACGCCGCGGGAGAGCAGGACATCTCGATCGCCGGCGGGCCGCGCACCGTGAACCAGTTCCTCACGGCGGGTCTCCTCGACGAGCTGCGCCTGCACATCACGCCGTGCATCATCGGGGCGGGGGAGCGCGTCTTCGAGGGGGTGCCCCCGCAGCGGCTCGAACGGGTGTCGGTGCGCGCAACCTCCTTGGTCACCCACATCACCTATCGGAGGACCTGAGCCGGTCCGCGTCGCGGATGTGCGGCGCCGCGCTCAGCCGGGCAGGGACGGATGCTGCTCGGAACTCCGCTGCTTCGGGATGAAGAGCGAGAGCACCACGGCGATCACGCCGGCCGCGATCGCGAGCCAGAAGCACACCTCGAAGGCGGCTCGCGTGGGCACGGCGACCCCGTCGACATCGATGCTCATCGCCGCGAGCACACCGCCCATCACGGCGGAGGCGCTCGAGGTTCCGACCGAGCGGAACAGGGCGTTCAGCCCGTTCGACGCCCCGGTCTCGTTCGCCGGCACCGAGCGCATGATGATCATCGGCATCGCGGCGAAGGTGAACCCGATCCCGATGCCGATGAAGATGTTGGCCACGAAGATGTGCCACACCTCGGAGGACCAGAGCAGGACGAAGACGTAGGCGAGCACGATCGCCGCGGCGCCGACCGTGAACAGCGGCCGGGGGCCGACGGTGCGTTCGAGCCAGCCCGAGAGCGGTGAGATGACCATCATCACGAGCCCCGCCGGCATGATCACGAGCGACGCCGCCAGCATGTCGAGCCCGAAGCCCGCGCCGCCGACGGTCGGCATCTCGAGCAGCTGAGGGAACGTCACGTTCGAGGCGAAGAGCGCGAACCCCATGCCGATCGCGGCGATGTTCGTGAACAGGACGGCCGGGCGTGCGGCGACCCGGAGATCGAGCAGGGGGTCCTTCGTGCGCAGCTGGTACCAGCCCCAGACCAGGAGGACGGCGACTCCCCCGAGGATGCAGGTGAGCGTGAGCGCGGAGGTCCATCCCCATTGCGCTCCTCGCGAGACGAAGAGCAGGATCCCGGTGAGGCCGATCGCGAGACCGACGGCACCGACCACGTCGAGTCGACCGGGGAAGCGGAGCACGTCCTCCGGGATCACCGCCAGAACGAGGGCGAGGCCGACGACGCCGAGCGCTGCCGCGAGCCAGAAGAGCATGTGCCAGTCGGCGTTCTGGGCGAGCAGGGCGGCGACGGGCATCCCGATGGCGCCACCGACGCCCATGGTCGCGCTCATGAGGGCCACGGCCGTGCCGAGCCGCTCGGGCGGCAGCACGTCGCGCATGATGGCGATGCCGAGGGGGACGACGCCCGTCACGGCCCCCTGCAGCGCGCGACCGATGATCACGCCGACGATCGAGCCGGACACCGCGGCGATCACGGAGCCGAGGATGAGGAGCGCGAGCAGGGCGATGACGACCCGGCGCTTGCCGTACATGTCACCCAGGCGGCCGGAGATGGGGGTGGCGACCGCGGCGACGAGCAGCGTGATCGTGACCACCCAGGTGGTGTCCTCGCGGGAGGCGTTCAGCAGTTGCGGCAGCTCGGCCTGCAACGGGACGACGAGCGTGAACATGAACGACGAGCACAGACCGGCGAACGCGAGGACCGCGACGATCGCCCACTTCGGCGGGGTGCGGGAGAGACGCTTCCTGGCTCTGTCGACGCTCGCACCCACCGGCTCAGGCTATCGGCGATCGGACGATGCGGGGCCGTCCGGCGCTGGTTAGCATGTGGGCATGGTCACGAGCAGCGTCGCTCCGGACGATCCCGCCGCCCACCGCGGCATCTCCCGGCGTACCCAGTCCGACATCTACCGCGCGGGCATCAGCGGGACGAAGCCCGCGGTGCCGATCGACCCCGTGGCCCTCAAGGCTGCGGCCCGCAAGGCGCTGAGCGCCGAAGCGTTCGCGTACATCGCCGGTGGCGCGGGTTCCGAGCGCACCATGACGGCCAACCGTCGGGCGTTCGACCGCTGGCAGGTCTGGCCGAGGCCGCTCCGTGACGTCTCGACCCGCGACCTCGGCGTGGAGTTCCTGGGGCGGATGCGCCCGACGCCCCTTCTGCTCGCCCCGCTCGGGGTGATGGAGATGGCCCACGCGGAGGCCGACCTCGCGGTCGGGCGTGCCGCGGCATCCCTCGGCGTCCCGTACACGCTCTCGAACCAGGCCTCCTTCCCGATGGAGGAGGTGGCGGATGCCGCACCGCACGGCTCCCGGCTGTTCCAGCTCTACTGGTCGGCGTCGGACGACCTCAACCGCTCGCTGCTCGCCCGCGCCGAGGAGTCCGGGTGCGAAGCGATCGTCATCACCCTCGACACGCACCTGCTCGGTTGGCGCACCCGCGACCTCGATCTCGCGTACCTGCCGTTCACCCGCGGGATGGGGATCGCGCAGTACACGAGTGATCCGGTGTTCCAGCAGCTGGTGCGCGAGCGCGCCGCCGCGCCGAAGGGCGATGCGCCCGGCGTCCGCGTCACACCTCGGGCGGTGGCCGCGGCCCTGATGATCGCCCGCAAGGGCGCGCCGCTCACCGGCGGAGCTTCGTTGCGCGACAACCTCCGCTCGCCCTTGCCGCGGGCTGCGGTCGAGACGTTCCTCGACGTGTTCTCCACTCCTGCCCTCACGGGGGAAGACCTGGCGAAAGCACGCGAGTGGACGAGTCTGCCGATCATCCTCAAGGGGATCGTGCACCCCGACGATGCCCAGGCGGCGCTCGATGCGGGGATGGACGGGATCTGGATCTCGAACCACGGCGGCCGTCAGATCGACCGCTCGGTGCCGACGCTCGACGTGCTGCCCGAGATCGCGGAGCGTGTCGCGGGCCGGGTGCCGATCGTCTTCGACTCGGGGGTGCGGGGCGGCGCCGATGCCGTGATCGCCCTCGCCCTCGGCGCGACGGTCGTGGCTCTCGGCCGTCCCTACGCCTACGGCCTCGGCATCGCGGGGGAGGTGGGTGTGCGCGAGGTCATGCGGAACGTGCTCGCCGAGATCGACATCACCCTCGGGCTGGCGGGGCTCACCTCCGCCTCTCAACTCGATCGGGACGCGCTGAGGAAGGTGTGAGCGCGCTCCGCCGTTCGTGATTGCATGGGCGGATGAGCGATGACGCCGCCTTCGACCAGCACCCCGCCGACTCCGCATACCACCGCCGGCTCCCGATCGGCGAGGTGCTCGACGCCTCCGCGATCGCCGAGGGTCTGCCCTGGGCCTTCGAGACGATCACGATGCGTCCGCTCGAACCGATGCTCGTGCCGGAGAAGCCGCGCGGAGGAGAGATCGACCCGGGCGAGTGCGGGCACTGCGGTCCGAGCGTGCACACGATCTGGCACGACGAGCTGTGGCAAGTGCGTGCCGGATGGGACGTCGGCGGTCTGCCGTTCATCGGCGGGGTCGCGCCGCGCGAGCATTGGCTGCTCGAGAACGCCCCGCACGATGTGCTCGCCGCGCTGGGTCCGCTGATGCAGCGGGTCTCCCAGGCCGTCAAGAGCGTCCCTGGGGTCGCGCGCTGCCACTTCGGTCGCTGGAACGACGGCTCCGCGCACATGCATCTGTGGGCGATGGGACGCCCGGCGGGGATGATGCAGGGCCGCGGCGCCGTGCTCGCCTTCTGGGACGAGATCCTGCCGCCGCTGCCGCCGGAGATGGCCGAAGCACACCTCCGGATCGTCGCGGAAGCGCTCGCGGCGGGTGGCGGGGAGGCCTTTCCTTATCGCTGATCCGGGCCCGTCGATTCCTCGAACGGGCCGACGAGGGGCAGACTGGGTGCGTGCGAACCATCCGTGATCTCGACACCGTTGAACTCATCCTCGACGCGCAGGGCCTGCTCGACTCCATCCGGGGTCCGCAGCGCGTGGTGGATGCCGGCACCCTGCGCGCCCTGCAGCAGTCGGGCAACTACGTCGTCGGCTTCTTCGACGGCGAGGGCGACGAGGAGCGCATGGTCGGGGCATCGATCGCGTTCTTCGGCGAACCCGCCCGGCGGGCGATGCACTCGCACATCACGGCCCTGCTCCCCGAGTATCGGGGTCGCGGCTGGGGGCGTGAGCTCAAGGAGCACCAGCGTCAGTGGGCGTTCTCCCGCGACGTCGGTCGGATCACCTGGGTGTTCGATCCGCTGGTCGCGCGCAACGCGCATTTCTTCTTCGCGGTGCTCGGCGCACGCGCGACGGGATACTCGGTGAACCGCTACGGGATCTTCGGCGGCGGGGACGCGGGTGACGAGAGCGACCGGCTCGATGTCGAGTGGGCCCTCGCCGACATCGCCAAGCCGCCGGCAGACGACGAGGTCGTCGAGACCCTGGAGATCCCGGCGGACATCGAGGCGCTGCGCATCGCGGACCCGGCGGCCGCACACGAGTGGCGGCTCCGTCTGCGGGCCCAGATGGAAGGTCTGCTCGGCAGCGGACTGAAGGTCGCCGGCTACGACAACGCGCGCGGCTACCTCTTCACGGCCTGACCGCCTTCCGCGGCGGCGCGATCAGCGCACCCCGCGCATGAGCTTCAGGACGGGTTTCACGCTGAGCAGCAGGCCGATCCCGACGACGATGGCGATGCCACCGAGGATCGAGAAGTACGGCACCTCGTCATCCGGGTTGTAGAACTGCACTAGCCATCCGGAGATCGCCGTGCCGAGGGCGATCGACAGGAAGAACAGCGCGACCATCTGCGTGTGGAACGCGGCGGGCGCGAGCTTGGTGGCCACCGAGAGCCCGACCGGTGACAGCAGCAGTTCGGCGACCGTGAAGACGAACAGGATCCCGACGATCGCCAGCAGCGGCGTGGAGTTCTCGCCCCCTCCGGCGAACGGCAGGAACAGCAGGAACGCCGATCCCATGATGATCGCGGCCAGTCCGAACTTCACCGGTGTCGAGGGCTGGCGCTTTCCGAGTCGGGTCCAGATCGCGGCGAACACTCCCGACAGGATGATGATGAAGACGGGGTTGATCGACTGCACCCACGAGACGGGCATCTCCCAGCCGAACAGGTTCCTGTCGAGGCGCTTGTCCGAGTAGACGGTCAGGACCGTGAACTGCTGCTGGTACAGCGACCAGAACGCGACACTGGTGACGAACAGCGGCAGGAACCCCCACACCCGCGAGCGCTCGGTGGTGTCGATGCGGCGGCTGGACAGGATCACGGTGAAATAGGCGACGGCGGCGATCGCAGTGCCGCCGATGACCAGGGTCGCGAGGTTGTCTGCGCGGATCAGCCCGGTCAGGACCAGGACGGCGATGAGGGCGACGGCGACGACGGCGATGATCCCGACGAGAGGGTAGCGGGACGTCGGGAGCGGGTTCGGCACCTCGCGGACCGAGGAGGGCAGGGCGCGACGTCCGAACGAGTACTGGACGAGGCCGAAGGTCATCCCCAGGGCCGCGAGTCCGAAACCGAAGTGGAAACCGAGGGAGGACTGCAGGATGCCGGTCAGGATCGGGCCCAGGAACGCGCCGAGGTTGATGCCCAGGTAGAACAGCGAGAAGCCCGCATCCCGGCGGGGATCCTCCGGGGTATAGAGGCTGCCGACGACCGAGGTCGCGTTCGCCTTCAGGCCGCCGGAGCCGAGAGCGACGAGCACCAGGCCGACGCCCACGCCGACGAAGCCCGGGAGCAGGGCGAGGGCGACGTGGCCGGCCACGATCACCATCGCGCTGACGAAGAGCACCCGTTCGGACCCGAACAGGCGGTCGGCGAGCCAGGCGCCCAGGATGGTCGACAGGTAGACCGCACCGCCGTACGCGCCGACGATCCCGCCGGCGACGGCTTCGGGGAGGCCGAGGCCACCCTGCGAGACCGAGTAGTACAGGTAGATGAGCAGGATGCCCTGCATGCCGTAGAAGCTGAAGCGCTCCCACATCTCCACGCCGAAGATGTGCACCAGAGCCCACGGTTGGCCGAAGAAGCGGGTGTCGTCGTTGCGGGCCCGCTGATCTCGCGCTGCAGTGCTCATGTCAGGACGGTACTCCCGTGCGGCCGTCGGGGCCAGGGTCGCCACGGGGCGACGGATAGAATGGGGTGCCCGTGTTCACGGGTCTCCTCCCGCATCCGACCATTGGAGCCACCATGGCCGAACAGTCCCGCCTCGACAAGGTCATCGCCCTCGCCCGCCACCGCGGGTTCGTGTTCCAAGCGGGTGAGATCTACGGCGGTTCCCGGTCGGCCTGGGACTACGGCCCCCTCGGGACGGAGCTCAAGGAGAACATCCGTCGTCAGTGGTGGCAGACGTTCGTGCGCGGCCGTGGCGACATGGTCGGCCTGGACTCCAGCATCATCCTCCCCAAGCGCGTGTGGGAGGCCTCGGGTCACGTCGCGACCTTCACCGACCCGCTGGTCGAGTGCCTGCAGTGCCACAAGCGCTTCCGTGCCGACAACCTCATCGAGGACTTCGAGGCGCGCAAGGGGCGCAAGGCCGAGAACGGCCTCGCCGACATCCCCTGCCCGAACTGCGGCACCAAGGGGCAGTACACGGAGCCCAAGGCGTTCTCCGGCCTGGTGAAGACCTACCTCGGCGTCGTGGACGATGAGTCGGGCCTGTACTTCCTGCGCCCCGAGACCGCGCAGGGCATCTTCGTGAACTTCTCGAACGTGCTCACCGCGAGTCGCAAGAAGCCGCCGTTCGGCATCGGCCAGGTGGGCAAGGCGTTCCGCAACGAGATCACGCCGGGCAACTTCATCTTCCGCACGCGCGAGTTCGAGCAGATGGAGATCGAGTTCTTCACGCCGCCCGCCGACGCACAGCAGTGGTTCGAGCACTGGGTCGAGGCCTGCTGGAACTGGTTCATCGATCTGGGCATCGACCCCGAGAACATGCGCCAGTTCGACGTGCCGGAAGACGATCGCGCGCACTACTCGGCCGGCACGATCGACGTCGAGTACAAGTTCGGCTTCGCGGGCAAGGAGTGGGGCGAGCTCATGGGCGTCGCCAACCGCACCGACTACGACCTGTCCAGCCACAGCGAGGCGTCGGGGCAGAGCCTGACCTACTTCGACCAGGCCACGGGCGAGCGCTACACCCCGTACGTGATCGAGCCTTCGTTCGGCCTCACCCGCGCGATGATGGCGTTCCTCGTCGATGCCTACCGCGAGGAGCAGGTGCCCAACGCCAAGGGCGGCACCGACGTGCGCACCGTGCTCAAGCTCGACCCGCGCCTCGCGCCCGTCAAGGCCGCGGTGCTGCCACTCTCGCGCAACGAGAAGCTGTCTCCTCTCGCGCGTGAGGTCGCCGACACGCTCCGCAGCTCCTGGGCCGTCGACTTCGACGATGCGGGGGCGATCGGTCGCCGCTACCGTCGTCAGGACGAGATCGGCACCCCGTTCTGCGTCACGGTCGACTTCGACTCGCTCGAGGACCGCGCCGTCACCGTGCGCGACCGCGACACCATGGCGCAGGAGCGCGTCTCGATCGACCAGTTGCACGCGTACCTCGCGGAGCGTCTGCGCGGCGCCTGAGCCCCTGACTTCCGGGTCGTCGAGACCCCCGAGCCCCGCCGAGACCCCCGCCTGCTGACGTCTGCAGGCGGGGGTCTCGGCAATCTGGCGGGGTCTCGGCACGGAGGGGGAGGGATCAGCTGCCGGCCACCGCGCGCGCGTAGCGCTCGGACAACAGCTGGAGGCGGGGGATCAGCTCGGGTGGACTCTCGACCGTGAAGTCCATCAAGAGCATCCCGATGTAGGCGGCGACCGTGTCGAGGCTGTCCGCGCCGGTGACGAGGATGCAGTGCTCCTCATCGATCGGTTCGACCACACCGACCGCGGCATGGATCCGGTCGAGCACGGCCTCCGCCGAAGCGTCGATCCGCAGCCGGGCGTGCACGATCCACCCGCTCACCGCGATGGTCCGCATCGCGAAGGCCGTGTAGTCGCCCCCGGGCAGCGGCTGCGGGTCGAAGCGCCGGTGGGTCGGCATCCGCAGGTCCATCCAGTCGACGCGGTAGGTGCCCCACTCCGCGGTGTGCGGATCGCGCGCAACCAGGTACCAGCGCCGATGCCAGGTGAGCAGCCGATAGGGCTCGACCAGCACGGGCGCCCCTTCGTACTCGAAGCGCAACCACTCCTCGTCGCGGATCGCGCGCGCGATGGCCTGCAGCGATGCGGCGTCCACCTCGGCATCCGGGGCGTCGGTGTCGTTGTTCTCCGGAGCGCGGTCGACGCTGGTGCGGAGGGCGTCCACCGTGGGACGCAGATGCGACGGCAGAACCTGCTCGAGCTTGGCGAGGGCCCGGGCGCCCGACTCCGCGACCCCCGCGATGCCGGCCGCGGCGCGGAGCCCGACCGTGACCGCCACCGCCTCTTCGTCGTCGAGAAGCAGCGGAGGAAGCTTCCCGCCGGCCCCCAGGCGGTATCCGCCGATGGATCCGCGCGTGGCGTCGACCGGATACCCGAGGTCACGCAGCCGCTCGATGTCGTGCCGGATGGTGCGCGCCGAGACGCCGAGGCGGGCGGCCAGGTCGGACCCGGAGCGCTCAGGGCCGGTCTGCAGCAGGGCCAGAAGGGCGAGCAGACGAGCGGTCGGATCGGCCATCGGAACTCCGTGAAAGTCGGCAATTTATTAGGAACGAATCCAACCTAATAGCCTTCTACCTTCGAGATATGGAAAACACGACGCTCACCTTCCGCCCCTTCACCGTCTCGGTCTCCGCTGCCGAGGTCGCCGATCTCCAGGATCGCCTCGCCCGCACTCGTCTTCCGCAGCCGTCGCCGACGGATGACTGGGATGCCGGCACCCCCAACTCCTACCTGCGCGAGGCCGTCGCCGCCTGGCGCGACTTCGACTGGACCGCCGCCCAGGAGCGGATCAACGCCGTCCCGCACTTCACCACCGTGATCGACGGACAGACGATCCACTTCCTCCACGTGCGCTCGGCCCACGAGGGAGCGACACCCCTGCTGCTCGCCCACACCTACCCGGGCTCGTCGATCGACTACCTCGACCTGATCGACCGGCTCGTCGACCCTGTGGCGCACGGCGGCCGGGCGGAGGACGCGTTCGACGTCGTGATCCCGGATGCGCCCGGCTACGGCTTCTCCCAGCCGCTCGCTTCGCCGGGGTGGACGACCGCACGCGTCGCGGAGGCGTACGACCGCCTCATGCGGGGGCTCGGCTATGACAGCTACGGCATCCACGGATCCGACAACGGGGCGATGGTCGCCCGCGAGCTGGGGCTGCGCGAACCCGAAGGATTCCTCGGTCTGCACGTGCTGCAGTTGTTCTCGTTCCCCTCGGGCGACCCGGCGGAGTTCGAGAAGCTGGAGCCCGCGGACTACGCCGGCCTCGAGCACATGCAGTGGTTCCAGTCGGTCGGCGGGTACAACGCCATGAACTCCTCGCGCCCGCAGACCGTGTCGGTGGGGATCAGCGATTCTCCGGTCGGACTCCTCGCGTACAGCGAGCTGTTCAACTCGTTCGGCAACGGCACGTCGCTCGTGCCTCTGGACAAGATCCTGCTCGAGGTCAGCGTGAACTGGTTCGCGAACGCGGCGTCCGGCATGTCGCGCAGCTACCTCGAGAACGCCAGGGCAGACGCCGCCGAGGAAGGGGCCGAGCCGCGCGTCAGCACCGCCCGCACCGGAGTCGCCGTGTTCGCGGACGACTTCCAGACGATCCGGGTCTTCGCCGAGCGCGACAACGCGAACATCGTGCACTGGAGCCGCTTCGACGAGGGCGGGCACTTCGCCGCTCTGGAGCGCCCCGACCTGCTCGCCGCCGACCTCCGCGCGTTC